>NZ_JBUYWT010000014.1:0-182812 GCF_055264925.1 Bradyrhizobium sp. KZN70725
TGAACACCATCAGTTTGAGGGACGACCGCCTTCCAACCAACAGGCCGCTCGCGAGCGCGCTTCCAAATTGCGCCGTAGCGAGCGGGCGGCCGGCCCGTTACCCCATCTACGCATGCTTACCTCCCCTTGAAAAGGGGAGGTCGCTTTGCTCGCCAGAGCAAAGCGGGTGGAGATCTGCTCTCTCCGCAAACAGCATCGCCTGCGGCTGACCCCCATCCCGACCTTCCCCCTTTCAGGGGGAAGGAGAAGGCAGACCGTAGCCCGGATGGAGCGCGCACGATCGCTGAAGCCCGCACGGCTCAGGCGTCGGCTTTCCTGGCTTTTTTGGCCTTTTTCTCGCTCTTTTCGCTCTCGTCATCCTTGTCTTTCTTCTCGGCCTTCTTCTCGTCCTTGCCGTTCTCCCGCTTGCGATTGGTGTAGCGGGCATTGCCAAGCCCGGTTCCGATCGTCAGCACGCCCCAGCGCGCGACGTCCTGCATGAACGGGACCTCGGCCAGCCCCTGCACCACGCCGTCATTGTGCATCACGATCGCGGTGTCATGATCGCCGATCTGCGGGATCGCCTCGACCAGACTCGCCGGCAAGTTGAATTTGCTGCTCTCCCAATTGCCGGGCAGGTTCTGCGCGCCCTTTTCGATCGATCCGTCGTCATTGATGACGCCGGGACAGGCGATGCCGATGAACGGCGCGAGCTTGAGATTCTCCTTCTCGGCGGCGGCAATCAACTCCTTCAGCATCTTCACCAGCCGCTTCACCGCGCCCTCGCGCGTCGGCTCGTCATCGGCGTGGCGCCACAGCTCCGATTTCCAGACCGCCGCCTTGGAGAGATCGGGCGCCTTCTTCCAGCGCGACTCGACCACGCCGCAGCGGATATTGGTGCCGCCGATGTCGACGGCGAGGACGCCGTCATGGGCCTCGAAAATCCACGATGGCGCCAGATGCAGCGTGCCGATCAGGCCGGCATCGTCGGGGTGAAAGCGGATCGGCAGCAAATCGACCTTGAAATCCTCCGACTTCAGGATGATCTCGGTGCGTGCGATGGCGAGTTCGCCGAGCCTGGAGTCGCGGAAGCCGCCGCCGACCACGATGCGCTCGGTCTTGGCCCAGGCCTTGGTGTTGAGGAAGCGCCGCGTCACATGGGCGAGCTCCTGCGCAAACTCCTCGATGGCGCTGTGCACGACCGCCGAGGCCTCGGTGTCGTCGCCGACCAACAGCTCATCGAGCTTCTTCTTGCTGATCTTGTCCGACGGCTCGTCGCCGAACGGATCCTCGTCCGATTTGCGCAGCGGCTTGCGCCAGCGGTCGAGGATCTTGCGGAACGCGCCCTTCGAGGCGCGATCGCCGAGAAAGCCCTCGTCGTCCTTCAGCTCGATGTTGAAGCTGTCGATGTCGACAGACGGCAACCGCGCGGCACCGTGGTGCGCGATGCCCGTGGTCAATCCAGCGTCTTCAGCCATTCGCCCTTGCCTGCCCGCTTGAGGTTGCCTGCACTATTGTTTGAGCATGATCATTTCGGAAAACCACTTCGCACTTTTCCGGATCATGCTGTAACGGCCGGGAACTCAAATGGTTGCGTCCCGCGTTCGGGCACTCGGCCTGCGCGGGACGCAATTTTCGCAGGGGCGTCAGGCGGCCTTCAGCCCGTAGCGCGCCGCAGGCGTGCTGCGCGACAGGTTCGGCATCAGCTTCTGGCGGGCAGACTCATAGGCCTGCCAATCGGCGGCATCCGGCAGCGCAGGCACGGTGATGACCTCGCCCTGATCGAGACCGGCGAGCGCGGCATCGACCATGTCCTCGGCCTTCATCACGATCTCGCCGGGCAGATGCTCGACCGGCGTACCGGCCACGCCCCAGAATTCGGTCGCGGTGGCGCCCGGCAGCACGGCCTGGACCCGGATGTTCTTGTCCTTGAGCTCATGCTGCAACGACTGCGTCAAGGCGAGGACGAAAGCCTTGCTGCCGCCGTAGACGCCGTTGAGAATTTCGGGCGCGACACCGACGATCGAGGCGATGTTGACGATGGTGCCGTTGCCGCGCGCGACAAATCCCGGCACCGCCGCATAGGTCAGGCGCATCAGCGCATCGACATTGAGCGCAATCATGTCGCTCATCTTGTCGACATCGGATGCGAGCAGCGGCGCGGTTGCACCGACGCCCGCATTGTTCACCAGCAGGCTGATGCCGGTATTGCTGCGCAGAATGGATTCGATCCGTGACACGTCGCCGCGCTTGCCGAGGTCGGCGGCAACGATCTCGATCGATCGGCCTGTCTCCGCCGACAGACGCTTGGCAAGCCCATTGAGGCGCTCGCGGTTGCGTGCGACGAGGATCAGATCGTAGCCACGCCGTGCGAGCCGGTCCGCGTAGATGGCACCGATTCCGGACGACGCACCGGTAACGAGCGCCGTTCCTTTGGCTGACTTGGTCATGTTGGTCTCCTGTTTGACCTGGGCGGCCGGTTTTGGCCGCGGCTCAAGTTTTACAAGCCCCCTTGCATGGCTTAAATGTCATATATACACCTTTTTAGGACATGTATCGTGGCTGGAGGGTTCCATGCAGGAGATCGGCTTCGTCGTCTTCCCGGGCTTCCAGGTGATGGGCTTCACCGCCATCACCGCCTTCGAGATCGCCAATCTGGTGGCGGGTGAAAATTTCTACCGGGTCACACTGCTGTCCGAGAATGGCGGCCCGGTGCGGTCATCCGCGGGCTTCAATGTCGAGACCGAAGCGTTCAGCGCGCGCAGCTTCGACACGCTGTTCGTCGGCGCGGGCACCGAGCTGCATCCAGCGTCACCGAAGCTGACCGACTATGTTCGCCGCGCCCTGACGGCGTCACAGCGCATCGCCGCGCCCTGCGTCGGCGCCTTCTCGCTCGCCGAAGCCGGCCTGCTCGACGGCCGGCGCGTCTCCACGCATTGGCAATACGCCGCCGAGCTGCAGGCGCGCTTTCCCAAGCTGAAAGTCGAGCAGGACCGCATCTACATCGTCGACGGGCCGATCTGGACCTCGGCCGGCATGACCGCGACGATCGATCTGGCGCTGGCGATGGTCGAGCATGACCTCGGCGTCGAGGTCGCCCGCTCGGTGGCGCGCAAGCTCGTCGTCTATCACCGCCGCACCGGCGGACAGTCGCAGTTTTCGGCGCTGCTCGAGCTCGACCCGAAATCCGATCGTATCCAGAACGCGCTCAATTACGCCAAGGCGCATCTGCGCAACGAGCTCTCGGTCGAGGAATTGGCCGCCGTCGCACGGCTCAGCCCGCGCCAGTTCAGCCGCGCCTTCCGTTCAGAGACCGGCCAGTCACCGGCCAAGGCGATCGAGCATCTTAGGGTCGAGGCGGCGCGCGAATTGATCGGTGACGGCCGCCATTCGATGGACGAAATTGCCGTAGAGACCGGCTTTGCCGACCGCGAACGGATGCGGCGGGCGTTCTTGCGGGTGCTGGGCCAGCCGCCCCAGACAATCCGACGCCACGCGAGGATCGCGGCCCAGGCGCAGGCTTGAGCCGCCAATCTCGGCCAAAACCATGCCAAACCCTTCATTTTTGGCCGGTTTTTGCCCTGCTTTACCTTGACTCTCGGTCGTTTGCGGCTATAAGTCCCCCCATCCGGCGCGGGGATTTCTCGCGCCGATCGTTTTTGTGCGGACCATTTGGGAATTCATTCCCTTCGCACGAGACACGCAACCCATAGCGACTGAACAAAAAGCCGACCCGGGCGAATCGTCCGAGGCCGGGATCGAACACGAAGGAATCAAACGATGTTCGCAGTCATCAAAACCGGCGGCCGGCAATACCGTGTCGCTCCGAATGATGTACTCGAGATAGGCAAGATCGCCGGCGATGTCGGCACGATCGTGCAGCTTGGCGAAGTTCTGGTGCTCGGCGGTGATACGCCGGTGCTGGGAACGCCCACCGTGGCAGGCGCGTCCGTTGCAGCTGAAGTGCTGCAGCACAAGCGCGGCGCCAAGGTGATCGCGTTCAAGAAGCGTCGCCGCAAGAATTCACGCCGCAAGCGCGGCTATCGCGACGAGCTCACGGTGCTTCGCATCACCGAGATCCTCGCCGATAACGCCAAGCCGACCGTCGGCCCGCGGCCGAAGAAGGAAAAGGTCGCAGCGCCCGCCGATGGCGAGGATGCAGCGCCAAAGGCGGCCAAGAAGAAGGCGCCCGCAAAGGCGCCGGCCGCCAAGAAGGCTCCGGCCAAGAAGGCCGCGGCCAAGGCTTAAGAAGAAGTGATCGTCGCGCTTTCAGATGTGAAGCGTGACAAAACGTGAAATGATTCCGTCAAGGAATTGATCTAGAGATCAAAGCGAAGTCGGAGACGAGCCATGGCTCACAAAAAAGCAGGCGGTTCATCGCGCAACGGGCGTGATTCCAAGGGCAAGCGCCTTGGCATCAAGGCGTTCGGTGGCGAGCGCGTGATCCCCGGAAACATCATCGCGCGTCAGCGCGGCACCACCTGGCATCCTGGCCTTAATGTCGGCATGGGCACCGATCATACTCTCTTCGCCAAGGTCGAGGGTCATGTCGAGTTCCGTGCCAAAGCCAACGGCCGCACATTCGTATCGGTTATTCCGATGGCAGAGGCGGCCGAGTAGACGGTGGACACACATGAGTCCGCCGGGTCCTGTTGAACCGGCGGAGTCGCAAAGGGCTCCAAGGGGAGGCGGGATGACCGGCCTCCCCTTTTTGTTGCGCGCATTCCACTTCGACCGCGCGTGACGTTCCAAGCGTTGCGTACCGATTTTTTCGCATCACAGGAGCTCGACATGTTGCAGGACATCCCGACGCCGACCTTGCGCGAGGCAAGAGCTTGCGTCCTCGAGACAGAACGGCTGACATTGCGCAAGCCGACGCTCGCGGACGTAAAAGCAATCGCACGCCTCGCCAATGACCGCCGCATCGCGGAGAACACACGCCGCCTGCCGCATCCCTATACCCAGGACGACGCCATCGACTTCGTGCGCGCGCTCGGCGCCGGCGGGCGCGAAACCGTTTTCCTGATCGAGAACAATCACACGCCGATCGGCATGGTCGGCATCGACTGGCGCGAGGAGACATCGGCCGAACTCGGCTACTGGCTCGGCGTCGACTATTGGGGCCAGGGCTTCGGCACCGAGGCTGCGCGCGCGGTGATCGATTACTTCTTCGAGGAGTTCGATCTCGACCAGCTGATCTCGGGCGCCCGCGTCGTCAATCCGTCGTCGCGCAACATTCTCGAGAAGTGCGGCTTCCAGTGGGGCGGCGTCGAGCTGCACCGCTTCGAGGCGCTGGGCTCCTCGAGCCCGGTCGACTGCTTCCGCCTGTCACGCGGTGTCTGGACGTCGCTGAAGCGCTGGAACAACTCGACCCGGCGGGAGAGCTGAGGCTTTTGGCTTCACCCTCCCCTGGAGGGGGAGGGTCGTTGCGCATGAAGCGCAGCGGAAGGCGCAACGGGGTGGGGTGATCTCTCCACTCGGGCACCGTTGGATGAGGAGAGACCTTCACCCCACCCCGCCGCTCATTGCATTCGCGTCGACCCTCCCCCTCCAGGGGAGGGTAAACATCACGCCGGCGGATTGATCGCGGAATCCGTGCGTCCGAGCTGCTGCTCGCGCACGAAGATGTAGAGGCCGGCCGCGATGATGACAGCGGCGCCGACGATGGTGGCCCAGGACGGCACGTCGCCGAACACCACGAAGCCGAAGATCACCGCCCAGACGATCATCGAATACTGGTACGGCACCACCACGCTCGCCGGCGCGAGCTTCAGCGAACGATTGACGCAAAGCAGCGCCGCGACCGAGATGATGCCGGCGGTGAAGAACAGCACGAGGCTGCCGGCTGACGGCGTCACCCAGCCGAACGGCGAGAGCACGAGGCCCAGGATGAAGGTGCCGCCGAATTGCGACGTCGCCAGCACGATATCGGGCGTCGCGCGCAGCGAGCGCGTGATCAGCATCAGCACCGCAAACGACAGGCTGCCGCCGAGCGCGATCATTGCCGGCCAGCTGATGGTCTGCGCCGACGGCCGAAGCGCGATCAACACCCCGCAGAAGCCGACCAGGATCGCGGTCCAGCGCCGCCAGCCGATATGCTCGCCGAGCACGAGGCCCGACATCGCGGTGACGAAGATCGGTCCGGCCAGATAGTAGGTGATGACGTCGGCGAGCGGCAGATAGACGGTCGCCAGGAAGAACGCCGCAACCTCCACCGTCGACAGCGTGACGCGCAGCAATTGCAGCCACGGGCGTTCCAGATGCAGAAAATCCGCGCGCCGCTGCCACACGATCGGCAGCAGCACGAGCAGCGCCGCACAGGCGCGCAGCCACAGCAATTGCCCGACCGAATAGGTGGCGACGATGAATTTGCCCATCGCATCGCCGAACGAGAACATGAAGATCGACAGCAGCATCAACCCGATGCCGGCGAGCCGCGCCGATCGGTCGTCGTAGGAGGACAGCTTTGCGAACAGGCTCATGAGCAGACTTGCGCTTTTGTTCCCGAGTCGTCCGGTTTTAAAGACGTGGATGCCCGGGACAAGCCCGGGCATGACGAATTGAACGGATTGCCGCACCTGCGCCGCTGCGATACCGGTAGCTCATCCCGGCAACAAAAAGAGCAGGAAACGCCGCATGAGCGAATTCGACCCCACCCAGCATCGCATGGTCCCCGCGCAGCGCTGGTTCGAGGATTTCGTGCTCGGCGAGCGCTTCGTGATTCCGAGCCGGACCCAGACCTCGGCGGTGTTCGCGGCGTTCCAGACCGCCAGCGGCGACACACATCCGATCCATTACGACGTCGAATATTGCCGCGCGCGCGGCATGCCTGATTTGCTCGCGCACGGCTTCCAGACCCTGGTGCACACCGCGCCCGGCGCGGGATTGTTCCCCTATGTCGTGGAGGAGTCGCTGATCGGCTTCCTCGAGCAATCGAGCAAGTTCCTGAAACCGGTCTATGCCGGCGATACCATCTACCCCGCGCTGGAGGTGATCGAGCTGTCGCCGGGCAAGACCACCGGCGTCGTGACGCTGCGCTCGACCGTGCACAACCAGCGCCGCGAGCTGGTGCTCGAGGGGATGCAGAAATTCCTGGTCCGGCGGCGGCCGAGTTAGCCGCAAGGGCCGTAAAAAGGCCCGAAAATTAAGGCTTTTCGCAGAAGTCAGGGCCTTTCCGGGTTGCCGCCGCGGCCACCCTGCCCTAACTAGTGAAAATCATGAAATTCCTCGATGAAGCCAAGGTCTATATTCGCTCGGGCGACGGCGGCAACGGCTGCGTCGCGTTCCGGCGCGAGAAGTTCATCGAGTTCGGCGGTCCCTCCGGCGGCAATGGTGGTCGCGGCGGTGACGTCATCATCGAGTCCGTCGACGGACTGAACACGCTGATCGATTACCGCTACCAGCAGCACTTCAAGGCACAGAAGGGCACCAATGGCATGGGCAAGGACCGCCATGGCGCCAACGGCAAGCCGATCGTGCTGAAGGTGCCGGTCGGCACCCAGGTGTTCGACGAGGACCGCGAGACCCTGCTGCACGACTTCACCGAGCTCGGCGAGAAATTCGTGCTGGCTGAAGGCGGCAATGGCGGCTTCGGCAACGCGCATTTCAAATCCTCCACCAACCGCGCGCCGCGCAACGCCAATCCCGGCGCGCCCGGCGAAGAGCGCTGGATCTGGCTGCGGCTGAAGCTGATCGCCGACGCCGGGCTGGTCGGCCTGCCCAATGCCGGCAAATCGACCTTCCTCTCGGTGGTCAGCGCGGCACGGCCGAAGATCGCCGACTATCCCTTCACCACGCTGCATCCGCAGCTGGGCGTGGTGAATTTCGGCGGCCGCGAATTCGTGCTCGCCGACATCCCCGGCCTGATCGAGGGCGCGCATGAAGGCGCCGGGCTCGGCGACCGCTTCCTCGGTCACGTCGAGCGCTGCCGCGTGCTGCTGCATCTGGTCGATGCGACCTGCGAGCATGCCGGCAAGGCCTACAAGACGGTGCGCACCGAACTCGAAGCCTATGAGGGCCATCTCGCCGACAAGATCGAGATCGTCGCGCTCAACAAGATCGACGCGGTCGCGCCCGACGAACTGAAGAAGCAGAAGGACCGCCTCAAGCGGGCGGCGAAGAAGACGCCGCTGTTGCTGTCAGGCGCGACCGGCGAAGGCGTGCAGGATGCGCTGCGCGCGCTGGTCGACGTGATCGGCGAAGCGCCGGTGTCCAACAAGGCCAAGGGTCAGGCGGAGCCGTGGGCGACGCCGGTGCCGCAGGGTTGAACGGCACAAGCCGCGCAACGCCTGGACTTCCCAAGCCACATTGTGGCGTCTATTGCTTCCACCTTCCTGCCAGACCAAATCCATGAAACGCCCCGCGCTCAAGAACTTTCGCCGCATCGTCGTCAAGGTCGGCTCATCGCTGCTGGTCGACTCGCAGGCCGGCGAGGTGCGCGCGTCCTGGCTCGCCGCGCTGGTCGAGGACATCGCAAAGCTGCACAAGCGAGGCTGCGAGGTCATGGTGGTGTCGTCGGGCTCGATCGCGCTCGGCCGCAGCCGCCTGAAGCTGCCGCGCGGCCCGCTGAAGCTCGAAGAGAGCCAGGCTGCCGCAGCGGTCGGCCAGATCGCGCTGGCGCGAATCTGGTCGGAGGTGCTCGGCCATCACGGCATCGGCGCCGGGCAGATTCTGGTGACGCTGCAGGACACCGAAGAGCGCCGCCGCTATCTCAACGCGCGCTCGACGATCGCAAAGCTGCTGGAATGGGGCGCGGTGCCCGTGATCAACGAGAATGACACGGTCGCGACCACCGAGATCCGCTATGGCGACAATGATCGCCTCGCCGCCCGCGTCGCCACCATGGCGAGCGCGGATCTTCTGATCCTGCTGTCCGATATCGACGGCCTCTACACCGCGCCGCCCGCGCTCGATTCCGACGCCAGGCTGATCCCGGTGGTCGAAAGCATCACCTCGGAGATCGAGGGGATGGCCGGCTCGGCCGGGTCCGAATTGTCGCGCGGCGGCATGACCACCAAGATCGAAGCCGCGAAGATAGCGACCACGGCCGGCACCCACATGCTGATCGCATCGGGCAAGATCGAGCATCCGCTTGCTGCGATCGCCGACGGCGGCCGCTGCACCTGGTTCCTGACCCCCGCCAATCCCGTCACCGCGCGCAAACGCTGGATCGCGGGCTCACTCGAGCCAAAGGGCACCTTGACCATCGATGCCGGCGCGGTGGCGGCGCTGCGCGCCGGCAAGAGCCTGTTGCCGGCTGGCGTGATCCGGGTCGACGGCCAGTTCGCCCGCGGCGATGCCGTGGTGGTGCGCGGCCCCGACACCCACGAGATCGGCCGCGGCCTGGTCGCATACGACGCCGAGAACGCCGAGAAGATCATGGGCCGCTCCTCGCCCGACGTGATGACCATTCTGGGCATCAGCGGCCGGTCCGAGATGATCCATCGCGACGACCTCGTGATCGGCCCGGCCGGGGCGATCCCGCCCAAATAAGCCACTGGATAGGCCATTGGCCGAGCGAGGCGGCCTGCCGCCCACCTGCCATGCCGGTTCCGCGCCTCGCCACCCTTCAATTGCCATGCTAGAACATGGCCTTAGTCCAAAGCTGGTAGTTTCATGAGCGCCCCCCTGAAGGCGATCGACGGCAACGCCGATCTTACTGCCCTGATGACCGACCTCGCCGCCAAGGCGCGCGCCGCGGCGCGCGTGCTGGCGCTGGCGCCGCCGGAGCAGAAGGACCGGGCGCTCGCCGCGATCGAGCGCGCGATCCGCGCCGACGCGCCGGCCATCCTCGCCGCCAATGCCGAGGATGTTGCCGAGGCGCGCGCGAGCGGCATGACCTCCGCCTTCGTCGACCGCCTGACGCTGACCCAGGCGCGCGTTGCCGGCATGGCCGATGGCGTTGCGACCGTGCGCGAGATCATCGATCCGGTCGGCGCCGTCACCGAAAGCTGGCAGCGGCCGAACGGCATGACCATCGAACGCGTCCGCGTGCCGCTCGGCGTCATCGGCGTGATCTTCGAGAGCCGCCCCAACGTCGCCGCCGACGCTGGTGTGCTGTGCTTGAAGTCCGGCAACGCCGTGATCCTGCGCGGCGGCTCGGACAGTTTCCGCTCCTGCCGTGCGATCCATGATTGCCTCGTGCAGGGCCTGCGTGAAGCCGGCCTGCCCGAGGCCGCGATTACCCTGGTGCCGACCCGTGACCGTGCGGCCGTCGGCCTGATGCTGACGGGATTGAACGGCGGCATCGATGTGATCGTACCGCGCGGCGGCAAGAGTCTCGTCGCACGCGTCGAGGCGGAGGCACGCGTTCCGGTGTTCGCGCATCTCGAGGGCGTCAACCACATCTACGTCGATGCCAGCGCCAGGCTCGATATGGCCAAGGCGGTCGTGCTGAACGCCAAGATGCGCCGTCCCGGCGTCTGCGGCGCCGTCGAGACCCTGCTGGTCGATCGCAACGCTGCCGCGACGCAGCTGAAACCGCTGGTCGAGCTGTTGATCGATGCCGGTTGCGAGGTGCGCGGCGACGACGCCGTGCAGGGCGTCGATGCCAGGGTGAAGCCCGCATCCGACGAGGACTGGGACACCGAATACGAGGACGCGATCATCTCGGCGAGGATCGTCGACGGTCTCGATGAAGCGATTACGCATATTCAAAATCACGGCTCGCATCACACCGATGCGATCGTGACGGAGGATGCCACTGCCGCGCAAAGGTTTCTCAACGAAGTCGATTCGGCGATCGTGCTGCACAACGCCTCGACCCAGTTCGCCGACGGCGGCGAGTTCGGCTTCGGCGCTGAGATCGGAATTGCTACCGGCAAATTCCACGCCCGCGGGCCTGTTGGCGCCGAGCAGCTGACGAGCTTCAAGTACCGCGTCCACGGCACCGGGCAGACGCGGCCGTGATCATTGTCGCACGCGCACGGTAAGCCATTGCAGCAAGCATCGAGCGTGTCGTTATCCGCAGCCCAGGCGCTTCCGTTCTATACCAACGGCATGCGCATCGGGCTGCTTGGCGGCTCGTTCAATCCGCCGCACGCCGCGCATCGCGCCATCAGCCTGTTTGCGCTCAAGCGCCTGCAGCTCGACCGCGTGTGGTGGCTGCTGACGCCGGGCAACCCGCTGAAGAACCATGACGGCCTGCATGCGCTTGCCGAGCGCGCCGAGGCCGCGCGCCGCGTTGCCGATGATCCGCGCATCGACATCAGCTGTCTCGAAGCTGTCATTGGCGTCAGCTACACTGTGGACACGATCATCCACTTGCGCCGCCGTGTCTCCGGCGTGCACTTCGTCTGGATCATGGGCGCTGACAATCTCGCGCAATTTCATCGCTGGAAAGATTGGCGGCGCATCGCGTCCGATGTCCCGATTGCCGTGATCGACCGTCCGCCCCAAAGCTTCCGCGCCCTTGCCGCACCGGCGGCGCAGGCGCTCGCGCGCTATCGCATGCCCGAAAATCAGGCGACACGGCTGGCCGACCAGCAGGCGCCGGCATGGGTGTTCCTGACAGGAATGAAATCCAATCTGTCTTCGACCGGACTTCGGAACCCGGACGGGAGCTGGAGAACGGCATGAAGCGCAAAAGGGTTACTGGAATATTGAAACCATTAACCCCACATGCGTAGTATGGCGCGTGGGGCCGAGGATTCGGCACCCGCGATACAGTGAAAGGAATGGTCCCTGGCCACATCTGTATTGTCAAAGTCTGTTTTACCCAAGGTTCCAAAGACTGCGCGTAAAACATCGACGAAAACCGCGGCCTTGCAGGCGCAACCGGACGCCGACAAACCGGATGCCAACAAGACGCTGAGCCTGATCCTCTCCCGCCTCGAGGACATGAAGGCGGAAGAGACGGTCACCATCGACCTTCGGGGCAAATCCGCATATTCCGACTACATGATCGTCACCACCGGCCGGGTTAACCGGCACGTTGGCGCGATCGCGGAAAATGTGACGAAGAGCCTCAAGGAGAACGGGGTCAAGAACATCCATGTCGAGGGCTTGCCCAATTGCGACTGGGTGCTGATCGATTCCGGCGAGGTGATCGTGCACGTGTTCAGGCCTGAGGTGCGCGAGTTCTACAACCTCGAGCGGTTGTGGACTCAGAACCCGGCGGTCGCGGCGGTCTAAGGGGGTTCGAGGCCGATGCGAATCGGCTGCAGCGCAGCTAGTCTGCGTTGATGCGCCTTGTCGTGATCTGCATCGGCCGTCTGAAACAGGGCCCTGAACGGGAGCTCGCCGAGCGTTACCGCGAGCGCTTCGAGGATATCGGCCGCAAGCTCGGGTTTCGCGGCCTCGAGATCCACGAGATCGCGGAAAGCCGCGCGCGCGACACCGCCGCGCGCATTGCCGAGGAGGCTGCGGCGATCTCCGCATTGCTGCCTGAGAAGCACGCGCTGGTCGCCCTCGACGAACGCGGCAAGAGCATCGACAGTGCGACCTTTGCCCGGCAGCTCGGCCGCTGGCGCGACGAGGGAACAGCACATACTGTCTTCGTGATCGGCGGCGCAGACGGACTTTCGCCTGAATTGCAGCGCAAGGCTTTGTTGCGAATTGCATTCGGCTCCGCGACCTGGCCGCATCAAATGGTCCGCGTCATGCTTCTGGAACAGATTTATCGCGCCGCAACCATTTTGGCCGGCCACCCCTATCATCGCGCGTAAGGCGTGGTGACGGACAGTCGAAACCACTGAACTCACGCGAATGCAGCACAAGCGGGACACAGCTTCGTATTCGGCTTCGTATGCCGGCACCGCGCGCCGCCGCCGGCTGCCGGCATCGCTGCCGCTGTCGATCGCGATGTTCGCCGCCTATCCGCTGGCCGCGGCGCACGCGCAAGCGACACCACCAGCGCAGCAATCCGCGCCGCCGGCGCAGCAGGCCGCAACCGCGGAGCCATCGCCCGATGCGATCAAGCAGCGCGAACAGGAACTCGAGGCCGCGCGCGAGCAGCAGCGCAAGGCGACCGAGCTGCAGGAGAAGCTGAAGGCCGACATCGCCGCGATCGGCCAGGACCGCAGCAAGCTCAATCAGCAGCTGATCGATATTGCCGGCCAGGTCCGCGGCGTCGAGACGCGGATCGCTGACGCCGAGGCACGCCTGCAGCCGCTCGACGGCCGTGAGCGCGAAATCCGCGCCTCGCTCGATTCACGCCGCTCCGAGGTGATCGAGGTGCTGGCCGCGCTGCAGCGCGCCGGGCGACGCACGCCGCCGGCGCTGCTGGTGCGGCCCGAGGACGCGCTGCAATCGCTGCGCACCGCAATGCTGCTCGGCGCCGTGGTGCCGGAGTTGCGCGTCCGCGCCGAGAAGCTTGCGGCCGATCTCGGCGAGCTGGTGGCGCTGCGCAAGACCATCTCGACCGAACGCGATGCGCTGGCGGCCGACCGCGACAAGCTGAAGGAAGACCAGACCCGGCTGGCGGCGCTGGTCGACGAACGGCAACGGCAGCAGAGCGCGGCCGAAAAGGACATGGAGGCCGAAGGCGCCCGTGCCATCGCGCTGTCGAAGCAGGCCGACAATCTGCAGACCCTGATCGCCAAGATGGAGCAGGATCTCAAGAGCGCGGCCAAGGCCGCCGCCACCGCCAGCCTCCAGGGAGCGCCGGCGACGGTTAACGGCAAGCCGAATCTGGGGGCGCTCAAGGACCCGGCCCGCATGAGCCCGGCGGTCGCTTTCGCCTCGGCCAAGGGCCTGTTCTCCTATCCCGTGAACGGTACCAAGATTCGCGAATTTGGCGGTTCCGACGGCGCGGGGGGCGTACAAAAAGGCATTTCTTTGGCAGCCAAGCCGGGCGCGCAGGTCACAACCCCGTGTGACGGCTGGGTTGTTTACGCTGGTCCTTTCCGTAGCTATGGACAACTCTTGATCCTCAATGCCGGGGGCGGGTATCATGTCCTGATCGCCGGGATGGAGCGTATTTCGGTAAACATCGGCCAGTTTGTACTTACGGGGGAGCCGGTTGCGACCATGGGGTCGACGTCCCAAGTTGCATCCATTCTCGCGACAAATGCGAGCCAGCCAGTGCTCTATGTCGAGTTCCGGAAAGACGGCACTCCAATCGATCCAGGTCCATGGTGGGCCGCAAATGAAGGCGAAAAGGTTCGCGGATGATGCGCAAGACTTCGGTAATTCTCCTTAGCGCCGCCACCGGCGCGGCCCTGACGCTTTTCGTTACGCAGCCCCGCGCTGTGCTGATGGGATCGAGCGCGCGCGCCGCGACGTCGGACACCTATCGCCAGCTCAATCTGTTCGGCGACGTGTTCGAGCGGGTGCGCAGCGACTATGTCGAGAAGCCCGATGACAGCAAGCTGGTCGAATCCGCGATCTCCGGCATGCTGACCGGCCTCGACCCGCACTCGAGCTACATGGACGCCAAGAGCTTCCGCGACATGCAGGTGCAGACCCGCGGCGAGTTCGGCGGCCTCGGCATCGAGGTCACGATGGAAGACGGCCTGATCAAGGTCGTCTCGCCGATCGACGACACCCCGGCCTCGAAGGCCGGCATCATGGCCAACGACATCATCACGACCCTCGACGACGAGGCGGTGCAGGGTCTGACGCTGAACCAGGCCGTCGAGAAGATGCGCGGTCCGGTCAACACCAAGATCAAGCTCAAGATCATCCGCAAGGGCCAGGACAATCCGATCGACGTCACGCTGGTGCGCGACAACATCCGCGTCCGCTCGGTGCGTGCGCGCGTCGAGGCCGATGACATCGCCTATATCCGCATCACCACCTTCAACGAGCAGACCACCGAAGGCCTGAAGAAGGAGATCACCAATCTGCAGGGCCAGATCGGCGACAAGCTGAAGGGCTACGTCATCGATCTCCGCAACAACCCCGGCGGCCTGCTCGAAGAAGCGGTCACGGTGTCCGACTCCTTCCTGGAGCGTGGCGAGATCGTCTCGACCCGCGGCCGCAACGCCGAGGAAACCCAGCGCCGCGCCGCCCATCCGGGCGACCTGACCAAGGGCAAGCCGGTGATCGTGCTGATCAACGGCGGCTCGGCATCGGCCTCCGAAATCGTCGCCGGCGCGCTGCAGGACCACAAGCGGGCGACGCTGGTCGGCACCCGTTCGTTCGGCAAGGGCTCGGTGCAGACCATCATCCCGCTCGGCTCGGGCAATGGCGCGCTGCGCCTGACCACCGCGCGCTACTACACGCCGTCGGGCAAGTCGATCCAGGCCAAGGGCATCGTGCCCGACATCGAGGTGCTGCAGGACGTGCCGGAAGAGCTGAAGGCGCGCACCGACACCAAGGGCGAAGCTTCGCTGCGCGGCCATCTGAAGAACGACGGCGACGAGAAGACCGGCTCGCAGTCCTACGTCCCGCCGGACGCCAAGGACGACAAGGCGCTGAAGATGGCCGACGACCTGCTGCACGGCATCAAGTCGACCTCGAGCGCGCCAGCGGCGCCGGAGGCCGCGCGCGACAAGGCCGCGGTCGACAAGCCGGGCAACAAGGCCGCGAACTGATTTAATCCGATCGATTCGGCGAACAGGGCGGCCCGCGGGCCGCCCTTTCTGCTTTCGGTGTCCGCCCGTAACCGTGCTTTGCCGGGCAGGCCGGCACGCGCGGGATTGCACCGCATCGTGCTATCGTTCGCGCTGTTGATTCGGGGAGGGTCATGGCAGAAGCGGCCGACGAACTGAGCACGCCGCTTGGGCAGACGACCGTGGGCAGGACGCGCCGGTTTCGCCTGCCATTCACGGCGATGCAGGCGCTCGCCGTGCTGCTCGGGCTCGTGCTGGTCGGCTTTGTCGGCATCGCGCTGTTCAACGACAACCCGCTCGGGGGCGAGCCGATCGCCCGTGTCACGCTGCGCAATCCCCCGCCCGCCGCCGACGACGACAAGCACGCTCCAGCCGCCCAGGCGGCGGCCGAACCGGCGGCCAAATCCGCCGCCAAGGCCCCGGCCGCAGCCAGCGACGCGAGAACCGTCACCATCATCGACGGCTCCAGCGGCAAGCGCCAAGACGTGGTGATCGGCGCCGGCGATCCGGCCGACAAGGCCGACGGCGATACGCCGCCACTTGCGATGACCGGCATCGATCCGCGCCTGCTGGAAAAGTCACGCTACGGCATGATCCCGGTGATCGCCGACGGCCTGAAGCCGTTCACGGTCTACGCGGCCGAGGCTGACCGCGCCAAGGCCGCCCGGATGCCCGTGGTCGCCATCGTGGTCGCCGGCCTCGGCGTCGGCGCCGCCAAGACCACCGACGCCATCATGAAGCTGCCGCCGGCGGTGACGCTGGCCTTCACGCCCTATGGCTCCGATCCGGGCAAGCTTGCGGAACGTGCCCGGACCCAGCGTCACGAGATCCTGCTGCAGATCCCGATGGAGCCGTTCGACTATCCCGACAATGATCCCGGGCCGCAAACCCTGCTGACCACGCTGAGCAGCGAGCAGAACCTCGACCGCTTCTATTGGCACCTCAGCCGCCTGCAGGGCTATGCCGGGATCGCCAATTTCATGGGAGGCCGGTTCGTTGCGGCCGATCCCGTGATGCAGCCCATCGTCCGCGAAGCGGCAAAGCGCGGCCTGAGCTATTTCGACGACGGTTCCACCCCGCGTAGCGTCGCGCAGAACCTTTCCGCGGGGCAGGCATTGCCGTTCGCCAAGGCCGATTTCGCCATCGACGCGGTGCCGACGTCGGCGGAAATCGACCGCGCCCTGGTCAAGCTGGAAACCATCGCCAAGGAACGCGGCGCAGCGGTGGGCGTCGCCTCGGCGTTGCCGGTCTCGATCGAGCGGCTCGGCGCCTGGCTCAAGACACTGGACTCCAAGGGCATTATGCTTGTGCCATTGACAACGGCGATGCTGAAATCAAAATCGGGCTAAAGATTCAATCCGTTGGAGCAGCTCGAGACCTTGCCGGGGGGGCCGGGTCGGGCGGCTCCAGAAAATGTGCGAGGTAGCGGCAGCATGGCACGTTATGAAGACCTGCCCTATCGAACCTGCGTCGGCATCATGCTGCTGAATACTGCGGGGCTGGTCTTCATCGGACGCCGCGCGGGCGGCATCGAGCATGTCGACGACGCGCATGTCTGGCAGATGCCGCAAGGCGGCGTCGATCCCGGCGAGGATACGTTTCAGGCGGCGCGGCGCGAGCTCTATGAGGAGACCAGCATCAAGTCCGTGGAGAAGCTCGGCGAGGTCTCGGACTGGCTGATCTATGATATCCCGCGCACCGTCGCCGGCCGCGCCTGGAAGGGCCGCTATCGCGGACAGCGGCAAAAATGGTTCGCGCTGCGCTTCACCGGCGATGAGAACGAGATCAACGTCGCCAATCCGGGCGGAGGCCACAAGGCCGAGTTCATCACCTGGCGCTGGGAGCCGATGAAGAATCTGCCGGGGCTGATTGTGCCGTTCAAGCGTCCGGTCTATGAGCGCGTCGTGAAGGAATTTGCCGGTCTGGCGGCCAAGTAGCCGACCGGGTCAACGCGCGACGTACCCACTGAATGTCATCAGATAAGCCCTATCGCCCCAATGTGGGCATCGCGCTGTTCAACGCCGACGGACGCGTGCTGATCGGCCACCGGATCAAGGACGACGGTCCGGAGATCGTGCTGCCCGGCCTCGAATGGCAGATGCCGCAGGGCGGCATCGACGCCGGCGAGGATCCGCGCCAGGCCGTGATGCGCGAATTGTGGGAGGAGACCGGGGCGGTCAACGCCGACTATCTCAGCGAGACCGACTGGATGACCTACGAATTCCCCGCCTATGACGGGCCGGCATCGCACCGGCTCGCCAAGTTCCGCGGCCAGCGGCAGAAATGGTTTGCGCTGCGCTTCACCGGACGCGACGAGGAGATCGATCCATTGACGCCGCGCAACGGCCAGCCCGCCGAATTCAATCAATGGCGCTGGGAGCGCCTCGACCGCGTCGCCGATCTCGTGGTGCCGTTCCGCCGCGACGTCTATCGCGCGGTCGCGACCCGGTTCGCGGAATTCGCCGGCTGATCCTGCGGCGGTATGCGCCGCGCGTCGCCCGGTGTCATGCCGTAGGTCGAACGGAAGACGCGATAGAAGGTCGCGATGCTGTCGAAGCCGCACGAGAACGCGATCTCGTCGATGCTGCGCTCCCGTATGGCGTAGAGCGCGCGCCTCGCCGCCTTCAACCTTGCCGCCGTCAGCGTCCGCGCAAATGACAGGCCGGTCGGCTCGAACAGCGCATGCAATTGCCGCAGTGAGATGCCGAGCTCGGCGGCAACCGCGGCCGGCGTGAGCGAGGCGCGATGCAGGTCGCGGAACAGAATTTCGCGGGCGGCATGAAGGTAGCCCGCATGCAGCGCGGCACGGATTTCGTCCTGGCGTGGCCGCACGCGTCCGCGCGCGAGCAGCGCCAGGCGCACCATATGCGCAACGTCGTCGGCGAACTGCCCGGCTTGCGCGAGATCTCGCGTCATCGAGCGGAACATGGCGCCGACAAGCCGGGTCAGGCTCGCATCACGCGCCAGCGCGACCGGCGGCGCATCCTCGATCCGCGCGCCGAGCACGAGCTCGTCGGTGACCGGGATCTTGAGGCTGAAGAAGTCAAAGCCGTCGGTCCGTTCGGGTGTCGAGGCAAACGGAAGATTGGAATGGCCGAACACCAGGTCGCCGTTGCGCACGAACTGGACACGATCGCGACCGATATTCATGTGGCCGGGGCCGCGCACCTGCCAGGCGAGATGCAGGCTGTTGCTCGGAACGCGCGCGATGTCGGATGCGGTCCGGCTGACGCGGTAGGAGGAAGCCGACATTTGCGCCAGCACGGCACTGCCCACCGGCGTCGCCGAGAAGTGTCCGCGGAAATCGGCTCTCTTGTCGCGCTCGAGCTCGATCGTGACCCCGAACAGGCTCTTGCCGCGCACCTCGCACCAGTGCTCGAAACGGTCCTGGGGGCGGAGAGCATCGGTGGTGAAGGTCAGCACGGCAGCTTGTCCGTTATGTCAGGAATGAAATCGCGATGCGGTCGGGCCAAATCGTCATCGCGCTGCAGCTTGTCATTTGTGCACGATCCTTGCTGCAAGCTGCTTCACATATTTGCAGGTCGTTCGTTCGGGCCGACCGCGAAGAAGCGGACTTGTCGAGAAGAGGCGAGCCGCCGCAGCGTCTCTTCCTCATCGTCGGCAACCAATCGGCTCTGACCTGCGATATCGGCCGCGAGGATCGCTGCGACCTTGCGCTTCATGAGTAGCGGCCCCCGAACCCAGATATGCCGGGGAGAATGCCGCCAGACGATCCCGCGCGCAACAAGCATTGAAACGCTCGCCAGGGCGTGGCGAGCGTTGAATTATTCAAGCCTTCTCAGGCTATGATAGAAAAAGTGTGAGCTATTCCACTAAGGGGTCGGCTCACTCGACATGGCGGCGCGATCGCCGGTCGGCAACCGCGCCTTAGTGCATAGCCGTCGTGTTGAGCTCTTGCTGGATGCTCTTGAAGTGGTCGAGCCGCTCGATCGCGTGGTCGAGCTCGGAGCCCTCCTTCTCGGCGAGCTTCTCCTGCATCTCGTTGATCGTCTCGGCGAATTTCGCGCGATCGATGTCCGCAAGCGCGGTCGCGACGTCGGCGAGCACGGTGAGGCCCTTGTCCGACACCTCGGCAAGGCCGCCGAGCACGATCACCTTCTCGCGCTTGCCGGCGGTCGTGATCGTCAGGATGCCCGGACGAACCGTGGCGATGACCGGAGCGTGTCCGGCGAGCACACCGAAATCACCCTCCACGCCGGGGACGTCAACCTGATCGACCTCGCCGGAGAAGGCGAGCTTTTCGGGAGAGACGAGATCGAAGTGGAAGGTGGCCATGGTCTTTCCGTTCTTTGCGCTGTCACCCGCGGGCTCGACCCGCGGGTCCATCAATCAAAATACTGCTCGTGCGATGGATCGCCGGATCAAGTCCAGCGATGACGACATCCCAAAGCTTAAGCGGCTTCGGCCGCCAGCTTCTTGCCCTTCTCGACGGCTTCTTCGATGGTGCCGACCATGTAGAACGCCGCTTCCGGCAGATGGTCGTACTTGCCCTGGCAGAGATCGCGGAAGCCCTTGATGGTGTCGGCGAGGTCGACGAACTTGCCGGGGGAGCCGGTGAACACTTCGGCGACGTGGAACGGCTGCGACAGGAAGCGCTCGACCTTGCGGGCGCGGGCGACCGTCAGCTTGTCCTCTTCCGACAATTCGTCCATGCCGAGAATGGCGATGATGTCCTGCAGCGACTTGTAGCGTTGCAGGATCTGCTGGACCATGCGCGCGGTGTTGTAGTGCTCGTCACCGACGACGAGCGCCGACAGCATGCGCGAGGTCGAGTCGAGCGGATCCACCGCCGGATAGATGCCCTTTTCCGAGATCGCGCGCGACAGCACCGTGGTGGCGTCCAAGTGCGCGAACGAGGTGGCGGGCGCCGGGTCGGTCAAGTCGTCGGCCGGCACGTAGATCGCCTGCACCGAGGTGATCGAGCCCTTCTGGGTGGTGGTGATGCGCTCCTGCAGCGCGCCCATGTCGGTGGCGAGCGTCGGCTGATAACCCACCGCCGAAGGAATACGGCCGAGCAGCGCCGACACTTCCGAGCCGGCCTGGGTGAAACGGAAGATGTTGTCGACGAAGAACAGCACGTCCTGGCCCTGGTCGCGGAAGTGCTCGGCAACGGTGAGACCGGTCAGACCGACGCGGGCGCGGGCGCCCGGCGGCTCGTTCATCTGGCCGAACACCAGCGCGCACTTCGACTTCACGCTCGGATCCGGATTGTGCGGATCGGCGTTGACCTTCGATTCGATGAACTCGTGATAGAGGTCATTGCCTTCGCGGGTGCGCTCGCCGACGCCGGCGAACACCGAGTAACCACCGTGCGCCTTCGCGACGTTGTTGATGAGCTCCTGAATCAGCACGGTCTTGCCGACGCCGGCGCCGCCGAACAGGCCGATCTTGCCGCCCTTCGCATACGGAGCAAGAAGGTCGACGACCTTGATGCCGGTGACGAGAATTTCGGCTTCGGTCGACTGGTCGGTATAGGTCGGCGCTTCCTGATGGATGGCGCGCAGGCCGTCGGACTTGATCGGGCCTGCTTCATCGATCGGCTCGCCGATGACGTTGATGATGCGGCCGAGCGTGCCTTCGCCGACCGGCACCCGGATCGGTTCGCCGGTGTCGGTCACTTCCTGGCCGCGCACGAGGCCCTCGGTGATGTCCATCGCGATGGTGCGGACGGTCGATTCGCCGAGATGCTGCGCGACTTCGAGCACCAGGCGGTTGCCGCCGTTCTTGGTCTCGAGCGCGTTCAGAATCGCCGGAAGGTGGCCTTCGAACTGCACGTCGACCACGGCGCCCGTGACCTGGGTAACGCGACCGATCTGGTTGGCTGCTGTAGCCATGGACTGTTCTCCTTCGAAATCTGCCTTAGACCGCCTCAGCGCCGGAGATGATCTCGATCAGCTCCTTCGTGATCTGGGCCTGACGGGTTCTGTTGTAAATCAGGGTTTGCTTGCGAATCATCTCGCCGGCATTGCGGGTCGCGCTGTCCATCGCGCTCATCTGCGCGCCATAGAACGAGGCGTTGTTCTCCAGCAGCGCGCGGAAGATCTGCACCGCGAGGTTGCGCGGCAACAGGCTGCCGAGGATCTGGTCTTCCTCAGGCTCGTATTCGTAGGACGTGGAGGGCGCCGCATTGGCCGCGGGCGCAGCCACCTCCAGCGGGATGATCTGCTGCGCGGTCGGGATCTGCGCGATCACCGACTGGAAGCGCGAGTAGAACAGCGTGCAGACATCGAACTCGCCGGCCTCGAACCGCGCCAGCACCTTCTGGGCGATATCCTCGGCATTGACGAAGCCGATCTGGCGCACCGAACGCAGGTCGAGATGCTCTACGATGCGCTTCTCGAAGGTCCGCCGCAGCTGCTCGTAACCCTTGCGGCCAACGCAGAAGAACTTCACTTCCTTGCCCTGCGCGAGCAGCGCGTTCGCCCGTTCGCGCGCCAGGCGCACGATGGCGGAGTTGAACGCGCCGGACAGGCCGCGCTCGCCGGTGCAGACCAGAAGCAGGTGCACCTGATCGTTGCCGGTGCCGGCGAGCAGCGCCGGCGCGCCGGGCGTGCCGTTGGCTGCCGCGGCGATGTTGGAAATCACCGCATCCATCTTGGTGGCATAGGGCCGCGCCGCTTCGGCGGCGTTCTGCGCGCGGCGCAGCTTCGAGGCTGCGACCATCTGCATAGCCTTGGTGATCTTCTGCGTCGCCTTGGTCGAGGCGATGCGGACCCGCATGTCTTTTAGTGACGCCATTCTTCGTTCACCCCGGCGATCCGACCACAATGGTCAGATCGCAAGCCTCCGTTCGTCACGCCCGGCGGCGAGCCGGGCGACGCCCCATTCGTTATGCAAACGTCTTGGCGAAGCCCTCGACGGCCGTCTTGAGCTTGGCGGCGGTGTCGTCGGACAGATCGCGGCTGGTGCGGATCGCATCGAGGATGTCGGCGTTCTTGCCGCGTAGCAGCGACAGCAGACCGTCCTCGAACGCCTTCACCTTGTTGAGCGGCAGCGGATCGAGATAGCCGTTGGTGCCGGCCCAGATCACGCAGACCTGCTCTTCCATCTTCAGCGGCGAGAATTGCGGCTGCTTCAGAAGTTCGGTCAGACGCGAGCCGCGGTTGAGCAGGCGCTGGGTCGAAGCGTCAAGGTCCGAACCGAACTGCGCGAACGCCGCCATTTCGCGGTACTGCGCGAGCTCACCCTTGATCTTGCCGGCGACCTTCTTGGTCGCCTTGGTCTGCGCCGACGAACCGACGCGCGACACCGACAGACCGACGTTCACGGCGGGACGGATACCCTGGAAGAACAGATCGGTTTCCAGGAAGATCTGGCCGTCGGTGATCGAAATCACGTTGGTCGGAATGTAGGCCGACACGTCGTTGGCCTGGGTTTCGATGACCGGCAGCGCCGTCAGCGAGCCCAAGCCATGCTCCTTGTTGAGCTTGGCGGCGCGCTCGAGCAGGCGGGAATGCAGGTAGAACACGTCGCCCGGATAGGCTTCGCGGCCCGGCGGGCGGCGCAGCAGCAGCGACATCTGGCGATAGGCGACGGCCTGCTTGGACAAGTCGTCATAGATGATCACGGCGTGCATGCCGTTGTCGCGGAAGTACTCGCCCATGGTGCAGGCGGTGAACGGCGCGATGTACTGCATCGGCGCCGGATCGGACGCGGTGGCCGCGACGATGATCGAGTATTCCAGCGCGCCCTGCTCTTCGAGCACCTTGACGAACTGCGCGACGGTGGAGCGCTTCTGCCCGATTGCGACGTAGACGCAATACAGCTTGAGGTTCTCGTCCGGCTGGGCGTTGAGCGGCTTCTGGTTCAGGATGGTGTCGAGCGCGATCGCGGTCTTGCCGGTCTGGCGGTCGCCGATGATCAGCTCGCGCTGGCCGCGGCCGATCGGGATTAGCGCATCGATCGCCTTGAGGCCGGTGGCCATCGGCTCGTTCACCGACTTGCGCGGAATGATGCCGGGCGCCTTGACGTCGACGCGCTTGCGTTCGGTGGCCTGGATCGGGCCCTTGCCGTCGATCGGGTTGCCGAGCGCGTCGACGACGCGGCCGAGCAGGCCCTTGCCGACCGGCGCGTCCACGATCGCGCGGGTGCGCTTGACGGTCTGGCCTTCCTTGATCTCGCGGTCGGCGCCGAAAATCACGATACCGACGTTGTCGGTTTCGAGGTTGAGCGCCATGCCGCGCGTGCCGTTCTCGAACTCGACCATTTCACCGGCCTGAACGTTGTCGAGACCGTAGACGCGGGCGATACCGTCACCGACCGACAGCACCTGGCCAACTTCGGTGACCTCGGCTTCCTGGCCGAAATTCTTGATCTGGTCCTTGAGGATCGCAGAAATTTCTGCGGCGCGGATGTCCATCAGCCTGCCTCTTTCATCGCGTTCTTGATCGAATTGAGTTTGGTGCGAAGCGAACTATCCACCATGCGGCTGCCGAGCTTGACCACCAGGCCACCAATAATGGAGGGATCGACCTTCACGTTGAGCGCGACGTCCTTGCCCGTCACTGATTTCAGTGCGGCCTTCAGCGCGTCGAGATTCTTGTCACTGAGCTGCTCGGCGACGGTGACTTCCGCAGTCGCCTCGCCCTTGAACTTCGCCACCAGCGCGCGATAGGCGCGGATCACATCGGCAACGGCGAACAGCCGGCGATTGGCGGTGAGCACCTTGAGAAATTTGGCCGACGTGCCCGAGATGCCGGCCTTGTCGAGCACCGCGGTCAGCGCCTTCAGCTGGGCGTCGGCGGCGAACACCGGGCTGCGGACGAGGCGCTTGAGATCGGCGCTCTCGTTGAGCAAGGCCTCGAACTTGTCGAGGTCGGCCCGGACTTGATCGACGGATTGCTCGTCGCGCGCCAACTCGAACAGGGCCGTTGCATAACGACCGGACACTCCCGAAACGGACGGATCTTCAGCAGCCACGAGCTCGCTCTTTTTTGCTGTCAAATTCGCAAGGGAAAAACCGTCGCCACCAAAGCAGCGCCTAGCGATCCAAGCCCTTGGAATTCAAGCGGGACTTCGATTTTCGACCGGCACAGGACGTGCCGGGACCGTTAAAATCGCGGCTTTGCTAACATAGCAATCGCGCAGGTGCAACATGACGGCATCGTGAGTGCCGCCTTGTCGCATGCGCTTTTTGCCGACCGCAGCCGGTGGCCGAACCGGAAAATTTGGCGCGCGGAAATGCGGCGCGCCGAACCCGATTCGCGCCGCCGCGATTTTGTTCCATCGAAATTTGCATGGGCCTATGGCCGAGCGCGCAGGGAACTCCTGGCCGGCTGCTGTTTCATTTAGCGATTACTTACCGAAAACTTACCGTCGCCTCGATAATCAGTATTGGCAAGTATATTGGTCGTTAAAAATTGGTTAAACAGCAAGATTACTGAACATCGATTGACTACCCCAAGGCGGTAACAAGATATTTCAGCACGAGATAATCCGGATTTACTGCCCAATTCGTGCCTCATTGGGAAACCAAACGGCCTTGGTCAACGAAGGGACGGGGGTTCCACTTGCCGCGTTAGCGGCAATACTGTCTGAGGGTCTTATCAATGCTGAATATCAAGAAGGCGGCGGGCAACGTAACCCGCTCGCGTACGGCGCTTGCTTTTGTAGCCGCAACTATTCTGGTCGGGGGCAGCGTGACCGAGGCGTCCGCGAAGTCCCGGCACCACCATCATCGCCACCACCATCATCACCACGCCCGCGCCGAAGGCTCGTCCTGGCGCGACGCCAATGCATCGATCCAGCCGTCCGGCGGCCACTCGTTCTCGGGGATGGCCTCCTTCTACGGCAATGAGTCGGGCAGCCGCACCGCTTCCGGCCAGCGCTTCAACCAGAACGCCATGACCGCGGCCCACCGCTCGCTGCCGTTCGGCACCAGGCTCCGCGTCACCCATGGCGGCCGCAGCGTCGTCGTCACCATCAACGATCGTGGCCCGTTCATCCGCGGCCGCGTGCTCGACCTCTCCACCGGCGCAGCACGCGCCATCGGCCTGACCGGTGCCGGCGTCGGCCGCGTCACCGCTGAGGTCGTCTCGTAAGCGCCTTCAGTAAGCGTTGCGTTGCGTAACGGCCGCGAGGCCTGCTTCGCGCCAAAAAATGGCCTGCCGTCGCAAATGACGGCAGGCTTTTTCTTTTGCGGGCTGCGGCCGCCAGCCTGCGTCATTGCGAGCCACCCGGTCGGCGCGAAGCGCCGCCGGATGACAGGCTCCGCGAAGCAATCCATGGACCCGCATGCGCGGAGCGATGGATTGCTTCGTCGCTTTCGCTCCTCGCAAATGACGGTCAAGATTGAAGCTGCTTACAAAAAGCTCTGCGGATCGACGTCGACCTCGAGCTTCAGATTGCCCTTGGTCTTGGGACCGGATTCCAGCCATTCGCGCAGATATTGCGACAGATCGACATTGCGCAGCGACTTCACCAGCAGGCGGAAGCGATAGCGGCCCTTGATGACGGCGAGCGGCGCCTCGGCGGGGCCGAGCACCTGGATCCGCTCATCGAGCGGCGCCACCGCGGCGAGCTTGCGGGCGAAGCCTTCCGCGGTCGGACGGTCGCCGGCGGAGACGATCAGGCTCGCCAGCCGGCCGAACGGCGGGTAGCCGGTGCGCTCGCGAATCTCGATCTCGCTGGCATAGAACGCCTCGCGGTCATTGGCGATCAGGGCCTTGATCACCGGATGCTCCGGCTGATGGGTCTGCAGAAAGCCGACGCCGCGGCCCTGCTCGCGGCCCGCGCGGCCGACCACCTGGTTCAGCAGCTGGAACGTCCGCTCGGCGGCGCGCGGATCGCCATTGCTCAGGCCGAGATCGGCGTCGATGACGCCGACCAGATTGAGCCGCGGGAAGTTGTGGCCCTTCGCCACCAGCTGGGTGCCGATGATGATGTCGACGCGGCCCTCGGCGATCTCGTTGAGCTCGCTGCGCATGGTCTCGATCGAGGTGATGAGATCGCTCGACAGCACCATCGTCCGTGCCTCGGGGAAGATGTGGGCGGCCTCCTCCTGCAGGCGCTCGACGCCGGGCCCGACCGCGACCAGCGATTCCTCGGCCGCGCAATGCGGGCAGATATTCGGGCGCGGCATCGAGAAGCCGCAATGATGACAGACCAGCCGCTGCCGGAACCGGTGATCAACCAGCCATGCATCGCAGATGGTGCAGGCGAAGCGGTGGCCGCAGGCCCGGCACAGCGTCAGCGGTGCGTAACCGCGGCGGTTGAGGAACAGCAGCGCCTGCTCGCGGCGCTCGATGGCATGGCCGATCTGCTCGGCCAGCACCGGCGAAATGAAGCGGCCGCGCGGCGGCGGCGCGCGGCGCATGTCGATCGCCTCGATATGCGGCATGTGCTGGCCGCCGAACCGCGACGGCAGCGCCACGCGCTGGTAGCGCCCCTTGCGCGCATTGACCTCGCTCTCGACCGACGGGGTCGCCGACGCCAGCACGATCGGAATCTTTGCGATATGGGCGCGGACCACCGCCATGTCGCGCGCGTGATAATGCGCGCCGTCGTCCTGTTTGTAGGCCTGGTCGTGCTCCTCATCGACGATGATGAGACCGAGATCGGCATAGGGCAGGAACAGCGCGGAGCGGGCGCCGACCACGACCGGCGCCTTGCCCTCGGAGATCGCGGCCCAGTTGCGCGCGCGCGTGCGCGGCGTCAGCTCCGAATGCCACTCCAGCGGCCGCACGCCGAAGCGCTGCGCGAAACGATCGAGGAACTGGCCGGTCAGCGCGATCTCCGGCATCAGGATCAGCGTCTGCTTGCCGCGGCGGATATTCTCGGCGATCGCCTCGAAATAGACTTCGGTCTTGCCGGAACCGGTGACGCCGTCGAGCAGCGCGACGTGAAAGCTGCCGCTCGCGGCCAGCGTCCGCATCACGTCGACGGCGCTGCGCTGCTCGCGCGAAAAATCCGGCTGCGCGTAGGAGGGATCCGGAACGGGCGGCGGTGCCGGCGGCGGCATCGCCTCAACCGTCAGGGTGCCTTCGTCGACCAGGCCGTCGATCACGCCGGAACTGACGCCGGCCTCCCGGGCCGCCTCCGACTTGCCGTGCAGCAAGCGGTCCGACAGCACCTCGATCACCCGCCGGCGTGCCGGCGTCAGGCGCCGCGGCGGCTCGCCGACCAGCCGCACGCCGAGCCGCATCCGCTCCGGCCCGAGATTTTCGCCCATCCGCAGCGTCATCCGCAGCACCATGCCGCGTGCCGACAGCGTGTAATTGGAGACCCAGTCGACCAGCTGGCGCAGCTCCGGTTTCAGCGGCGGAACATCGAGCTTCTCGCTGACGTCCTTGAGCCGGTTGTGCAGCCGCGGATCCGGATTGGCATTTTCCGCCCACACCACCGCGACCACCTCGCGCGGCCCGAGCGGAACGCCGATCACGTCGCCCGGCGCAAGCTCCATGCCGCGCGGAACGCGGTAGGAATAAGTCTGGTTCAGCGCGACAGGCACCAGCACGTCGACGACACGTGTCGTCGATGCGGAGGCTGGGTTGTGGCGCGTGGTGTGGTCCATTGAATCCGAACTTTGCGCCGGGCTAGCACCGCTACGCGGTCTTAGCGAACGGTAAACGAAGGCAGTGCGATATAATCAGGAGATGAGCAGCGCCAATAGCCCTTAAGACACGGACTTAAGACACGGACATGGCCCGGACCGATCAGCCCATCCAACCACTCGAGCTCGACTGCGCCGATGCATCGATCACGCAGGAGATGACGCGCTGGCTGTCGCATCTGCGTGCGGAGCGGCGGCTGTCGCCGAAGACGCTTGAGGCCTATGCCCGGGACGTGCGCCAATGCCTCGCCTTCCTGGCCGGGCACTGGGGCGCGCGGGTGACGCTTGAGGCATTTTCCGCGCTCGAGGCGAGCGATGTGCGCGCCTTCATGGCGATGCGCCGGACCGAGGAGATCGGCGGGCGGTCGCTGATGCGGGCGCTGGCGGGCCTGCGCTCGTTCGGACGATTCCTGGAACGCGAGGGCAAGGGCAAGGTCGGCGCGCTCTCGGCGATCCGCGCGCCCAAGGTGGCGAAGAGCCTGCCGAAGCCGATTCACATGGAAGCGGCGAAACGCTTTGCCGACGCCGACGAGCGCGCGGACGAAACCCGCGAGACCTGGATCCTGGTGCGCGACGCCGCCGTCATGGCGCTGCTCTATGGTTCGGGCCTGCGCATCTCCGAGGCGCTGGGGCTGAAGCGCCGCGACGTGCCGAAACCTGGCGAAGGCGACGTGCTCGTGGTGACCGGCAAGGGCAACAAGACCCGCATGGTGCCGGTGCTGCAGAACGTGCTGCAATTGATCGCGGACTATGCCGCGATCTGCCCGCATCAGCTCAGCCCCGCGGGGCCGATGTTCGTCGGCGCGCGCGGCGGCCCCTTGAGCCCGCGCATCATCCAGCTCACCATGGAGCGGCTGCGCGGCGCGCTCGGCCTGCCCGACAGCGCAACGCCGCATGCGCTGCGGCATTCCTTCGCCACGCATCTGCTGAGCCGCGGCGGCGATCTGCGCGCGATCCAGGAATTGCTCGGCCACGCTTCGCTGTCGACCACGCAAATCTACACCGGCATCGACAGCGAGCGCCTGCTCGAAGTCTATCGCTCCGCGCATCCCCGAGGTTGAACGTTCGGTTCTGAAAAAATAAAGCGCGGGCTTTGGCCGCCGTCATGCGCCGTTCATCTTCAGACGGTTACCCAAAACCCTTCGGCCCTTGCCTTGTGCGCCGCATTCGGCAATCGTGGCGCGGTCTCATCCGGAGGGGAATCATGAGCGCACATGAAAGTATGGAGCACGCGGAGCATGCCGAGCATGCCTCGGGCGAGAACAAGAAGATCGCGCTCCTGATCGCCGTGATCGCCCTGTGCCTGGCGCTGTCGGAAACGCTCGGCAAGGGCGCCCAGACCGAATCGATCAGCAAGAATGTCGAGGCCTCCAACCTGTGGGCTTTCTTCCAGGCCAAGAGCATCCGCCGTACCACGGTGCAGATCGCGGCAGAACAGGGCAAGCTGAACCTCGCGACCACCACCGACGAGGCGGCCAGGGCCGCGCTGCAGAAGCAGATCGACGATTGGCAGAAGACCGCGGCGCGCTACCGCTCGGAGCCGGAAACCGGCGAGGGTTCAGAGCAGCTCTCCGAACGCGCCAAGCACGCCGAGCATGAGCGCGACGAGGCCACCGCGAAATATCATCATTTCGAGCTTGCCTCCGCCGCCTTCCAGATCGCCATCGTGCTGGCGTCGGCAACCATCATTACGGGCATCATCGCGCTGGCCTGGGTCTCCGGCCTGGTGACGCTCGCCGGCATCGTGATGACGGCGCTCGGCCTGTTCCAGCCGCACTTGCTGCATCTGCATTGAGCGCAGCGCGCCGCTTTCGAACCGTCATCCTGAGGAGCGCGCCCTTGCGCGCGTCTCGAAGGATCGACGGCCACCGGCCGGGCCGTGCATCCTTAGAGACGCGCGTTCCGCGCTCCTCAGGATGACGGAATAGAAAGTTTTGATCAAAGAGGCTTGCTGGTCTGATGCACGCTTTTGCGGAAGCGCGCGATCACGCGCAGCGTGCGCGCCGCCCAGCCCTCGCCGTCGCCACTAATCATCTCGCGAATGCGCCGCTTGATTGGCTCGACCAGCGCGGTGGCCTTGGCCCGCAGCGCCATCACGAAATTATAGAGTGCCTCGAACCAGGGCATCTCCAGCAGTTTCGGCCGCGTCACGTCGAACAGGAAGGCCGTCACGCCGACGCCGACGAACTTGGCGAACAGGATCAGCGAGACCGCACTGAACCAGTATTGGTTCGCCAGCAGCCAGAGCCCGATCAGCTTGAGCGGAAACAGCGGGATCACCGGCACGACGAAGACAATCAGGGTCATCGCCGGCGACAGCGAATCGACCCGGTCGGCAAGCCATTGCTTGAGCGCGCGGAGCGGAATCCACGCCACCGCCCGCGCCACGATCGGCTCGAGATGGTCCCATAGCCAAGCCTCGACCAGGAAGATGATCGCAAGCAGGACCCAGAACGGCTGAAGCAGGCGGCGCAGCATCGCTATGATCTCAACCCGGCTGACGCCGGACTTTCGATCATCACATATGGATGGCGCGCTTGCCCACCGCAAGCGCGGCTTCCTTGATCGCCTCCGAACGGGTCGGGTGCGCGTGGCAGGTGCGTGCCAGATCCTCGGCAGATCCGCCAAATTCCATCAGAACGCAGGCTTCGTGGATCATTTCGCCGGCTTCGCGGCCGACAATGTGGACGCCAAGCACCCGATCCGTCTTCGCATCTGCGAGAATTTTCACGAAGCCGTCGGTGGTCTGATTGACCTTGGACCGGCCGTTCGCCGTGAACGGGAATTTGCCGACGGTGTACGCGACGCCGGCCTGCTTGAGTTCTTCCTCGGTCTTGCCGACCGACGACACTTCCGGCGTGGTATACACAACACCTGGAATGACGTCGTAGTTCACGTGGCCGGCCTGGCCCGCGATGATCTCCGCACAGGCAACGCCTTCGTCTTCCGCTTTGTGCGCGAGCATCGGCCCGGCCACGACGTCGCCGATCGCGTAGATGCCCTTCACGTTGGTCGAGAAGTGCGCGTCGATCTCGACGCGGCCGCGATTGTCGAGCGCAACGCCGGCTTCCTTCAGCCCGAGCCCCTCGGTGTAGGGCACCCGGCCGATGCAGACGAGCACGACGTCGGCTTCGATGGTTTCCGCAGCGCCACCCGCGGCGGGCTCGACCTTGGCCTGCAGCGTCTTGCCGGAGCTATCGACCGCGGTGACCTTGGCGCCGAGCTTGAAGACGAAGCCCTGCTTCTCGAGCATGCGCTGAAATTGCTTTGCCACCTCGCCGTCCATGCCGGGCAGGATGCGGTCGAGGAATTCCACGACCATGACGTCCGCACCGAGACGCCGCCAGACCGAGCCAAGCTCGAGCCCGATCACCCCCGCGCCGATGATCAGCAATTTCTCCGGCACCTTCTCCAGCGACAGCGCGCCGGTCGAGGACACGATGCGCTTCTCGTCGATGTCGATACCCTTCAGGCGGGCGATATCGGAGCCGGTGGCGATCACGATGTTCCTGGTCTCGACGGTCTCGGACTTGCCGTCGCCGGAGACCTCGACCTTGCCGGCACCGAGGATCTTGCCGGTCCCCTTGAGCACGTCGATCTTGTTCTTCTTCATCAAGAACTCGACGCCCTTGACGTTGCCGTCGATGCCCTGCTGCTTGAAGTTCATCATCGCAGGCAGATCGAGCTTCGGCGCCGGGACGCTGACGCCCATCTTGGCGAAGGAGTGCCCGGCTTCCTCGAACATCTCGGAGGCGTGCAACAGCGCTTTCGACGGCATGCAGCCGACGTTGAGGCAAGTGCCGCCCAGCGTCGCGTCCTTCTCGACGACGGCGACCTTCATGCCGAGTTGCGCCGCGCGGATCGCGCAGACATATCCGCCCGGGCCGGTGCCGATGACGACGAGATCGTAAGAAGCCATGATGGAAGGTCCTGTAGCTAAGCTCTGTGACAATTACGCGGGGCGCGATCGTGACGGCAGACCGCCGCCCGCTCTTGATCGTGTGCTAGCGACCGCCCGACACGTCGAGGATCGCGCTGGTGACATAGGAAGCCTCGTCCGAGATCAGCCAGACGATGGCGTTGGCGATTTCATCGGCGGTGCCGACACGCTTCATCGGCACCATATGGGCAAGCCGGTGCGCGCGATCGGGCTCGCCCCCCGCGGCGTGGATGTCGGTGTCGATCAGTCCGGGCCGGATGCCGGCGACGCGGATGCCCTCATTCGCGACTTCGTAGCCGAGGCCAATCGTGAAGGAATCGATCGCGCCCTTGGAAGCGGCATAGTCGACATAGGTGTTGGGCGCACCGAGCTTCGCCGCCACCGAGGACAGGTTGACGATGACGCCGCCCTTGCCGCCGTGCTTGGTCGACATGCGCTTCACCGCCTCGCGCGCACACAGGATGCTGCCGGTGACATTCACTGCCATCATCTGCTGGATACGCTCGGCCGACATCTCGTCGACACGCACGCCGCTCTTGCCGACGATGCCGGCATTGTTGACGAGCGCGCCGAGCGTGCCGAAGCCGTCGGCCGCCTTGAACAGCGCCAGGATGTCCTGCTCGCTGCCGACATCGCATTTCACCGCGATCGCCTTGCCGTTGCTGGCTTCGATCGCGGCGACGACCTCGTCCGCCGCGGTCTTGTTGGATGCATAGCCGACCACGATGCGATAGCCGCGCGCGGCGGCAGCGAGCGCGGTGGCGCGGCCGATGCCGCGGCTGCCGCCGGTGATGACAACGACCTTATCCGTCACTTTGATCCCCAAATGTGAGCAACCAACAGATCGCGGCGCCCGAGCCGATCGGACGCCGCGCGCGATACGACCTTAGAGGTCCAGCACCAGGCGGGCCGGATCCTCCAGGCTCTCCTTGACGCGCACCAGGAAGGTAACCGCTTCCTTGCCGTCGATGACGCGGTGATCATAGGACAGCGCCAGATACATCATCGGGCGCACCTCGATCTTGCCGCCGACCACCATCGGCCGCTCCTGGATCTTGTGCATGCCGAGGATGCCGGACTGCGGCGCATTCAGGATCGGCGTCGACATCAGCGAACCGTAGATGCCGCCATTGGTGATGGTGAAGGTGCCGCCCTGCATCTCGTCGATCTTGAGTTGGCCGTCGCGGGCGCGGCGGCCGTAGTCGGCGATCGACTTCTCGATGTCGGCGATCGACTTGTGGTCGCAGTCGCGCACCACAGGCACCACGAGGCCGCGGTCGGTGCCGACCGCAACGCCGATGTGATAGTAGTTCTTGTAGATCAGGTCAGAGCCGTCGATTTCGGCGTTGACCGCCGGAATGTCCTTTAGCCCCTGCACGACCGCCTTGGTGAAGAAGCCCATGAAGCCGAGCTTCGAGCCGTGTTTCTTCTCGAACGTGTCCTTGTAGAGGGCCCGCAGCTTCATCACCTCGGTCATGTCGACCTCGTTGAAGGTCGTCAGCATCGCGGCGGTGTTCTGCACGTCCTTGAGGCGGCGCGCGATGGTCTGGCGCAGCCGGGTCATCTTCACGCGCTCCTCGCGCGCGGCGTCGTCCGCCGGCGACGGCGCACGAACCTGCACGGCGGCGGCCGGCTGGTTGACCGGGGTCGGCGCCGAGGCGGCCTTCTCGATCGCGGCCAGCATGTCGCCCTTGGTCACGCGGCCGTCCTTGCCCGAGCCGGGAACGGTGGACGCATCGATGCCGCTTTCAGCGGACAGCTTGCGGACCGAGGGTGCCAGCGGCGCATCCGCCGGCGGCGCCTTCGGCGCAGCGGCAGCAGCCGGCGCAGCAGCGGCAGCCGGTGCGGCGGCCTTGGCGGGAGCCGCAGCAGCCGGCTTGGCGGCCGGAGCGGCGCCGTCATTGATCTGTCCGAGCAGCGCGCCGACGGCGACCGTCTCGCCGTCCTTGGCGATGATCTCGCCGAGCGTACCGGCCACCGGCGCGGGCACCTCGATGGTGACCTTGTCGGTCTCCAGCTCCACCAACGGCTCGTCCACCGCGACAGCTTCACCGGCCTTCTTGAACCAGCGGCCGATCGTGGCCTCGGTCACGGATTCGCCGAGCGTTGGAACGCGAATTTCAGTCATGGTCTTTTCCTCGATAACCCTGCGGTCGCAAAATTTGCGGTCGTGAAACTTGTCCGCCACCGCCCGCAAAGCGAGCGATCCGGTACTCCGTGACGACAGCACTTCTGCTGGATGACGCGGGATACCGGATGCCCCGCATTCGCGGGGCATGGCTTCAATGAAAGTCGTTAGTTCAGTGCGTCGTCGAGCAGCGCCTTGAGCTGCGCCAGATGTTTCGACATCAAGCCGGTCGCGGTTGCCGCCGATGCCGGACGGCCTGCATAGCGCGGACGCCTGTTGGGTGCGTGGATCTGGTTGAGCACCCATTCCAGATAGGGCTCGATGAAGTGCCAGGAGCCCATATTGCGCGGCTCTTCCTGGCACCAGACCACTTCGGCGTTCTTGAAGCGGCCGAGCTCCTGCACCAGCGCCTTCAGCGGCACCGGATATAGCTGCTCGACGCGCATCAGATAGATGTCATCGATGTCGCGCTTCTCACGCTCCTCGTAGAGATCGTAGTAGACCTTGCCGGAGCACAGCACGACGCGGCGAATCTTGTCGTCCGGCACCAGCTTGATCTTCTCGTCCGGCAGCATCTGCGCGTCATCGTACAGAATGCGGTGGAACGTGGCGTTCTTGCCGAGCTCCTCGAGCTGCGACACCGCGCGCTTGTGGCGCAGCAGCGACTTCGGCGTCATCAGGATCAGCGGCTTGCGGATCTCGCGATGCAGCTGGCGCCGCAGCACGTGGAAGTAGTTCGCCGGCGTGGTCGGATTGACCACCTGCATGTTGTCTTCGGCGCACATCTGCAGGTAACGCTCGAGGCGCGCGGAGGAATGCTCCGGTCCCTGCCCTTCGTAGCCGTGCGGCAGCAGGCAGACGAGGCCCGACATGCGCAGCCACTTGCGTTCGCCCGAGGAGATGAACTGGTCGAACACCACCTGCGCGCCGTTGGCGAAGTCGCCGAACTGCGCTTCCCAGAGCGCCAGCGCATTCGGCTCGGCCAGCGAGTAGCCGTATTCGAAGCCGAGCACCGCCTCTTCCGACAGCAGCGAGTTGATGACCTCGTAGTGGCCGGTGTCTTCGCCGCCGAGATGGTTGAACGGCGTGTAGCGGCTCTCGTCCTCCTGGTCGATCAGCACTGAATGGCGCTGCGAGAAGGTCCCGCGCTCGGAATCCTGGCCGGACAGTCGCACATGATGACCTTCCTGCAGCAGCGTGCAGAATGCCAGGGCCTCGCCGGTGGCCCAGTCGATCCCGACACCGCTATCGATCGCCTTGGCGCGATTGTCGAGGAAACGCTGGATGGTGCGGTGGACGCGGAAGCCGTCCGGCACCTTGGTGATCTTGCGGCCGATATCCTTGAGAACGGCGACATCGACGCCGGTGACGCCGCGGCGGGCGTCCTCTTCCTGGTCGGCGATCTTGAAGCCTGCCCACTTGCCGTCGAGCCAGTCGGCCTTGTTCGGCTTGTAGCCGGCGCCGGCTTCAAGCTCGGCGTCGAGCCGCGCGCGCCAGTCGGCCTTGGCCTTCTCGACCTCGCCCTCGGTCAACACGCCGTCAGCGACCAGCCGCTTGGCGTAGATCTCGAGCGTTGACGGGTGAGAAGCGATCTTCTTGTACATCACCGGCTGGGTGAAGGCCGGCTCGTCGCCCTCGTTGTGGCCGTGGCGCCGGTAGCAGAACATGTCGATGACGACCGGCTTGTGGAATTTCTGCCGGAACTCGATCGCGACCTTGGCCGCGAACACCACGGCCTCCGGATCGTCGCCATTCACGTGGAAGATCGGCGCATCGATCATCTTCGCTACGTCGGACGGATAGGGCGACGAGCGCGAGTAGCGCGGGTAGGTGGTGAAGCCGATCTGGTTGTTGACGATGAAATGCAGCGAGCCACCGGTGCGATAGCCCTTCAGGTCGGACAGGCTGAAGCATTCAGCCACCACGCCCTGGCCTGCGAATGCCGCGTCGCCGTGCATCAGCAGCGGCAGCACGGAGATACGCATATCCGGCGGATCGCCGTGCTGGTCCTGCTTGGCGCGCACCTTGCCCATCACGACCGGATCGACGATCTCGAGATGCGACGGGTTTGCGGTCAGCGACAGATGGATGTTGTTGCCGTCGAACTCGCGGTCCGAGGAGGCGCCGAGGTGATACTTGACGTCGCCCGAGCCTTCGACCGAGTCGGGGTTGGCGGAACCACCCTTGAACTCATGGAACAGCGCGCGGTGCGGCTTGCCCATCACCTGGGTCAGCACGTTGAGGCGGCCGCGATGCGGCATGCCGACCACGATCTCCTTCACGCCGAGATTGCCGCCGCGCTTGATGATCTGCTCGAGCGCCGGGATCAGCGATTCACCGCCATCGAGGCCGAAGCGCTTGGTGCCGGTGAACTTGGTGTCGCAGAACTTCTCGAAGCCGTCCGCCTCGATCAGCTTGTTGAGGATCGCGCGGCGCCCCTCGGGCGTGAACGAGATCTCCTTGTCCGGCCCCTCGATGCGCTCCTGGATCCACGCCTTCTGCGCGGCGTTCGAGATGTGCATGAATTCGACGCCGAGCGTCTGGCAGTAGGTGCGTTCGCAGATCTGCACGATCTCGCGCAGCGTGCCGTATTCGAGGCCGAGCACGTGGTCGAGGAAGATCTTGCGATCGAAGTCCGCCTCGGTGAAGCCGTAGGAGCGCGGATCGAGCTCCTCGCGGTCGCGCGGCGCCTCGATGCCGAGCGGATCGAGCTTGGCGTGGAAATGGCCGCGCATGCGGTAGGCGCGGATCAGCATCAGTGCGCGAACCGAATCGCGGGTGGCCTGATGGACGTCGGCATCGGACAGTTCGGCGCCCTTGGCCTGCGCCTTGGCCGCGAGCTTTGTGCCGACCGCCTTCTCGACCTGGGCCCAGTTGCCGTCGAGCGCCGAGGTCAGCTCGTCGCGCGGCGTCACCGGCCAGTTGTCGCGGCCCCACGAGGCGCCCTCGGCGTTCTTCTGGACATCGGCCGGGGCGTCCTTCAGGCTTTTGAAGAAATCCTGCCATTCGGCGTCGACCGACGACGGGTCCTGCTCGTAGCGGGCGTAGAGGTCGTCGATGTAGGCGGCGTTGGTGCCCTGCAGGAATGATGAGAGTGCAAAAGCGGCGTTCGCGTCTTGGCGAGACATGGGCAGTCCTGGTGATTTTTTCGGTTCGCGCGTAGGAGACGGCGCTGATGCCGGTCTGGAAGTGCGCCGGCTGGATTGATACCCTTTACCCTATGTAGGACAGATATTCCTGCCTAAAAGAACTAAGAAATGAATTTATTTTCATTTTTTATTGATCGGCATTCCGGCACCAAAACGCAATAAAAGAGCGGGTTCCCCAAGGAGAACCCGCCCCAAATCACGCCAAACCTCGAAGGGAACTCGCCGGACGGCGGTTACTTCAGCATTTCCGCGAGCGTGTGCCCGAGGCGCGCCGGCGACGGCGACACCCTGATGCCGGCGGCTTCCATCGCCGCGGTCTTGGAACCAGCGTCGCCCTTGCCGCCCGAGATGATCGCGCCGGCATGGCCCATGCGGCGGCCGGGAGGTGCGGTGACACCGGCAATGAAGCCGACCATCGGCTTCTTGCGGCCGCGCTTGGCCTCGTCCTTGAGGAACTGGGCGGCGTCCTCCTCGGCGGAGCCGCCGATTTCGCCGATCATCACGATCGACTTGGTCTTCTCGTCGGCCAGGAACATCTCCAGCATGTCGATGAACTCGGTGCCCTTGACAGGGTCGCCGCCGATGCCGACCGCGGTGGTCTGGCCTAGACCCTCCTGGGTGGTCTGGAACACCGCCTCATAGGTCAGGGTGCCGGAGCGGGAGACGATGCCGACCGAGCCGGGCTTGAAGATGTTGGCCGGCATGATGCCGATCTTGCATTCGCCGGCGGTCATCACGCCGGGGCAGTTCGGCCCGATCAGCCGCGACTTCGAGCCCGACAGCGAGCGCTTCACGCGCACCATGTCGAGCACCGGGATGCCCTCGGTGATGCAGACGATCAGCGGGATTTCCGCGTCGATCGCCTCGCAGATCGCGTCGGCTGCGCCCGGCGGCGGGACATAGACCACGCTGGCGTCGGCGCCGGTCTTCTCGCGCGCTTCGGCGACGGTGTCGAACACCGGCAGGTTGAGATGGGTCGAGCCGCCTTTGCCCGGCGCCACGCCGCCGACCATCTTGGTGCCGTAAGCGATCGCCGCTTCCGAATGGAACGTGCCGTTCTTGCCGGTGAAGCCCTGGCAGATGACCTTGGTGTTCTTGTCGATCAGAATGGACATGGTTCGAGATGCTTTCGCGAGACGATCGGTGATGGGACTCTATGGTTTGAGCATGATCTTGTCGGAAAACCGGAGACCACTTTTCCGGATCATGCTCAGTGAATACGCCGGTACACGCCGGTGAGCACGTCGGCCCACCCTTCCGCGTCAGGCGAGAACTGGATTTTCATGTTGTAGGTGTTGTCGTCGACGACCTCGTAGACGTGACGGGCATTGCCGCGCAGCGAGCCGCGCACCAGGATCAGCGACTTGCCCGCCCATCTACCGGACGCCGGTGACGGCGGGTAGTAGCCGAGCGAGTCGTGCCAGAACAATTTGTAGGCCCGATCGTCGCGGTCGTAGGTGAACACGCCGTGGGTGGCGAAGCTCTCCTTGCCGTCGCGGGTCTGCACGCTGTCCTGGATCAGGTAGAAGCCGTTGAGCGCGATGCGCGCAACGACCTGCGAGGTGGCCGGACCGCCCGCGGTCCAGCGCGACGGATAGACCATCTCTTCGCCGCTCCACTCGCCCGCAAACGCCGCGAGCTTGCGGTGTTCGTCCAGCGGTGTCGGAGCGTCGAGATGATCGGCCATCGTTAGCCTCCCTTGACGGCTTTCACGATCTTCTGTGCAGCGTCATCGAGGTTGTCGGCGGGCAGGACGTTGAGGCCGCTCTCGCGGATGATCTTCTTGCCCTGCTCGACATTGGTGCCTTCGAGGCGCACCACCAGCGGAACCTTGAGGCCGACCTGCTTCACCGCGGCGACCACGCCCTCGGCGATCACGTCGCACTTCATGATGCCGCCGAAGATGTTGACCAGGATGCCCTTCACGTTCGGATCGGCGGTGATGATCTTGAACGCGGCCGCGACCTTCTCCACGCTGGCGCCGCCGCCGACGTCGAGGAAGTTCGCCGGCTCCATGCCATACAGCTTGATGATGTCCATGGTCGCCATGGCGAGCCCGGCGCCGTTGACCATGCAGCCGATCGTGCCGTCGAGCGCGACGTAGTTGAGGTCGTATTTCGACGCCTCGATCTCCTTGGCGTCTTCCTCGGTCTCGTCGCGCAGCGCGACCACGTCCGGATGACGATAGAGCGCGTTGCTGTCGAATGACACCTTGGCGTCGAGCACGCGCAGCTGGCCCTGCTTGGTGACGACGAGCGGATTGATCTCGAGCATCGCCATGTCCTTGGCGGCGAAGGCGGCATAGAGCTGGCCGGTCAGCTTCTCGGCCTGCTTGGCGAGATCGCCGGTCAGCTTCAGCGCCTTGGCAACCGTGCGGCCGTGATGCGGCATGATGCCGGTCGCGGGATCGACCGAGAACGAGACGATCTTTTCCGGGGTCGAATGCGCGACCTCTTCGATATTCACGCCGCCTTCGGTCGACACCACAAAGGAAATTTCGGAGGTCTCGCGATTGACCAGGATCGAGAGGTAGAACTCCTTGTCGATGTCGGAGCCTTCCTCGATGTAGAGGCGATTGACCTGCTTGCCGTGCGGACCGGTCTGCACCGTGACCAGCGTCGCGCCGAGCATCTGCTTGGCGAATTCGGCGACCTCGGCGGCCGATTTGGCGATGCGGACGCCGCCCTTGTCGCCGGCCGATGCTTCCTTGAACTTGCCCTTGCCGCGGCCGCCGGCATGGATCTGGCTCTTCACTACCCAGATCGGGCCGGGCAGCTGCTTGGCCGCCGCGTCGGCCTCTTCCGGCTTCAGCACCGGCACGCCGCGCGAGATCGGCACGCCGAATTCATGCAGCAAAGCCTTGGCCTGGTATTCATGGATATTCATGGAAAGACGCTCCCAAACCCTCGTGCGGCGACCTTTTACGTCAGCCTTGAGACTGGCATACCATATACCAAAGCTCGCGCAACTAAAAAATCCGCCGGAATTTCATCGCCTTGCACCCGACAGGCGATTGAAACCGCCTATCGGGCCATTGCCAATCGAGATTACTTGCCGAGCAGATCGGGCGCGATCTTCTTGCAGGCGTCGACCAGGCCCTGCACCGCACCGACCGACTTGTCGAAAGCCTCGCGGTCCTTGCCCGCCAGTTCGATCTCGACGATGCGCTCGACACCCTTGGCGCCGACCACGACCGGCACGCCGACATACATGTCCTTCACGCCGTACTCGCCGTTGAGATAGGCGGCGCAGGGCAGCACGCGCTTCTTGTCCTTCAGGTAGCTCTCGGCCATCGCGATCGCGGACGCAGCCGGCGCGTAGAAGGCGGAGCCAGTCTTGAGCAGGTTGACGATCTCGGCGCCGCCGTTGCGTGTGCGATCGACGATCTCATCGATGCGCGCCTGCGAGGTCCAGCCCATCTTGACGAGGTCGGGCAGCGGAATGCCGGCGACAGTCGAGTAGCGGGTCAGCGGCACCATGGTGTCGCCGTGGCCGCCGAGCACGAAGGCGGTGACGTCCTCGACCGAGACGTGGAATTCGTCGGCCAGGAAATAGCGGAAACGCGCGGAGTCGAGCACGCCGGCCATGCCGACCACCTTCTTGTGCGGCAGGCCCGAGGCCTTCTGCAGCGCCCACACCATGGCGTCGAGCGGGTTGGTGATGCAGATGACGAAGGCGTCGGGCGCGTACTTCTTGATGCCGGCGCCGACCTGCTCCATGACCTTGAGGTTGATGGAGAGGAGATCGTCGCGGCTCATCCCGGGCTTGCGCGGCACGCCGGCGGTGACGATGCAGACCTTGGCGCCGTCGAGCGCTTCATAGGAATTGGCGCCGACCAGATTGGAATCGAAACCGTCGACCGGCGACGACTGCGCAATGTCGAGCGCTTTGCCCTGCGGCACGCCCTCGGCAATATCGAACAGCACGACGTCTCCGAGTTCCTTGAGGCCGACGAGGTGCGCCAGCGTTCCGCCGATCTGTCCGGAGCCAATCAGAGCAATCTTGTCGCGTGCCATGGGAAATCAGTCCTTTGAACTGTGTACGGGAGGGAGGGAAGTCGGTTGCAAGGGTGGTTATCCCTTTCGAATGATCCATTCAAGTCACGGCCTGCCCGATTGCGGGCCCTGCCTGGAATTCGATCAGGCATGCCAGCAACATCCGCCCCGGAGACACGAAAAGTTGCGCCGAACCGGACCGCGCGCAAGACGAAATATCGAGACTGAATTCAGGTCTCGACAAGGCCAGTCGACGCGCCGCTCGCCGAGGAGTCCTTCCGGCCGTGCGGCAGCGCCAGGTAGGATTCCGAGCTCATCTCGATCAGGCGCGAGGATGTGCGCTTGAACTCCATCGCCTCGACGCCGTCGGTCGCAAGGTACAGCGACACCGGATCGGCCTCGGCCGAGGCCATCAGCTTCACGGCATTGTCATAGAGCGTGTCGATCAGCGAAATGAAGCGCTTGGCGGCATTGCGCTCGGCGTAATCCATCACCGGAATGTGGTCGATCAGGATCGTGTGGTAGTCGTGCGCGAGCCTGAGATAATCGGACGCGGCAAGCGGCTTCTCGCAGATGTCCATGAAGCTGAAGCGCGCGACGCCGTGCGCCGAGCAGGGCACGTTCAGGATGCGTCCCTTGATCGGAATGAGGCGTGCCTTGCACGGGGCATTGCCGGTCATCTTCCGCCAGGCCGCGTTGAGCGCGGCATCGGCCGCGTCATCCGCGGGCACCAGCCACATCTTGACGCCGACGAGTTTCTCCAGCCGGAAGTCGGTGCGCGCATCGAGCCGCAGCACGTCCATGTGGTCGGAGATCTGCGCGATGAACGGCACGAACAGCGCGCGATTGAGCCCGCCCTTGTAGAGATCGTCAGGCGCAACGTTCGAGGTCGCGACCACCACGGTGCCGAGATCGAACAGCTTGGCGAACAGCCGGCCGAGGATCATCGCATCGGCGATGTCGGTGACGTGAAATTCGTCGAAGCAGAGCAGCCAGGCTTCGTCGAAGATCGCCTGCGCTGTGAGCGCGATCACGTCGCCGTCCGCGATCTCGCCGCGCGCGATCTGCTGACGGTAGCCGTAGATGCGCTCATGCGCCTCGGCCATGAATTCGTGGAAGTGCGCGCGGCGCTTGTGTTCGACCGGGCTCTGCTGGAAGAACAGATCCATCAGCATGGTCTTGCCGCGACCGACCTCGCCGTGGACGTAGAGCCCGCGCGGCGGCTTGTCGTCCTTGTCGCCGCCGAACAGCCGCCCGAACAGGCCTTGCTTGCGCTGCGGCTTGTAGCTCGCGAGCCGCTCATCCAGCGCGCCGAATGCCTCGGCGGCGCGGGCCTGGGCGGGATCGGCCTCGATCGCGCCGGAGGCGACCAGGGATTTGTAGAGCTCGAGAAAGGAACTGGGCGAGGTGGACAGCATGAGCCCACCTTACGGCCCTAGTGTGCGGCAAATTGCAAGCCGTGAATTGTGCCAGTGGGGTATGCACTTTCCTCTCCCTCGCCCCACTCTTGCGGGGAGAGGGCCGGGGTGAGGGGCTCTCACCACCCGACGCGCTCTATCGACGGACCCGTACCCCCTCGCCCGGATCGCATCTTCGATGCGATCCGACCTTTCCCCGCAAGCGGGGCGAGGTGAAGAGGCTCACGCGCAGAGCGCGTAGGAATCCTCGACCACATAGGGGCCGCCGCCTGTCGACGCGCGCGACGAGAACAGCACGAAGCGGTCCGCCAGGAAGCTGCGGCTCGGGAAGTAGCCGCGCACGGACAGATAATCCGCGACGTCCTGGCTCGAAGCGTCATGCAGACGAGCGAGCGTGACATGTGGCGTGAATTTCCTGCCCTCGGGATCGAGCCCCATCCGCTGCATCATCCGCTCGAGCTCGGCCTGCAGTTCGATCAGCGGCCGGCTCGGCTCGACGGCGGCAACCACCGCGCGCGGCTTGCGTCCGCCGAAGCTCGACAGGCCCTGCAATTTGACCTCGAACGGCTTGCGGTTTACCCGAAACAACATCGTCGCGATCTCGTTGGCCCACATGCCATCGATATCGCCGATGAAGCGCAGAGTGACGTGATAATTTTCGGGATCGATCCAGCGTGCGCCGGGAAGGCCGCCACGCAAGCTGGAGAGGGTTTGGCCGATATCGGCCGGAATTTCCAGTCCAGTGAACAGACGCGGCATCGCAATAATCCTCGATGCTTGGCGCGGGTTTTGGGAGCCCGCACCCTGTAACGGCCCGGCGACGAATCACCGATGCCTATTTGTACCCGAGATATGTGACTCTGCGAAGCATGACCCGTTAACAGCTCGTAAACCTACGGACACGGCACGGCTCACTGCCTGCGCTTCAACTGCGTTGCCCTGATATTGCGCCGAGAAATGCCTCCACTGTGGGCAGGATATTTTTCACAACGATGTCCACACCTGCTGCCGTCGGATGCATGCCGTCGGCCTGGTTGAGTTTCGCGTCGGCGGCAACCCCATCGAGTAAGAACGGATAGAGCGGCACGCCAAGGGTCTTCGAGAGATCCGGATAGATCGCGTTGAACTTCGCTGCATACTCACTGCCATAGTTCGGTGGCGCGAGCATGCCGCACAAGAGCACGGCGATCTTGCGCGCCTGCAACTTTGTGATGATGTCGGAGAGCGCGGCACGCGTGACGGCGGGATCGATGCCGCGCAAGGCATCATTGGCGCCAAGCTCGACAATCACGGCATCGGTTCCATCAGGCACCGACCAGTCGAGCCGCTCGCGGCCGCCCGAGGCGGTGTCGCCGGACACCCCGGCATTGCTCATCTCGACCTTTATCCCCTTGGCTTCCAACGCCTTTTGCAGCCGGATCGGGAATGCCGCCGGGCCCGGGAGGCCGTACCCGGCGCTCAGGGAATCGCCCAGAACCACCATCTTGATCGGCTTCGCCGGGCCCTTCTCCGGGCCATTCTCCAGCCTTGGCGTCTGCGCGCTGGCCGCCGTCATCAAGCCCATAAGCAACACGAGTATGTGCACGAAGATTCTCAACCGGCCCTCGACCGCAGACGCGGAAGTGCCATATGACCGAACCATGGACAGTCTCATCGAATCCTCTTCACTGACCGACGTCGAGCCGGACACCATTGCCGTCAGGAACGTCAATCTCTCGCTCGGCACCGGCGCGGCACGGGTCCATATCCTCAAAGATATCAGCCTTCGTGTGGCAGCGGGTGAGGCCATCGGCCTGATCGGCCCGTCGGGCTCGGGCAAGTCGACCTTGCTGATGGTAATGGCGGGGCTCGAACGTCCTGACAGTGGAGAAGTGGTCGTCAACGGCACCTCGTTCAATGCCCTCGACGAAGATGCGCTGGCGCGCTTCCGCGGCCGCCAGGTCGGCATCGTCTTCCAGTCATTCCATCTGATCCCGACCATGACGGCGCTGGAGAACGTGGCGGTGCCGCTCGAGCTCGCCGGCAATCCCGATGCCGCTGCGCGCGCCGCGCAGGAGCTGCAATCGGTCGGGCTCGGCGAGCGGCTGCATCATTATCCGACGCAACTCTCCGGCGGCGAGCAGCAGCGCGTCGCGATCGCGCGCGCGCTCGCGCCCGATCCCGCGATCCTCGTTGCCGACGAGCCGACCGGGAATCTCGACGAGACGACAGGCAAGCAGATCGTCGACCTGCTGTTCACCAAGCACGCCGAGCGCGGCATGACGCTGGTGCTGGTGACGCACGATCTCGCGCTCGCGCAGCGCTGCGACCGCGTCGTGCGGCTGCGCTCCGGCCGCATCGACGGACAATCCACGACATGAGCATCGCGTCCGAAGCCGCGGTGCAGAGCCGCGCGTCGTCGCTTGCCTTCCGTTATGCGCTGCGCGAATTGCGCGGCGGCCTGCGCGGCTTCTACGTGTTCATCGCCTGCATCGCGCTCGGCGTGATGGCGATTGCCGGCGTCGGCTCGGTCGCCGCGAGCCTTGGCGACGGCCTGTCCCGCGAGGGACGTACGCTGCTCGGCGGCGACGTCGCATTCTCGCTGATCTCGCGCGAGGCCAAACCCAACGAGGTCGCCTATCTGCGCACGCGCGGCGAGGTTTCGATCGCGGCCACGCTGCGCGCGATGGCCCGCAGCAATGACGGCAAGCTGGCGCTGGTCGAGCTGAAGGCCGTCGACGGCAAATATCCGATGCTCGGCGAGCTGACGCTCGAGCCGAACATGCCGGTCGCCGATCTGCTTGCCGAACGCGACGGCGTCTACGGCGCGGCCGCCGATTCGACGTTGCTGGCGCGGCTCGACCTGAAGCTCGGTGACCGCGTCACCATCGGCAGTGCGACCTACCAGATCCGCAGCGTGGTGGTGGCCGAGCCCGACAAGCTTGCCGGCGGCGTCGGCCTCGGGCCGCGCTTCCTGGTCAGCGAAGCCAGCCTGCACGCCACCGACCTGCTGCAACCGGGCAGCCTGGTGCGCTGGATCTACCGCGTGAAGCTGCCTGACGGCGCCAACGACGATCGCGCCACCACCGCGCTGATCGACGGCGCGCGGACCGCCGCGCCGGAGGCCGGCTGGGAGGTCCGCAGCCGCAGCAATGCCTCGCCGCAGCTCGAGCGCACCATCAACCGCTTCACCCAGTTCCTGACCCTGGTCGGCCTCGCGGCGCTACTGGTCGGCGGTGTCGGCGTCGCCAACGCGGTGAAGAGCCATATCGACCGGCGCCGCGACGTCATCGCTTCGTTCAAGGCGCTCGGCGCCACCGGCCGCGACGTCTTCACGATCTACTGCACGCAGGTGGTGGTGCTGGCCGGGATCGGCTCGGTGATCGGGCTCGTGCTCGGCGCCGCGCTCCCCTTCGTCATCGTCGGCCTGTTCGGCAAGCTGCTGCCGCTGCCGGTGGTGCCCGCGCTGCATCCCGACGAGCTCGCGCTGTCCTTCCTCTACGGCCAGCTCACCGCGCTGGCGTTCGGGCTGTGGCCGCTCGGCCGTGTCCATGACGTGCCGGTCGCCGCGCTGTTCCGCGAGACCGTCGCCAGCGAGTGGCATCGCCCGCGCTGGAGCTATCTGGCGCTGATGGCCGTGGTGATCGCGCTCCTGATCGGAGTCGCGATCGGGCTTGCCTATGACAAGCGGGTCGCTGCCGTGTTCGTCGCCTCGTCGATCGCGGTGTTCCTGCTGCTGCGCGGAATCGCCGAGCTCCTGATGGCGGTGGCGCGGCGGCTGCCGCGCAGCCGCATGACCATGCTGCGGCTCGCGATCGCCAACATCCACCGGCCGGGCGCGCTGACGCCGTCGGTGGTGCTGTCGCTGGGGCTCGGGCTGGCGGTGCTCGTCACCATCACCCAGATCGACGGCAATCTGCGCCGGCAATTCCTGGCCGCCCTGCCGGAGCGGGCGCCGTCGTTCTTCTTCATCGACATCCCCTCCACCGAAGCCGACCGCTTCAATGCCTTCCTGGCGAAGGTCGCCGCCGGCTCGACCGTCGAGGATGTACCGATGCTGCGCGGACGGATCGTGGCCGCGCGCGGCGTCAAGGCCGACCAGCTCAAGCCGTCGGTCGATTCGGAGTGGGTGCTGCAGAGCGACCGGGGCCTGACCTACACCGGCGAAATTCCCAAGGGCTCGAAGATCGTCGAGGGCGAATGGTGGGGGCCGGACTACAGCGGGCCACCGCTGGTCTCGATGGAGAAGAAGATCGCCGACGGCCTGTCGTTGAAGATCGGCGACGAGATCGTCGTCAACGTGCTCGGACGCGACGTGCCGGCGAAAATCGCCAACCTGCGCAACATCGACTGGCAGGGCCTCGGCATCAATTTCGTGCTGGTGTTCTCGCCGAATGCCTTCAGGGGTGCGCCGCACAGCCATGTCGCGACCCTGACGGAACCACACGCCGATTCCGCCGACGACGCGCGCATCATCAAGCAGGTCGCCGACGCGTTCCCGATGGTGACCAGCGTGCGGGTCCGCGAGGCGCTGGAGACGGTCGGCAGCGTGGTCAGCAATCTGGTGCTGGCGATCCGCGGCGCCAGCGCCGTGACGCTGATCTCCGCGATCCTGGTGCTCGGCGGCGCGCTCGCCGCCGGACACCGCCACCGCGTCTATGACGCCGTGATTCTCAAGACGCTCGGCGCCACGCGGGTGCGACTGCTCGGCGCCTACGCGCTGGAGTATCTGATGATCGGTTTTGCAACCGCGGTGTTCGGGGTGATCGCCGGCTCGATCGCGGCCTGGCTGATCGTGACTAGGCTGATGACGCTGAGTTTTATCTGGCAGGCCGGCAGCGCCGCGCTGGTCGTGGTCGCCGCGCTGGTCGTCACGGTCGGACTGGGGCTCGCCGGGACGCTGCTCGCGCTAAACCAGAAGCCGGCCTCAGTGTTGCGGAATTTGTGACAAAATGTAGCGGCGCGAGCGCCGTTTTTGCCTATGATGCTAGGGCAGAGCGACATTCGGCCGCGCGTGGAAGCTTGCGTCGGATGTGTTAATTTCCCACATACCAATCGGGTCGGATAGTCGGTTTGAATGACACGGAATTAATGTTCCGCAAACCGAGCCATCTGAGATAGATTTACGACCGGCGCCGCAAATCCCTTGCGCTCCACCGGGACCAACCACGGGAATTCGACCATGTCGGACCTAGACCGCAACTACGCTTCTCCTTTCGGCCGGGCCGCCGGGCGCATTGACGCTGCGGCCGTCGACGCCGGTCTGCGCGCCTACATGCTGCGCATCTACAACTACATGAGTATCGGCCTGGCCATCACCGGCCTCGCCGCGCTCGGCGTCTACATGGGTGCGGTGACGACCGACCAGTCGGCCGCCGTCGCCAAGTTCGGCAACGCCTATCTGACGCAGTTCGGCTACGCGATGTTCGTGAGCCCGCTGAAGTGGCTGTTCATCCTCGCCCCTCTGGCGATGGTGTTCGTCATCTCGGCCGGCATCAACCGCCTGCAGCCCGCGACCGCCCAACTCCTGTTCTGGGTGTTCTCGGCGCTGATGGGTCTGTCGCTGTCGTCGATCTTCCTGGTGTACACGCACACCTCGATCGTGCGCGTGTTCTTCATCACCGCGGCAACGTTCGGTGCGCTGAGCCTCTACGGCTACACCACCAAGCGTGACATGAGCGGCATGGGCTCGTTCCTGTTCATGGGTCTGATCGGCATCATCATCGCGAGCCTGGTCAACCTGTTCCTGGCGAGCTCGGCGCTGCAGTTCATCGTGTCGGTGGTCGGCGTGCTGGTGTTCGCGGGCCTCACCGCCTGGGACACCCAGCGGCTGAAGAACGACTACATCTACGGCTACGCCTCGCAGGGTGGCGTGATGGCAGAGCGTGCGGCAATCACTGGTGCGCTGTCGCTCTACCTGAACTTCATCAACCTGTTCACGCTGCTCCTGCAGCTGCTCGGCCAGCGCGACTAAGCGCCTCGAGCGAGCCGATCAAATCCAAGCCCCGGCCATTCCGCCGGGGCTTTTCTTTTGGGCGAGGCGAGATGTGATGTAGCCCGGATGAAGCGCAAGCGAAATCCGGGACAGGCTCATCCGGGCTTCAACGGCCCCGGATTGCGCGAAGCCTGCCATCGAGCGCGTTCGCGCGCCCTGTTGCCTCCTCCGGGCTACGAAACTCGGGCACAACTGTGCCGCCGGATCAGCGGATTTGTAGCCCGGATGAGCGAAGCGACATCCGGGACGGTCTTACCACGCGAGTACAGCTTCCCCGGATTGCGCGGAGCCTGTCATCGGGCGCGCGTTCGCGCGGCCCCTTGGCTCCATCCGGGCTACAAGCGGACTGACCTGACGCGCTTACACCAGCGACAGCTTGCGATCGATCACGAACAGCACGCGTTCGAGTTCATGGCCACGACGGAGGATCAGGCCGGTCGCGGAAATCACGCTGTACATGCCCTGCTTGCGCGCAAGCCGGGGGTCCTTCTCGATCCGGTAGATCGGCACTTCCGACGCGCGCCGGAACACCGAGAACACGGCACGGTCCTTCAGGAAGTCGATCGCATAATCGCGCCACTCGCCGTCGGCGACCATGCGGCCGTAGAGATTGAGAATGCGGTTGAGTTCAAGTCGATTGAAAGTCACGCGATTGGGCTGAGGGGTCGCGGCGGCGGTGCGCGCCGCGGCACGACTCCCGCTCGGATCAGTGTCCTCCGAGATCAAACTCATCGAGCGCCTCCTGTCACCTCGGTGGCGATCGGGTTCCGAAGGCCCCTCTTCGGGATCGTCACGAGAGTAACATGATCGCGCTAAGCGCGCGGGCCCGCAAGGGGCCAATCGCAATGCAACCGGGCCTTAACCACCGCCGCGCGCGGCGGATTGTCCGAAAAACCGCAGAGTCACGGGAACGTTAGCGGAATCATATTGCTGCCCCACTTCCGCCCATCGCCCGCCCCGCTGCCCTGCGAAAAGGAAATCCTGCGTTGGCCCGGTCCTTTCGGTTCCGGATTCCTCAGCCCCCAGCCCCCCGGGGCCGTCGGGATCGGGCCTGTTCGCAGGGGAGTCAAATCCCAACACTGGGCCAACGAAAGTTGGTCCTTTTTGTTTTGGGACCTGCGCAAGCAAGACGCGCGCGCCAAGCACCGGCGCCTTCCTTTCGGCAGATCACTGAATGCAGGTTTGTCGCCATGCGGCTGCACGAAAACATGCGTGCGACCGGCGGAAGCCAGCGCATCGCGCCTTACCGCAGCGAGGCGCTAGTGAAGTGAGGTGAAGGCAGCGCCGAGCATCGGGCCCGGCTTGTCGCGGTTGCCGTCCTGGACGTACACCGCCGCAGCATCGACACCGTCACGCGTGATGTTCTCCAGCGGCACGGTCCAGCTCCCGGACGAACCGTTCCAGTCACCGACCTTGAGGAGATTGCGCACGACGTTGTGGTAGGTGATCTCGCGGCCGCGGTTCTCGCCGCGCGCGATCGAGATCGGCACCGACTTCGAGATCGAGCAGATCCAGACCTCGCCGCGCGACACGGCCGGCGACTTCGATGCGGCGACCGACACGTTGATCTGCTTGCCGCTCAGCGTCATCGTCACGGGCACCGACATCACGCTGCCGCTCCTTTCGGTGTCCTTGATGGCGTCCTCGATACTGGCGCGATCGCTGCCGATCACATGCGCGGAGCCATTGATCACGGCTTGCGGCGTGTAGACGTCGCGGTCGCCGCGAACATGCGAATAGGCCTTCTGGCGCGCGCTGAAACGGGAATCGGCCAGCGTGTCCTTCCAGCCGAGATAGTCCCAATAGTCGATCGGCATGCTCAGCGCGATGACGTTGGGGTCCTTCGCGAGGTCACCGATGATCTTGTCCGCGGGCGGACAGGACGAGCATCCCTGCGAGGTGAAGAGTTCGACGACGGCACGCGGATCGGCGTGGGCGGGGCGGATGATCGCGACGATTGCGCAGATACCAAGGGCGCTGGACCATCGCGAGATACAGTTATAGGCCATCATCGCTGTCATACTGCGAACCAGTCGTGATGATTTCCATCCGTAATTGTACGGAGCATGAAGTCTGTCCCTGAACTTGCGTGCCCCAAAACGCGAGAAAGCGGCCTTTTCATAGGCCGCCTTCTTTTTAGCCGCTACTCACTAAGCAGTGAGGCACCGATCACAAATCCGCGTTGGAGCATGGTCCGGAAAAGTGTGAAACGGTTTTCCGGACAGACCATGCTCAAACAAAGGGGCCTTAGGCCGCGAGTTTGCGCAGCACATAATGCAGGATGCCGCCGTTGCGATAGTAGTCGAGCTCGTCCAGCGTATCGATCCGGCAGAGCAGCGGGACATCCTTTTTGCCGCCGTCAGCGGAGACGATCTCGGCCGTTAGCGTCTGGCGCGGCTTCAGGTCGCCCTGCAGCCCGCGGATCGTGACCTTCTCGTCGCCCTTGAGGCCGAGCGAGGACCACGACGTGCCGTCCTGGAAGGTGAGCGGAAGCACACCCATGCCGACCAGGTTGGAGCGATGGATGCGCTCGAAGCTCTGGCAGATCACCGCGCGCACGCCGAGCAGGCGCGTGCCCTTTGCGGCCCAGTCGCGCGACGAGCCGTTGCCGTATTCGGCGCCGGCGAACACCACCAGCGGCACGCTCTCCTGCTGGTACTTCATCGCGGCGTCGTAGATCGACATCTGCTCGCCGTCGGGCCAGTGCTTGGTCAAACCGCCTTCCGGAATATTGCCGTCGGCACCCTTCAGCATGAAGTTCTTGATGCGGATGTTGGCGAAGGTGCCGCGCATCATCACTTCATGGTTGCCGCGCCTCGTGCCGTACTGGTTGAAGTCGGCGGGACGCACCTGGTGCTCGCTGAGGAACTTGCCGGCGGGTGAGGTCAGCTTGATCGAACCGGCCGGCGAGATGTGGTCGGTGGTGATCTTGTCGCCGAACATCGCGAGGATCCGCGCGTCGACCACGTCGGTGACCGGATCCGGCTGCTTCTTCATGCCCTCGAAATAGGGCGGGTTCTGCACATAGGTCGAGCTCATGTTCCAGCGATAGGTCTCGCTTTCCGTGGTCTTGATCTTGCGCCAGTTGGTATCGCCCTTGAACACGTCGGCGTACTTCTTCTTGAAGATCGTCGCGGTGACGTACTTCTTCATGAAGGCGTTGATCTCCTTGGCGGTCGGCCAGATGTCCTTGAGGAACACCGGCTTGCCGTCCTTGCCGATGCCGAGCGGCTCAACCGCGAGATCCTTGGTCACGGTGCCGGCGAGCGCATGCGCGACGACGAGCGGCGGCGAGGCGAGGTAGTTCGCCTGCACGTCGGGCGAGACGCGGCCTTCGAAGTTGCGGTTACCCGACAGCACGGCGGCGGCGACGATGCCGTTTTCGTTGATTGACTTCGAGATGTCTTCCGGCAGCGGGCCGGAATTGCCGATGCAGGTCGTGCAGCCGAAGCCGACGAGGTTGAAGCCGACCTTGTCGAGATCGGCTTGCAGGCCAGAATTGGCGAGATACTCCGCCACCACCTGGCTGCCCGGCGCGAGCGAGGTCTTCACCCACGGCTTGGCCTTGAGGCCCTTGGCGGCCGCCTTGCGCGCCAGCAGGCCGGCGCCGATCAGCACGCTCGGATTGGAGGTGTTGGTGCAGGAGGTGATCGCCGCGATCACGACGTCGCCATGGCCGAGATCGAAGTCACGGCCCTCGACCGCATAACGCTTCTGCTCGCCCTCGGGCTTCTTGTATTCGCCGACCAGCGCGGTCGCGAAACCGGTCGACACCGCCGGCAGCGCGATGCGGCCTTCGGGGCGCTTCGGCCCGGCCATCGACGGCACGACGTCGCCGAGGTCGAGCGTCAGCGTGGTGGTGAACACCGGGTCAGTCGACTTGGCGGTGCGGAACAGGCCCTGCGCCTTGGCGTAGGACTGCACCAGCTTGACGCGATCGGCCTTGCGGCCCGAGGTCTTCAGGTAATCGATGGTCGCGGCATCGACCGGGAAGAAACCGCAGGTCGCGCCGTATTCGGGCGCCATGTTGCCGATGGTCGCCTTGTCCGCGACCGAGAGATAGTCGAGGCCCGGGCCGAAGAATTCAACGAACTTGCCGACCACGCCGAGCTTGCGCAGCATCTGGGTGACGGTCAGCACGAGGTCGGTCGCGGTGACGCCTTCCTTGAGCTGGCCCTTGAGCTTGAAGCCGACCACTTCGGGCAGCAGCATCGACAGCGGCTGGCCGAGCATGCAGGCCTCCGCCTCGATGCCGCCCACGCCCCAGCCGAGCACGGCGAGGCCGTTGACCATCGTGGTGTGCGAGTCGGTGCCGACCAGCGAGTCGGGATAGGCGACCTCGAAGGTGCCGGTCTTCCGGCCGACCGTCATCTTCTCCTTCTTGGTCCACACCGTCTGCGCGAGATATTCGAGATTGACTTGGTGGCAGATGCCGGTGCCGGGCGGCACCACCGAGAAGTTCGAGAACGCCTTCTGGCCCCACTTGAGGAACTCGTAGCGCTCCTGGTTCTGCTTGTATTCCTCGGTGACGTTCTTCGCGAACGCCTTGTTGTCACCGAAGAAGTTGACGATCACCGAGTGGTCGATGACGAGATCGACCGGCACCAGCGGGTTGATCTTCTCGGCATCGCCGCCGAGGTTCTGCATCGCGTTGCGCATCGCCGCGAGGTCGACCACGGCCGGGACGCCGGTGAAATCCTGCATCAGGACGCGCGCCGGGCGGAACGCGATTTCGTGCTCGAGCTGGCGCTTCTTCAGCCACTTCGACACCGCAACGATGTCTTCCTTCTTGACGGTGCGGCCGTCCTCGTTGCGCAGCAGGTTCTCCAGCAGAACCTTCATCGAATACGGCAGCTTCGAAATCCCCTTCAGTCCGTTCTTCTCTGCCTGGGGCAGGCTGTAATAGACGTAGGACTTGCCGCCGACCTTCAGGGTCTTGCGGCATTTGAAGCTGTCGAGCGAGGTCATGCGAGGAATCCCAATTCTCAGTTATACCCGGCAAGGGTAACTAAACACCGGCGATCGACACTGGCCAAGGGATGGCCTGGGGTGGGTTGCGGCCGCCGATTGTGTGTGCTGCATCAAGTTCCGGGCTTATAGAACCTTTCTAGAAGCGCCGCCACACCGACAAGCGTGCGACAGCGTTGCGCGACCCAAAAATTCTCACGCGGTAGCGAAAGATTTCAGAGGGCTGTGACAAGACGAACCATGCGGCTCTCGGGACGAAATCTGAAATGCGTGCGCGGCGGACGCGAGGTGTTTTCCGGCCTCGATCTGTCGGCCACGTCAGGCGAGGCGCTCGCCATCAGCGGCCCTAACGGCGCCGGCAAGACCTCGCTGCTGCGCGTCCTCGCCGGGCTATTGGTTCCCGCCGAGGGTGTGGTCGCGCTCGAAGGCGGCGACGCCGAGCTCAGCCTGCCTGAGCAGGCCCACTATCTCGGCCACCGCGACGCCCTGAAGCCGGCGCTGAGCGTTGCGGAAAATCTGTCCTTCTGGCGGGAATTCCTCGGCGGCGAGACCAAGGATGCCGGGCAGTGCCTTGCCGCCGTGGCGCTCGACCACGCCGCGCATCTGCCGGCGGCCTACCTCTCCGCCGGGCAGCGCCGCCGCCTGTCGATCGCGCGCCTGCTCTCGGTGCGGCGACCGGTGTGGCTGCTGGACGAGCCGACATCGGCGCTCGATGCGGCCGGACAGGCGCTGTTCATCGACCTGATGCGCGACCATCTCGCACGGGGCGGCCTGATCGTCGCGGCGACGCATCTGCCGCTCGGCATCGATGCGCGCGATCTGCGGATGGGAGGCGCGGCATGAGCGCGCTTGGCGCCTTGATCCGGCGCGACATCCGCATCGCGCTGCGCGTCGGCGGCGGTGCGCTGATCGGCGTGCTGTTCTTCCTCACCGTCACGGTGCTGATGCCGTTCGCGGTCGGACCGGATCTCGCGCTGCTGTCGCGGCTCGGGCCCGCCATCCTCTGGCTCGGCGCGTTGCTGGCGAGCCTGCTCACGCTCGACCGCCTGTTCACGGCCGACCACGAGGACGGCTCGCTCGACCTCATCGTGATGAGCCGGACGCCGCTGGAACTCGCCTGCGCCGCCAAGGCACTGGCGCACTGGATCGCCGCCGGCCTGCCGCTGATCATCGCAACCCCGGTGCTCGGCCTGCTGCTCAATCTCGACGGCACCGCGACGCTTGCGGTCGCCGCGACGCTGCTGGCGGGAACACCGGCGCTGACCTTCACCGGCATGATCGGCGCGGCCCTGGCGGTGACGCTGCATCGCGGCGGGCTATTGCTGGCGGTGCTGGTGCTGCCGCTGTCGATCCCGGTGCTGATCTTCGGGGTTGCGGCCTCGCAGGCGGCGATATCGGGCCCTTTGCCGTTTGGAACGCCGTTCTCGATCCTCTGCGCGCTGTCGCTTGCCAGCCTCGTGATCGGCCCCTTTGCCGCCGCCGCGAGCCTGCGGCACGGGCTGGACTGAAATGAGCCCGATCAAATCTCGCCCGGAGGAAATCGGCCAATTGCCTGCGACACGTCGGACGATTATCAGGGTGCCATGACGCTGACCGACCTCGCCAACCCGACCAAGTTTCTGGCGCTGACCGCGCGCATCCTGCCGTGGCTCGCGGGCGTGACCGCGATCCTGCTCGCGATCGGGCTCTACCAGTCGGCGATGGCGCCCGACGACTACCAGCAGGGCGCCACGGTGAAGATCATGTTCATCCACGTTCCGAATGCGTGGCTGTCGATGTTCGTCTGGGGCGTCATGAGCGTGGCCGCGCTCGGCACGCTCGTCTGGCGGCATCCGCTCGCCGACGTCGCCGGAAAGACCGCCGCTCCGATCGGCGCCGCCTTCACCTTCCTTGCGCTCGTCACCGGCTCGCTGTGGGGCCGGCCGATGTGGGGCACCTATTGGGAGTGGGATGCGCGCCTGACCTCGGTCTTGATCCTGTTCCTGATGTATCTCGGCCTGATGGCGCTGTGGCGCGCGGTGGAGGATCCGTCACGTGCGGCACGGGCGGCGGCGGTGCTGACCTTGGTAGGCGCGATCAACATCCCGATCATCAAGTTCTCGGTCGACTGGTGGAACACGCTGCATCAGCCGGCCTCGGTGTTTCGCGCCGGCGGGTCGACGCTCGACAAGGCGTTCCTGTGGCCGCTGCTGGTGATGGCGATCGCGTTCTCGCTGCTGTTCATCACCTTGCACCTGGCGGCGATGCGCAACGAGATCCTGCGCCGGCGCGTGCGCAGCCTGCAGATGATACAGGCCAGCCGCGTCTCGTTCACGACCGGTTCGCGCGATCAAAGCGCGTCAAACGAAATTGGAGCGGCGTGACACGATGGCGCTTGGTCCCTACGCCTCCTTCATCGTGACCTCCTACGCGCTGGTCGCGGCGGTCGTGCTGCTGCTGATCGTCTGGATCATCGCCGACTATCGCCGGCAACAGGCGCGCCTCAGGGAGATCGAGGCCAGCGGCGTGACGCGTCGCTCCGGCCGCAGCGCGGCGGATATAAGATGAGCGATCAGGCAACCAACAGCCCGCCGCAAGCCCGCCGCCTGCTGGTGGTGCTGCCGCTGCTGATCTTCCTCGGCCTCGCCGGGCTGTTCCTGCTGCGGCTCTATGGCGGCGATCCCTCGAAAATCCCGTCGGCGCTGATCGGCCGGCCGGCGCCGCAGACCGCCCTGCCCGCGCTCGACGGCCTGGTGCGGGACGGCGCGCCGGTCCCGGGGCTCGATCCCGCCGCCTTCAAGGGCAAGGTCTCGGTCGTCAATGTCTGGGCGTCGTGGTGCGTGCCTTGTCACGACGAGGCGCCGCTGCTGACCGAGCTCGGCAAGGACAAGCGCTTCCAGATCATCGGCATCAACTACAAGGACTCGCCCGAGAATGCCCGGCGCTTCCTCGGCCGCTACGGCAATCCGTTCGGCATCGTCGGCGTCGACGGCAACGGCCGCGCCTCGATCGAATGGGGCGTCTATGGCGTGCCCGAGACCTTCCTGGTCGGGCGCGAGGGCACCATCGTCTACAAGCTGGTCGGCCCGGTGACGCCGGACAACGTCAACCGCGTGCTCAAGGCCGAGATCGAGAAGGCGCTCGCGGCGGGCAGTTAGCGACAGCGGCTTATTGGCCCTCACCTCTCCCCGTTCCTTACGGGGAGAGGTCGAAAATTCGCGCGAAGCGGGAATTTCGGGTGAGGGGCTTTGGACGGTGTTTGTAACAAACTCCGAGCCTATCCGTGGAGACACCCCAACCCTCTCCCCGCATCCGCCTTCGCCCGAAGGCGGGCTTCGGCGGACAAGAGAGCGGGGCGAGGGAGCAGAGTGCTGATCACCCCTTCCGCACGTCGCCCGCGTCGGCCTCGCTCGCCTCCAGCGAGACCGGCTCAAGGTGATAGCGCTTGGTCAGCGGCATCTGGGCGATGGCGAAGATCATGGTCAGCGGCGTCACGCCGAACACCTTGAAGTTCACCCAGAAATCCGTGGTCTGCGTGCGCCAGACAAGCTCGTTGAGCACCGCCATGCCGGCGAAGAACAGCGCCCAGCGCAGGGTGAGGATGCGCCAGCCCTGCGGCGTCAGGTTGAACACCTGGTCGAACATGATGGCGATGAAGGACCGGCCGAACAACAGCCCGCCGCCGAGCACGGCCGCGAACAGCCCGTAGATGATGGTCGGCTTGACCTTGATGAAGGTCTCGTCGTGCAGCACCAGCGTCAGCGTGCCGAACACCAAGACGATCGCGCCGGTCACCAGCGCCATGATCGGCACGTGCCTGGTCACCACATAGGATGCGATCATCGCGGCCACGATCGCCACCATGAACGCGCCGGTCGCGACGAACAGATGGTACTTGGCGTTGGCGATAAAGAACACGAGCAGTGGCCCGAGTTCGGTCGCCAGCTTGAACAGCGGATGCGGCTGGGTCTTGTCCATCAACTCTCTACTTTGATTTGAGGCATGACCCGATCCGAAAACCGGTGTCCACTTTGCGCTAACGCGGCCCTTCGGGTCGGGGTCATGCCTCGATTCCAGCAATTGCCTTGGCAAAATCCTTCGCCGCGAAGGGCGCGAGGTCCTCGACGCCTTCGCCGACGCCGATGAAATGCACCGGCAGCTTGTGCTTCTCCGACAGCGCGACAAGGATGCCGCCGCGCGCCGTGCCGTCAAGCTTGGTCATCACGAGCCCCGTGACGCCTGCCGTACGATGAAACGCCTCGACTTGCGACAACGCATTTTGTCCCACCGTGGCGTCGAGCACGAGCAGCACCGCGTGCGGCGCCGACGCATCGACCTTCCTGATGACGCGCACGACCTTTTCCAGCTCGTTCATCAGTTCGGACTTGTTCTGCAGGCGGCCGGCGGTGTCGATCAGCAGCACGTCGCGCTGCTGCTCCTTGGCCGCGGTCAGCGCGCTGAAGGCAAGGCTCGCCGAATCCGAGCCCTGGGCGCCTGATATGACCGGCGACTTGGTGCGCTCGCCCCAGACCTTGAGCTGCTCGATCGCCGCGGCGCGGAAGGTGTCGCCGGCGGCCAGCATGACCTTGCGGCCCTCGGCGGAGAATTTCGCGGCCAGCTTGCCGATCGTCGTGGTCTTGCCGGAGCCGTTGACGCCGACCACCAAGATGACGAACGGCTGCTTCGCGGTATCGATCTCGAGCGGCTTCGCCACCGGCGACAGCACCTTCTCGACCTCGGTCGCGACGACGTCCTTGACCTCGTCGGCCGAGATCGCCTTGTCGTAGCGCCCCTTGCCGACAGCCTCCGCAATGCGGACCGCGACATCGGTACCGAGATCGGCGCGCAGCAGCACATCCTCGATGTCATCGAGCATGGCCGAATCGAGCTTGCGCTTGGTGACGAGGTCGGCGACCGCGGTCCCGATCGAACTCGAGGTCCGCTTCAGGCCGCCCTTCAGCCGCTGCCACCAGCTCTGTTTTGGAGTTCCCGCAGTGGTATCGTTCATGGCGCGGACGTGTTAGCCGTTTCGGCCCATAAACGAAAGTCTCGACGAATTGATCGATGTTCCCCAACTAACCGCGGAAGAAATCCTGGGCCGGGTGCTCCACCGCGACGGCCTGATGCTGGTGATCGACAAGCCGGCCGGCCTGCCGGTGCATCGCGGTCCCAAGGGCGGCCCCAATCTGGAGGCCTCGTTCGAAGCGCTGCGGTTCGGCCTGCCGCGGCCGCCGGTGCTGGCGCATCGGCTGGACAAGGACACCTCGGGCTGCCTCGTCCTGGGACGTCACCGCAAGGCAACCGCCTCGCTCGGGCTGTTGTTCAAGCACAGCAAGATCTCGAAGACCTATTGGACCGTGGTCGAGGGCGGCCCTGCCGAGGATGAAGGCACCATCGACATGCCGCTCGGCCGGCTCAACGCCGAGCGCGGCTGGTGGCAGAAGCCGGACCCGGATGGCCAGAAGGCGATCACCAACTGGAAGGTGCTGGGGCGTGGCGATGGCCTCACCTGGCTCGCGATGGAGCCGGTCACCGGCCGCACCCATCAGCTGCGGGTGCATTCGGCGGCGATGGGCTGGCCGATCGTCGGCGACAATATCTATGGCAATGGTCCGCGCTTCGGTGAGCCGACCCTGCATCTGCATTCCCGCGAGATCGGCATCCCGATCTCCAGGAACAAGGACCCGGTGCATGTGGTCGCGCCGGCACCCGAACACATGCGGGAGCGGCTCAGGGCCTGCGGCTGGAACGGCGACTAAGCATGATCCGGAAAAGTGCGAAGCGGTTTTCCGAAAAGATTATGCTCAAACAAAGAGCTAAAGCGCGATGACGATCCAGCCCAACCTCATCGCGCTTTAGCCTCCGTGATTTTACGGAGAATTATCCTTTACGGAACATTCAGGCCCATCCGCTAGTCCTGAAGGCAGCTTAGAAAAGCGCGCTGCGACGGCTCAGGACGAGCAATGCTGAATGATGGACAAGCAATTGTCGACGAGGTCGAGGCTGCGATACGCGCCGGCTCCGCCGATAAATGCCTGGCCACGGCAAGGCGCGTCACCAGCCTCTTCCTCGCATCCGCCGGCAAGTTCAACAGCGAACAGATCGAGCTGTTCGACAACGTGCTCGAGCGTCTGGTGAAGACCATCGAGTTGCGCGCGCTCGCTGACATCAGCGCCCGGATGGCGCTCACCGACATCAGCGAGCAGCTCGCACCGGTCGCCCAGGCACCGCCCGCGATCATTCGCCGTCTCGCCAGCAATGACGAGATCAGGATCGCGCGGCCGATCCTGCAGGAATCGTCGCGGCTCAGCGCGGACGATTTGGTCGAGATCGCACGGACCAAGAGCGAGCAGCATCTGCTCGCCGTCTCCGGCCGCTGGTGGCTGAAGGAGGTCGTCACTGACGCGCTTCTGGCGCGTCGCTTTGCGAGCGTGAGCCACCGCCTGGTCACCAATCCCGGCGCCAAAGTATCGCCGGGCGGATTTGCCGTCATCCTCGCGCAGGCCGAGCACGATCCGGTCCTTGCGGTCGAGACCGGCATTCGCGCCGACCTGCCGTCGGAGCTCCGCCTTCAGCTCCTGCGCCGCGCGACGGAAGAGGTTCGCGGCCGTCTGCTGGAACGCGCCCCGCCCTATCTGTTCGAAGAAATCCGGCATGCGATCGCAGCGGTCGCCGCCGGCGTCGAGCGCGACATGTCGCAAGTCCGCGACTTCACCGCGGCCAAGCACCACGTCGCGAAGCTGAAGGACGACGGCGAGCTCAACGAAGCCTCACTGCTCGGTTTCGCCAGGCAGCGAAAATATGAAGAGACCATCGTTGCGCTGGCGTATCTTGCGCAGTCGAACATCGAGGTGATCCGCTCCCTGATGCAAAGCCTGCGCAGTGAGGGCCTGCTGGTGCCGTGCCGGGCGGCAGGCCTGAGTTGGGATACCGCCGCCGCCGTGATGGAATGTCGCTATACCACCGGCTCCATGGGACCGGTCGAACTCGCCCATGCGAAGAGCCAGTTCACGAAATTGACCCGCGAAAACGCCGATCGCCTGCTGCGGTTCTGGCAGGTTCGCGCGTCGCAGCCGGCAAGGCTGGGCGGGCGCACGCACTGAGTGCGTCATGCACGATGCGCATGTAGAGATTCAACCTGTCAAATAGCTCGTTCAGTATCATCACATGCGAAATGCAGGTGATCCGCTGCTCCGGACCCGCCATGCGCGGCTCCCCACATTCGTCGTCGTGGCGAAAGCCTGGACCCATAACCACCGCATTCGGCGACCGTGCGAGATCGCGGCCCCAGCGTCGCGCAGCAATTGAGATCTGGGGTAATGGGTCCCTGCGCCGGGACGACAATGGGAGCGAACTTTCTCAGCGGCCCGATGCAATGAGCCGCGCACCGTCATGGCCGCGGATAGTCATCGCGCGCACCATGCCCGGCACATCTCTCTCGATCGCGACCGGCAGGAAGTGCTCGGTGCGGCCCTGCGTGCCGCTCTCGATCAGCACCTCGCGCGTCGCGCCGACTTCCGCATCAAGCCGGCGCAGCAGCGCGGCTTCGCCGGCCGCGCGCAGCCGCCTGGCGCGCTCCTTGATCGCGCCGCCATCGACCTGCGGCATCCGTGCGGCGGGCGTGCCCGGACGCCGCGAATAGGGAAACACGTGCAGGAAGGTGAGATCGCATTCCGCGACCAGATCGAGCGAACGCGCGAACATCTCTTCGGATTCGGTCGGGAAGCCCGCGATGATGTCGGCGCCGAGAGCGATGTCCGGCCGCAGCCGGCGGACCTGCGCGCAGAAATCGATCGCGTCCCGGCGTGAATGTCGGCGCTTCATCCGCTTCAGGATCATGTCATCGCCGGACTGCAACGACAGATGCAGATGCGGCATCAGCCGCGCATCGTCGGCGATGACATCGAGCAGGTCGCGATCCGCCTCGATCGAATCGATCGACGAGATGCGCAGCCGCTTCAGCTCGGGCACATGGCGCAGGATCTGCCGGGTCAACTGGCCGAGTTTCGGCGCGCCCGGCAGGTCGGCGCCATAGCTCGTGAGATCGACGCCGGTCAGCACGATCTCGGCATGGCCGCGCTCGACCAGCGCGCGGACCTGATCGACCACCGCGCCCATCGGCACCGAGCGCGAATTGCCGCGTCCGTAGGGGATGATACAGAAGGTGCAGCGATGGTCGCAGCCGTTCTGCACCTGCACGAATACGCGAGGCAGGCCGCGCTCGAAGCCGTCGAGCAGATGCGGCGCCATCTCGGTCACCGCCATGATGTCGGCGACGGCGACCTTCTCGCTTGTGTCGATGCCGAACGGCGCCTCGAACGCGGCGCGCGTGGCCTGCCAGGCGTCGCCACGCATCTTCTCGTCATTGCCGACGACGCGATCGACCTCGGCCATCTCGGCGAACATCCGGCTTTGCGTCTGCGCCGCACAGCCGGTGACGACGATGCGCGCATGCGGGCGTTCGCGTTTCAGCTTGCGGATCGACTGCCGCGCCTGCGCCACCGCCTCGTTGGTGACGGCGCAGCTGTTGATGACGATGGTGTCGCAAAGCCCCGCCTGCTCGGCTTCGCGGCGAATCACCTCGGACTCAAATGCGTTGAGGCGGCAGCCAAAGGTGACGACATCGACGCCCATAACCGATCTCACGCCCGATCAAGCAACGCTGGCGAACAGCGCCGGATCGAAGCGGCCCTCATATTCGAAATCGGCGGTGCCGGTCATCAGCACGTGATCGTCGCGCTCGCGCCATTCGATGCCGAGCTTGCCGCCGGGCAGTGTGATCTCGACGCTGCGATTGGCACGCTTGAGCCGCGCCGCCGCGACCGCTGTCGCGCAGGCCGCCGAGCCGCACGCTCTGGTGAGGCCGGCGCCGCGTTCCCAGGTGCGGATCGTGATGTGGTCGCGATCGACGATATGGGCGAGGGTGATGTTGGCGCGTTCCGGAAAGATCGGGTGGTTTTCCAAAAGCGGGCCGAAACGTTCGAGATCGTAGGCATTGACGTCATCGACCCAGAAGATCGCATGCGGATTGCCCATCGAGACCACCGAGGGCGAATGCAACACCGGATTGTCGATCGGCCCGACCTGCAGCTCGATGTAGCGGGTGTCGCGAAATTCCTCAGCCAGCGGAATGTCCTGCCAGCCGAACCTCGGCGCGCCCATGTCGACGGTGTAGAGATCGGGCGCCGGCCCCTGCCAGCAATTGAGCAGGCCGGCGCGGGTCTGGAACGTCGCTGATGTCTGGCCGGTCTTCTCGAAAATCCGCCGCACCACGCAGCGCATGCCGTTGCCGCAGGCCCCGGCCTCCGAGCCGTCATTGTTGTAGATCGAGATGAACGCTTCGGTGCCGTCGAGCCGAGGCGGCTGCAGCACCATCAGCTGGTCATAGGGCACGCCCGCCGGCGAAGCCACGGCGCGCGCCTCCGCCGCCGACACCTGTGCCCGACCTTGTACCGCTGAATCGCGCAGGTCGACGACGACGATCTCGTTGCCGATGCCGTTCATCTTGGCGAATGCGTGATTGGCGAGCGCGCTCATCGATTTTCCCAAATTCTGCCCGGTTATATGGCGAGTGGTGGCCAGTTAGCCAGCCTGAATGGCCCCATGACACATCTGTCATGGGACGAATGCAGAACTTGCGTGTTAGGAATATCGCACCTCGCGGACCGCGCGCCGGGACAGATCGAGCGGCCGTTCGAGGCAGGGGATGGAGAAAAACCAATGAACCGTATCAACACGCTCCGCGCGGCCCTGGTCGCGCTGCTGCCCTTGGCCGCGATCGCACTGGCAAGCCCGGCCCCTGCCCAGTCGCCGTCAGCCTCGCCCGCTCCCGCAGCGAGCCCGACCCCTGCGCCTGCACCGTCGGCGACACCGGTGCCCCCGCCGGCCGAGACCAAGTCGCCGGCCGACAGCCCGGCCGCAGCGCAGACCCCGGCGCCGGCGCCGGCCGCCCCGGTGCAGACCGCCGATCCCTTCGGCGAGCCGTTCACGCTGGAGCCGAAAAAGGTCGTGATGCTGAAGGGCACGGCCAATTGGGATTCCGCCTTCGACGCCCTGATCGAGGCGTTCAAGCAGCTCACCGCGCTGCTCGACAAGGACGGCGTCAAGGCATCGGGCAATCCGATGATCGTCTACACCTCGACCGACGACACCGGCTTCACCTTCATCGCCGAGATCCCGGTCGATCAGGACGTCAAGAACCTCGGCAAGAACATGAGCATGGGCAATTCGCCCGACGGCAAGGCGCTGAAGTTCGTCCATCGCGGTTCCTACGACAACATGGACAACACCTATGAGGCGATCACCAACCACCTCGACGACAAGAAGCTCGAAGCCAAGGACACCTTTGTCGAGGAATACATCACCGATCCGCTGAAGACCGCGGAGGACAAGCTTGTGATCAACGTCTACGTACCCCTGAAGTGAGCCAGATGACCCATCGCCTTCTCCTTGGCCTCCCCGTTGGCCTCTCCTTCGCCGCCACCCTGATCGCGACCACGCTGCTGGCTGCGCCCGCACTGGCGAATGACGACTTTCCGCCTGCGATTTCGGTCACCGGCGAGGCGACCGTGTCGGCGCCGCCCGACCAGGCGCAGCTCGACGCCGGCGTCACCACCGACGCCAAGACCGCACGCGAAGCCGCCGAAGCCAACAATGTGACGATGGGCAAGGTGCTGGCCGCGCTGAAGGGCGCCGGGGTCGCGGAGAAGGACTTTCAGACCTCGCGGCTGTCGCTGCAGCCGCAATTCGCCAATCGTGGGCCGTCGTCGCCGAACGCCCCGCCCAGCATCGTCAGCTACCATGCGAGCAATCGCGTCACGATCAGGCTGCACGATGTGAGCAAGGTCGCCAGCGTCATCGACGTGCTGGTCGGTGCCGGCGCCAACGATATCGGCGGGCTCAATTTCTCGGTGTCGCAGGCCTCGAAGCTGCTCGACGAGGCGCGCGAGAAGGCGATCGCCGACGCCCGCCGCAAGGCCGAGATCTACGCCAAGGCCGCCGGCGTCACGCTCGGCGCGCCGTTGAATATCGCGGAGGTCGGCTCGGCGCCGGTCCCGGTGTTCCGTCCCAAGATGGCAACGGCCGGCTTCGCCGCGCCGACGCCGGTGGCGCAAGGCGAGGAAACACTGACGGTCAATGTCAGCGTCTCCTGGGCGATCAAGGAGAAGTAATTCAAGGCAGCCAATTGACGTCGTCCCGGCGAAGGCCGGGACCCATTACCACCGAGTTTAGTTGTGAACGGAATCGTGGCCCCAGCGTCGCGCAACAATTAATATTTGGGGTAATGGGTCCCGGCCTTCGCCGGGACGACAGCATTTAGATTTCGAACACCTGCCCGGGCTTCAACGCGACAAACTTCTCGCGCGGCACGCTCGCCGCATCGAGCGCTTCGCCAAGCGCGATCGCGGGCGCGTCGATCGCCTCGTCGGTCAACTGGAATGTGCCGTGGTGATGCGCCAGCGCCTGGGCGGCGCCACAATCGGCCAGCGCCTTCACCGCATCCTCCGGGTTCATGTGCTGGTCGCGCATGAACCAGCGCGGCTCATAGGCGCCGATCGGCAGGATCGCGAGCCTGAGCGGGCCGTGCGCCTCGGCCACCCGGCGGAAATGCCCCCCGTCCCCGTAGCCGGAATCGCCGACGATGTAGAGCTTGCCGGCCGGCGTCTCCAAAACAAAACTCGCCCACAGCGCCTTGTTGCGATCGAACAGGCCGCGCGCCGACCAGTGCCGCGTCGGCACCAGTGTCGCGGCAAGGCCATTGCCGAGCTCGGCGCGCTGATGCCAGTCGAACGCCTCGGCTTTGATCGCGGCATCGGATGCCCGCATCGTGACGTCGTTGCCGAGCGGCGTGATCACGCGAGGACCAAATGCCCCCGCGAGCTTCGACAGCGTCGCGACGTCGAGATGGTCGTAGTGGCCGTGCGACACCAGCACGACATCGATCCTGGGCAGTTTATCGAATGCGATGCCGGGATCGTTGTGCCGCTTCGGCCCGGCGAAGCTGAACGGCGAGGCCCGCATCGACCAGACCGGATCGAACAGGATGTTGAGGCCCGCGGTCTGGATCAGCCAGCTGGCATGGCCGACAAAGCAGAGCCGCACCTTGTCGCCTTCGACGCGGGGCGGCGGCGTATCGGCATGGGGGCTCGGCGCCCATTCCGGCCAGACCGCGCGCTTCCGGCCGCCCCCGAACTGCCAGCGCAGCACCTCACCAAGCGATTTCGGCGGCGAGCCGTCCGGATCGAAGAAGTGCAGGCCGTCGAAATGATCGGACACGGGGCCGTCGTAGGTTTTCATGGTAGTCATCCAGATCGAGGGCACGCCGATTGCGGCGGCGGCTCCGGTCAAGGTTGCAAGAAGGCGGCGGCGGGTGATCAGCACGCGGGTTCCGGAATAGGAGGCAGGCTCCGGTTATATGGGTGGCAGCGGCGAATTCGGAACTAATAGGGCAAATCGACGTGATTTCAGTACCTTACTGTCCAAGCTGAGCGGATTTCAGCGAAACTTTCCTTGACTTTGCCGCCCCGGCGGCGTTTAACGCGGCTACTTTCTCGGAAAGCTCCGTCTTTTCGACCCGCCGACTGGTCCTGGAGGCCAGAGGCCAACGCCCGACAGCGCGATGCGCCCTCGGGCGCGAAAGTGTTTGGATTTCCTTCTCCCTCGCCCCGCTCTTGCGGGGAGAGGGTCGGGGTGAGGGGCTCTCTCCGCGCACTGTGCGTGTGGATAGCCCTGTACCCCCTCACCCGCCGCGCAAGTGCGTGGCGACCTCTCCCCGCAGACGGGGAGAGGTAAAAGAGGACAACGGCATTGTTCGACAATCTGTCGGAACGGCTTGGTGGCATTCTCGATCGTCTGACGGGGCGCGGTGCGCTGACCGAAAAGGACGTCGATGCCGCAATGCGCGAGGTGCGCCGCGCGCTGCTCGAGGCCGACGTCGCGCTCGAGGTGGTCCGTAGCTTCATCGACCGGGTCCGCGAGCAGGCGATCGGCGCCACCGTCGTCAAGTCGGTGACGCCGGGCCAGATGGTGGTGAAGATCGTCCATGACGAGCTCGTCGCCACACTCGGTTCCGACGGCCAGACCATCGATATCAACTCGGTGCCGCCGGTGCCGATCATGATGGTCGGTCTGCAAGGCTCCGGTAAGACCACCACCACCGCAAAGCTCGCGCGCCGCATGGTCCAGCGCGACAAGCGCAAGGTGCTGATGGCCTCGCTCGACGTCTACCGCCCGGCGGCGATGGAACAGCTCGCGGTGCTCGGCCGCGACCTCGACATTCCGACGCTGCCGATCGTCGCCGGCCAGATGCCGCCGCAGATCGCAAGGCGCGCGTTGGAGGCCGGCAAGCTCGGCGGCTACGACGTCGTGCTGCTCGACACCGCCGGCCGCACCACGCTCGACGAAGACATGATGAAGGAGGCGGCCGAGATCAAAGCCGCCGCCAATCCGCACGAAGTGCTGCTGGTCGCGGATAGCCTCACCGGCCAGGACGCGGTCAACCTCGCGCGCTCGTTCGACGAGCGCGTCGGCCTCACCGGCATCGTGCTGACGCGCGTTGACGGCGACGGCCGCGGCGGCGCCGCGCTGTCGATGCGCGCGGTCACCGGCAAGCCGATCAAGCTGATCGGCACCGGCGAAAAGACCGACGCGCTGGAAGACTTCCATCCGAACCGCATCGCCGGCCGCATCCTCGGCATGGGCGACGTGGTCTCGCTGGTCGAGAAGGCCGCCGCCAATATCGACGCCGAGAAGGCCGCGCGCACCGCCGAACGCATGCGCAAGGGTCAGTTCGACCTCAACGACATGCGCGAGCAGCTGCAGCAGATGGCGAATATGGGCGGCATCGGCGGCCTGATGGGCATGATGCCCGGCATCTCCAAGATGAAGAACCAGATCGCGGCGGCCGGCATCGACGACAAGATCCTGAAGCGCCAGGTCGCGATCATCGACTCGATGACGCGGCAGGAGCGCAAGAACCCGGACATCCTGAAGGCGAGCCGCAAGAAGCGCATCGCGGCAGGCGCTGGCCAGAGCGTCGAGCACGTCAACAAGCTGCTGAAGATGCACCGGAACATGGCCGACATGATGAAGGCCATGGGCAGCGGCAAACGCGGCCCGCTCGCCGGCATCGCGCAGGCGATGGGATTCGGCGGCGGCATGAAGCCGCCCTCGGCCGAGGAGATGAAGGCGCTCGCCGAGAAGATGCAGGGCGGCGCCGGCGGCGGCCTGCCCAATCTGCCGAAGGATTTGCCGGCCGGGCTGCGCGGCGGCTTGCCGAACGTGCCGGGCCTAACCGGCCTTTCCGGCAAGCCGATGCTGCCGGGCCTCGGCGGTTTCCCGGGCAAGAAGAAATGAGGAATTCGTCGCGACGGCTCGTATACGGCCGGCGCGACGCGGAATGCCAATCAATCGAACACATCGACCTTTGAAGGAGAACTGAATGTCCGTTGTTATCCGCCTCGCTCGCGCAGGCACCAAGAAGCGTCCCGTCTATCACGTCGTCGTCGCCGACTCGCGCTTCCCGCGCGATGGCCGCTTCATCGAGCGTCTCGGCCACTTCAACCCGTTGCTGCCGAAGGACAACGAGTCGCGCCTGAAGCTCGACATGGACAAGGTGAAGGCCTGGCTCGCCAAGGGCGCGCAGCCGTCGGATCGCGTGACCCGCTTCCTCGACGCCGCCGGCGTCAAGAAGCGCGCGCCGCGCAACAACCCGGAAAAGGCCGTGCCGCGCAAGGAGCGCAAGGCGCAGGCCGAAGCCGCCGCCAAGGCTTAAGGCTGAACGGCGACCACGGTGGCTGCACCGGTCTGTGTCGCCCGTATCGGCGCTGCGCATGGCGTGCGCGGCGCCGTCAGGCTTTGGACCTTCACCGAAGATCCGCTGGCCGTGAAGGACTACGGTCCGCTGATGACCAAGGACGGCACGCGCCAGTTCGAGGTCACGCATCTGCGTGAGGCCAAAGACCATCTGGTGGTGACGCTGAAGGGCGTCGCCAGCCGCGATGATGCCGAACGGCTCAACGGGCTCGAGCTCTACGTTCCGCGCGACCGGCTGCCGGACACCGACGACGGCGAATACTACCACACCGATCTGATCGGGCTCGCCGCGGTGACGACGACGGAGCAGCCGCTCGGCAAGGTGATCGCGATCCATAATTTCGGCGCCGGCGACATCATCGAGATCGCCCCGCCGCAGGGCGCGACGATGCTGCTGCCGTTCACCAATGCCGTGGTGCCGACTGTCGATCTCGACGGCGGCCGCGTGGTGATCGACCTGCCCAAGGAAATCGACGGCGACGATCCGTCGGCGGCCTGATCGAAAATAATCTTCAACGCGTCATCCGGCCCTGCTGCTCGAGCCAGTCGCAGAACACCGCGCTGTGCGGATCGTTGCTGCGCCCCGCCGGGAAGTAAGCGAAGTAGCTCCGCGCCGGCAGGCTGACATCCGGAAACGGCGTCACCAGGCGCCCGGCCGCGAGATCGTCCGCGATCAGCGCGGTCGGTCCCATCGCGACGCCGAGACCATCGAGCGCGGCCTGGATCGTCAGATAGAAGTGATCGAAGGTCAGCGCGGCCGCCGGCTCCAGCGCGGATTGCCCGGCCTCGGTGAGCCAGTCGCGCCACAGCCGCGGCATCGACGTGACATGCAGCAGCGTGTGCCTGGAGAGGTCCGCGATCTCATTGAGCGGCAGCTGCGCCAATAGCGACGGACTGCATACCGGCAATCTCCGCTCCGACACCAGGAAGCGTGACGAGAAGCCGTGGAAGGTGTCGGGGCCACCGCGGATCACGACGTCGAATGATTCAGACAACGCATCCACCGGATCGTTCGACGTGCTCAGGCGCACCTCGATATCGGGATGCTCGGCGCGAAACCGGCTCATCCGCGGCAGCAGCCAGCGGAGGCTGAAGGTCGCGAGTGCATTGACGCGCAACACCGCGACCGCCAGATCGCCGCGCCGCTCGCGATGCTGCTGCACGGCGGCGGAAATCCGGTCGAGCGCGGGCGCGAACTCTGCCAGCAATGCCGCGCCTGCCGGCGTCAGCACCACGCGCCGCACCGATCGCCGAAACAGCGACGGCGCCCCCAGCCATTCCTCGAGCAGGCGGATCTGCTGACTGACCGCGCCATGGGTCACGCTGAGCTCGGCGGCGGCCTCCTTGAAGCTGCCGAGCCGTGCGGCGGCCTCGAAGGCGCGGACCGCATTGAGCGGTGGCAGGCTGCGGCGTGGGACGAACATTGACCCCTCAATACAAGATTTTCTAACGCATGATCCGATTATTACTGATTTGTGACAACAGCCTTGGCGGCGCATACTGCCATGCAAGCTACTTGTACGGCTTTCTTTTCTGAGGTCCCCGCCTGATGCCCGCCCGCCCCAACTTTAGATTTTCTTGCACAGGAGGGCGGCAATGAGCGTGTCGGCCGAAACTGGCACGGCGCGGCCCGACCGTGCCCGGTCAACCCGCACCCTGACCGTGACCGGGCTCAACCACGCGCTCCACGACGGCTACACCGACGTCATCTACGTGCTGCTGCCGGTCTGGCAGGCCGAATTCGCGCTGAGCTACGGCCTGCTGGCGCTGCTGCGCGGGCTCTATGCCGGCGCCATGGCCGGGCTGCAGATTCCGGTCGGACGCATCGCGGAGCGGATCGACGGCAAGATCATCCTGATCGCGGGCACGGCGCTGTCGGCGCTCGGCTACGCGTTTGCTGGATTCTCCGGCGGTGTCATTGGCCTCGGCCTGGCGCTCGCGCTCTCCGGCGCGGGCTCGAGCACGCAGCATCCGATCGCATCGGCCGCAGTGTCGCGCGCCTATGGCGCGGCGGCGCGCGGGCCGCTCGGCATCTACAATTTCTCGGGCGATCTCGGCAAGGCGGCGATCCCGGCCCTGACCTCGATCCTGCTGGTGATCATGTCGTGGCGGCACGCGCTGCTCGTGCTCGCTCTCGCAGGCTTGCTCGTCGCGGTCTGCATTGCGCTCTGGATGCCGGCCGTCGGCAAGGGCGCCGAGCACAAGGCGGCATCAGCATCGCGCGGCGCCAGCACAGGCCGCGGCTTTCACTGGCTGCTCGCGATCGGAATTCTCGACACCGCGGTCAGGATGGGCTTTCTCACCTTCCTGCCGTTCCTGTTGCGCGACAAGGGCGCCTCGCTGCCGACCAACGGCCTTGCGCTGGCGCTGGTCTTCATCGGCGGCGCGGCGGGAAAATTCACCTGCGGATGGCTCGGCGCGCGGGTCGGGACGCTGCGCACGGTGCTGATCACCGAAGGTGGTACGGCGGCGCTGATCGTGGCCGTGCTGGTGTTGCCGCTGGCGCCGGCCATCGTGCTGCTGCCGCTGCTCGGCGTGATGCTCAACGGCACCTCCTCGGTGCTCTACGGCACAGTGCCCGAGCTCACGCCGGCACACCAGACCGAGCGCGCCTTCGCGCTGTTCTACACGGGTACCATCGGATCGGGCGCCGTCGCGCCTGTTATCTACGGCCTGCTTGGCGACGCGCTCGGCCCGTCGCTCGCGACCGCAGCAACCGCGCTCACGGCGCTGGCGATCTGTCCGCTTGCCGTCGCGCTCGCGCGGCATCTCGCTGACGATCCGACGACGGCGTGACCATAACGTGGGTTAGCCCGTAGCCCGGATGAAGCGCAGCGCAATCCGGGGCCGCTCGTCATTGCTTGCGTGATTCCCGGATTGCGCTTCGCTCCATCCGGGCTACTTAAGCAATGGTCTCACGGAGCATCCCAATGACAAGCACGCACAAGGCCTGGCGGCTGCACGGCCACAACGATCTGCGCTTCGAGGATGTCACGACGCCGATGCCCGCGCCCGATGGCGTCGTGGTGCGGATCGAAGCCGGCATGGTGCTGTCCTACACCAACAGGCTGCTGTCCGGCGCACTGCCCTACAGCCTGCCACCAATGCCGTTCGTGCCGGGCACCAACGCGATCGCGCGCGTCGTCGCCGCCGGCGACAACGTCACGCACGTGCAAAGCGGTGACCGCGTGTTCCTGAGCCCGCATCTGCGCGGCGACGTGCCGGATCGCGATCCGCCGCAGATCCTGATCGGCCTACCGCCACGGTGACGACGCCGGAGGCGCTCGCATTGCAGGCGCGCTGGCGCGACGGCGTATTCGCGGAGATCGCGCACTGGCCGGCCGCCTGCGTTACGCCACTTGCCAATCTCGACGATAAGCGGGCGACCGAGCTGATCGGGCTCGCAAAACTGATCGTGCCGTTCGGCGGCTTGCAGCGCTCCGGCCTGCGCGGCGGGCAGACCATCATTGTCAACGGCGCGACCGGCTATTTCGGTTCGGGCGGCGTGATGCTCGCGGTCGCGATGGGCGCGGGCCGCGTCGTCGCCGTCGGCCGCAAGGAGGCCGCGCTCGAGCAGTTGCGCGACGCGTTCGGCCCGCGCGTCATTCCCGCCGTCGTCAGCGGCGATGCCGCAGCCGACCTTGCGGTCATCCGCCGCGCCGCTGGCGGCAGCGCCGATGTCGCGCTCGATCTGCTCGGCGCCGCCAAGAGCACCTCGACCACGCTGTCCTCCCTGCGCGCGCTCAGGCGTGGCGGCCGGATGGTGCTGATGGGCAGCGCCGAGGTGCCGCTCGAACTCTCGTTCCGCGAGATGCTGGCCAATGACTGGGAGGTGGTCGGGCAGTTCATGTACGACCGCACGGCACCAGGCCAGCTCGCCGGCCTCGCCGCCGAAGGCCTGCTGGACCTGCGCAAGATCAATGTCGCGACCTTCAAGCTTGCCGACTTCCGCCGCGCGGTGGACGCGGCCGCCATGATGCAGAGCCTCGACCTCACGGCCGTGGTGCCGTAACCAGAGGCCATGACATCGCAAGACACCACAGCCCAGGCGACACCATGGCGCGCCACCGTGCTGACCCTGTTCCCGGACATGTTTCCGGGGCCGCTCGGCGTGAGCCTCGCCGGCAAGGCGCTGGCTGGCGGACTCTGGGCGCTGGAAGCGCGCGACATCCGGGCCTCGGCGACCGACAAGCACCGCAGCGTCGACGACACGCCGGCCGGCGGCGGTCCGGGCATGGTGCTGCGGGCCGATGTGCTGGCGGCGGCGATCGACGCCGCCGATATCGTGCCTGACCGCCCGCGCCTGCTGATGAGCCCGCGGGGTCGGCCATTGAGCCAGGCCCAGGTCGCGGAGCTTGCGGCCGGCCCCGGCCCCCTCATCGTCTGCGGCCGCTTCGAGGGCATCGACCAGCGGGTGATCGAGGCGCGGGGCCTCGAGGAGGTCTCGATCGGCGATTATGTGCTGTCCGGCGGCGAAATCGCCGCGATGGCCCTGATCGACGCCTGCGTCCGCCTGCTGCCGGGGGTGATGGGCAAGCAGGCCTCGGGAACCGAGGAAAGCTTTTCCGAAGGACTACTGGAATACCCGCAATACACCCGCCCGCAGGAGTTCGAGGGCCGCCAAATCCCGGAAATCCTGATTTCCGGCGATCACGCCAAGGTCGCGGCCTGGCGGCTGGCCCAATCCGAGGCCCTGACGGCGGCCCGGCGGCCCGATCTCTGGGCCCGCAAGGCCGGCCAAAAAGCCGCTCCGCGAGGGACAAAAAACAAGACAGACGGGTGACAAACCCTGCGCTTTGCCTTATACGGGCGGCCAAATCCGCACCCGCGCAGGATAGATGGACGTTTGCGCAGCCCGCGAAAGGCTGGGCGCGCCGCCGATGGAGATTTCAATGAACCTTATTCAGCAGCTCGAAAAAGAGCAGTTCGACAAGCTCGCCGCCACCAAGGATATCCCGGAATTCGGCCCCGGCGACACCGTCATCGTCAACGTGAAGGTGGTCGAAGGCGAGCGTACCCGCGTGCAGGCCTATGAGGGCGTTTGCATCGGTCGTTCCGGTCAGGGCCTCAACGAGAGCTTCACCGTGCGCAAGATCTCCTACGGCGAAGGCGTCGAGCGCGTCTTCCCGGTGATGTCGCCGATGATCGACTCGATCAAGGTCGTGCGTCGCGGCAAGGTTCGTCGCGCCAAGCTTTATTATCTGCGCAACCTGCGCGGCAAGTCGGCCCGCATCGTCGAGAAGCAGGACCGCCAGACCGCCGTTGGCGAGTAACGTTTCCCTCAGGGGATGTGACCAAAAGCGCGGGGCCTGCCCCGCGCTTTTTTGTTGCGGCATACCTATCTGACGTGCAGGCCCGCGCATGGATCGATTGTCGTGGGCGCGAGCCCTGTGTTAGAAATTTAGAATGGTTCCGGATCAAGCAAGCAAGCGCTGTCCAAGTCAGACCTGCAAGCGCGTCGTGATCGACGATCGCTCGCGGCTGCCCGGCCGCTTCTTCGGTCGCTTTGCGACGTCGGCAACGTCTGAGCTTAGACGCGCAGCGTAACGCTGCCTGGACGCTTTCGCCTGATCGCGCGCTTAAGACGCGCTCATGTCATCCCACCACTGAATTTCTTCTGGAGCTGAAGCTCATGTCCAAACCGACCACGCTGTACGACAAGATCTGGAACGACCATCTGGTCCACGAGGCCGACGACGGCACCTGCCTGCTCTATATCGATCGCCACCTGGTGCACGAGGTGACCTCGCCGCAGGCGTTCGAAGGGCTGCGCGCAGCCGGCCGCAAGGTGCACGCGCCCGAGAAGACGCTCGCCGTCGTCGACCACAACATCCCGACCACCGACCGTTCGAAGCCGAACCCCGACCCTGAAAGCATCGAGCAGATGCGGGTGATGGCCGAGAACGCCAAGGAATTCGGCATCGAGTATTACAACGAGTTCGACAAGCGCCAGGGCATCGTTCACGTCATCGGCCCGGAGCAGGGTTTTACGCTGCCCGGCACCACCATCGTCTGCGGTGACAGCCACACCTCGACGCATGGCGCGTTCGGCGCGCTCGCGCACGGCATCGGCACCTCCGAAGTCGAGCACGTGCTGGCGACGCAGACGCTGATCCAGAAGAAGGCCAAGAACATGCGCGCGATCGTCGACGGCAAATTGCCCGAAGGCGTGACCGGCAAGGACATCATCCTGGCGATCATCGGCGAGATCGGCACCGCCGGCGGCACCGGCTACGTGCTGGAATATGCCGGCGAGGCGATCCGTGCGCTCTCGATGGAAGGCCGCATGACGGTCTGCAACATGTCGATCGAAGGCGGCGCACGCGCCGGCCTGGTCGCGCCCGACCAGAAGGCGTTCGACTTCCTGCGCGGCCGCCCGAAGGCGCCGAAGGGCGCCGCCTGGGACGCCGCGATGCGCTACTGGGAGACGCTGCGCTCCGACGAGGGCGCGCATTTCGACCACGAGATCCGGCTCGATGCGGCCAAGCTGCCGCCGATCGTCACCTGGGGCACGAGCCCTGAGGACGTCATCTCGGTGACCGGCTTCGTACCCGATCCCGACAAGATCGCCGATGAGGCCAAGCGCATCTCCAAGCATCGCGCGCTGAAATATATGGGCCTGGCCGCCGGTACGAAGATCACCGATATCAAGCTCGACCGTGTCTTCATCGGTTCCTGCACCAACGGCCGTATCGAGGACCTGCGTGCCGCCGCGAAGATCGCCGAGGGCAAAACCGTCAACGGCAATGTCAACGCGATGATCGTGCCGGGCTCCGGCATCGTGAAGGAGCAGGCGGAAGCCGAAGGCCTCGACAAGATCTTCATTGCGGCCGGCTTCGACTGGCGCGAGCCAGGCTGCTCGATGTGCCTTGCGATGAACCCGGACAAGCTGAAGCCGGAAGAGCGCTGCGCCTCGACCTCGAACCGCAATTTCGAGGGCCGCCAGGGCTTCAAGGGCCGCACCCATCTGGTGTCGCCCGCGATGGCCGCGGCCGCCGCGATCGCCGGACACTTCGTCGACGTCCGCGACTGGCGGTAAGGTACGCGCCAGATTCTTTTTTGACGCGTTTTCTTCACGCGAACCGGGGCCACTTCGCTCGAAAACGCTATTGCTTCGTCTCAAGCTCGAGCCGTTTCGGAAACGGCTCGTTAACGGGGCGCACGCAAACTGCCTCCTTGCGAAAACAAGCCTTCGCAAGGAGCGCGTGCCGTGGCCGATAAACCCGAATTCGTCGACATGATCAGCGACGCGACGCGCCAGAAGCGCCGTCGTGCCGTGGCGCGCATCATCGATCCGCTTCCCGAGGTGAAGGAAACCTCGCGCCTCAGCCACTGGCCGCCGGAGCGCTGGACGCAATGGCGGATGGAAAACCTGACGCCGTGGAAGATAAAGTCCTGGAAGCTGAAGAACTGGGACTAACGCCCCTTTCCTGACGCGTTTTCTTCACGCGAAGCGGCGCCCACTTCGTTCGAACACGCTCCAGCGCGCGAAGAGAGGGACCCAACAAGACGGGCGCCGTGAGGCGCCCGCTGTCATTTCAAACTTTACCAATAGACGCGATACGGCCGCCAGTAGTGGCGGTGGTGCCACCACGGCCGGCAGATCCGGCGCGGTCCGTAATAGGTCCAGACCACCCGGCAACGGCGGTGATGGTAGTAGGCCGGGTAATAGTAGGACGATCCGTAGAAGAAGCGCCGGTGATGGAAGTGCCGGCGGTAATAGGGCCGATAGCCGTAGCGGTAACCGCCGCCGTAGAAGCGGTGGTAGCCACCATAATGGCGATGGAAGCCGCCATAGCGATAGCCGCCATGGAACGCCGGCGCGGCGCGGAAGCCGCCACCACGGAAGCCGCGGCCGTGAAATCCGCCGCCGTGGAATCCACCACCGCGGAAGCCGCCACCATGAAAACCTCCGCCGCCGTGGCCGCCACCGCCGTGCCGGACCTGGGTCGTCATGGCATCGGCCGCAGACCTTGCCGCGAGCGCGGCGGCCGGGCTCGCCAGCGACAGCGCTTCGGCGCGCTGCTGCGAAGCAACCGACAATGCGAAGACAGCGGCCGCCGCAACGCCGAGACGGCGCACCAATCCGCGCCGCAAATAGCTCTCCCTCATCTCTGAACCTCCCTGACAACGGCAACGAGCACCAAGCTGCATGGCAGCCGGTTTCATTGCGTTCATTGCAGTCGCTCCCGGCATGACGCTAGAAATCGCTGAGTGAATGCGCCATGAACGCGCAAAACGCTGCGGCGAAACGTCCGGGAGAAACGTCAGTGACTGTCTATGTGATCGTGCAACTCAAGATGACCGATCGCGCCGCCTATGATCGGTATCAGGCGCGCTTCTTCGACGTATTCAGGAAGTTCAACGGACGCCTGCTGTCGGCCGACGAACAGCCCGCGGTGATCGAGGGCAGCTGGGATCGCGACAAGCTGGTGCTGATGTCATTCCCTGACGAAGCCGCATTCCGTGCCTGGTCGGAGTCGCCCGAATATGTCGAGATCTCCAGGGATCGCAAGGCGGGTGCGCAGGGCATTGTGCTGCTGGCGAAGGGCTTCGCGCCCTGAGACGGACGGAGCAGCTCCGATCGGAGCTGCTCTCTTGTTGCACGGCTGATGTCGCGCACGGCGCGACTGCGTGCATCACCAGAACGGGCCGAACCCGAAGCCGAAGGTGAATGGCGCCGGCGCAGCATAGGGGTACGGCCGATAGTAATAGGGCCGCCCGTAATAATAGGAGCCGTACGGCCGATAATAGGAATAGGGCCGGTAGTACGGCCGGTAATAAGGACGGTAGCCGTAGTGATAGTGGCGACGATGGTAATGATGATAGCGCTGCGCGCTGATATCCGTTGCCTTGCCTACTTGCCGCTGCGGTGCCGCGGCCTGCGGCTGGGCTGATGCCGCGGCGGTTGCCGATGCCGGCGCCGTCAACGCGAATGTACAAGCGACAGCCGCGACACCGATCCATCTCATCATGATCAACTCCTGCAGATTGCGATGGATATCATCTCGCGTGGGCGAATCTGCCGGTTTGATGGCTGAGAACGACAACAGGCCCGCTGCTCACGGGCCTGTGTCTCAACTGCGCTAATACGCCGCGCGATCAACGGCGCCAGTGGCGACGATGCCCCCAGCCGCGGTGATGTCCGCGATGCCAGCCACGATGCCACCCGCGCCCACCCCAGCGTACCTGCGTGGTCGCCTGGTTCGCGTTGTCCTGAACCGTGGCGGCTGTGCCCGGCGTGGCGAGCGACATCGCGCTTGCACGCTCGGCCGGCGCCGCCAACACCAACACGGCACCGACAGCCGCGAGCCCCAGAACCTTCATCGCCTTCATGAATTGTCTCCTTGATCCTTTGATGTCACGTCTTGCAGCGACGACTTGAACTTCTGCTTGACGCGTTTTCCTCACGCGAACCGGTGTCCGTCCCGCATCACGCGCGGGACAGGCTCCGCTGGAAAACGCTTCAGCTTTCGAATCGACGCCGTTGCCGCGACGCAGATCGCTAGCAGAATGCGGACGACGTGAATGGGAAGTGAATGACTGCGCCACGAACATGAATGCTGCCGGCGCGCTTCAGGTTCCGGCACTGCGCGCGATTTTTCGCGTTGGTGTGCAAACGACATAGACGATGGTCGTATCTCGCGTTCTGTCCGTTGCAGGATTGCCATGACACAAACGCGCACGCAGGTGGCTGCTTCGAACAGCCCTCGCGGCGCTCAGCTGTTCCATCATGCTCGGCGATGTCGCGCTCGCCGCCAAGGACCGGGCGACGACATCGGCACCGCAAGCCATCGCACGCGGATGCTGATGGCGGCGGCGGTTTATGGGCGACAGGTTTGATCGCGGCTGTTGCGATGATCGGCGCAACGCGCCGACATACGCGTAACTAGCCCGGCCGCCAGAAGCAGTTCATGCGCGGCGTGATCACGGTACCGCTCGGCCGGTGCTCCTGCACATAGGTCGCGGTGCAGTCGCGCACGGCGTTCGGACCGGGGTTGTAGCGCGGGATGACATCGGGTTCCCAATGATCGGGCCGGGACCGGTAGATCGGCACGCGCTTCAGCCGGCGGCGCTCGACGACGCGCGTGCGCGCGACCGGTGCCGCCTCGCCGACGCGCGCCTCAGCCGCCGCGCTCTGTGCCTGCGCCTTTGTCGCCGGGAGCGAGAGCCCGACTGCTACAGCCAACAGCGCTGTCGCCACGATCCGTTTCATTACGCCCACCCAAGCTCGATTCTTGAGCCCCGTTCGTGGGCGGCACGGTCTCCCATTGCGCCGCCAAGGTCAACTGCGCTGGCGCCGCCGATAGCACTCGCGCTAAAGGAGTGTCATGTGGACCACAGAAAAAGCCCCCTCGCTGGCCGAGATGGAGGCCATGGCGCACGAGGTTTTCGAGCGCCTGCCCAAGACGTTCCGGGCCCTCTGCGAGGGCCTGATCATCCGCGTCGACGACTTTCCGACCGACGAGGTGCTCGACGAGATGCAGGCCGAGAGCGAGTTCGACCTGCTCGGCCTGTTTCAGGGCATCGGCCTGCCGCAGCAGAGCCATAGCGACGTGGCCCGGCTGCCCAACCTGGTCTGGCTGTACCGCCGGCCGATCCTGGATTACTGGGCGGAGCACGACGAGACCCTCGGCCACATCGTTCGCCACGTGCTGATCCATGAGATCGGGCACCATTTCGGCCTCTCCGACGCCGATATGGAGGCGATTGAGGCCGATGCGGGCTAGCCCTGCAGAAATGGCCCTTTTACCGCTGTCACATTCGCGATAAACATCCGGCCGATATCCGCTATTTTTTGCCCGGGAAGAGCACCGATGGACAAGTTCACCACGCTGGAAGGCGTCGCGGCGCCGCTGAAGATCATCAATGTCGACACCGACATGATCATTCCGAAGCAATACCTCAAGACCATCAAGCGCACCGGCCTTGGCAAGGGGCTTTTCTCCGAGCAGCGCTACAAGGATGACGGCAGCGAGAACCCGGATTTCGTCCTCAACCAGCCCGCCTATCGCAACGCGAAGGTGCTGGTCGCCGGCGACAATTTCGGCTGCGGCTCGAGCCGCGAGCACGCGCCCTGGGCACTGCTCGACTTCGGCATCCGCTGCGTGATCTCGACCTCGTTTGGCGACATCTTCTACAACAACTGCTTCAAGAACGGCATCCTGCCGATCCGCGTGTCGCAGGAGGACCTCGACAAGCTATTCGACGACGCCGAGCGCGGCGCCAACGCGACGCTGACCATCGACCTCCCCAACCAGGAGATCCGCGGTCCCGACGGCGGCAAGGTCAAGTTCGAGATCGACCCGTTCCGCAAGCACTGCCTGATCAACGGCCTCGACGACATCGGCCTGACGATGGAAAAGAAATCGTCGATCGACAGCTACGAGACGAAGCTTAGGGAACGCGCCTGGGCTTGAGGCTCAGCGCATCATCGTGCCCCGGTGCCGTCAGGCGCCGGGGCTTTTCTTTGCCGAATTCGCTCGCCGCAAACCCGCTGATAGCTGACGCGCATGCTGCATGATATCGTCACCTTCTGGCACGGCTCGATGGACGCGCTGCGCCAGACCTGCCTGCGCTCGCAGGCGGCGGCGGGGCACAAGGTCACCGTCTACAGTTTCGATCCGATTCCCGGCCTGCCCGACGGTATCGGCAATGCCGAAGCCGAAGCCGTGCTGCCGCATTCGTTCGCGGAGAAGCTGCGCCCGGCGGAGCCCGACGGCTCGTGGCGCGACTGGACCATGCTGCAGTTCAGCGACTTCTTCCGCATGCGGCTGATGGCGCGGCGCGCCGGTCTCTGGCTCGACGCTGACGTGCTGCTGCTGAAGGGCGTCGAGCTCGATCCGGCCAAGCCCTATTTTGCCTGGGAGCGGCCGCGGCAGCTCGGCAACTCCGTGCTGTATCTGCCGACCGACGATCCAATCGTGCGCGCGTTCGAGGCGCTGATGCAGCAGGACGAGCTGATCCCGGACTGGCTGGCGCTGCGCCATCGCCTGACCTTCGCGATGCGCCGGCTGCGCGGCAAGTCCAATCGCCTCGCCGACATCCGTGTCGCGATCTACGGCCCGGCGGCGCTCACCGCGCTGGCGCGCCGCGCAGGCGAATTGCAGCACGCGCTGCCGAAGCGATCATTCTACGCCGTGCATGCCGAGCCGAAGCTGTTCTTCGAGCCGTCGGATTTTTCGCGCTACCTGAACGATCCCGGGATCATCGGCCTGCACATCTCGCCGAAAGGGCGCGGCAAGGAGGCGCCGATCCCGGGCAGCCTCTACGCGTGGGCGGCGGAGAGATTTGGAGCGTAACGCAAACACCGCTGCACCCTCTCCCCTTGTGGGAGAGGGCGGCTTCGCGAAGCGAAGCCGGGTGAGGGGTTCTCTCCCACGGGAGAATCCCAGAAGCGGAGACAACCCCTCATCCGGCGCTTCGCGCCACCTTCTCCCACAGGGGGGAGAAGGAAGACGCTTCGCTGGGCTAATGCCCCATCGCGGCGATCGCATCGGCGATCGCGATCGTGCGCCTGGCCATCTCGGCGTGCAGGCGCTCGACCATGCGGCCGTCGAGCTGGATCGCGCCGCGCGAGGCGTTCTCCGGCTTCTCGAAAGCGGCAATGATCTTGCGCGCCTCGGCGACCTCGGCCTCGGGCGGCGTGAAGATCGCGTTGCAGGCATCGATGTGGCTCGGATGGATCAGCGTCTTGCCGTCGAAGCCGAGATCGCGGCCCTGCGCGCATTCCTCCGCGAAGCCGTCGACATTGCTGATGTCGCTGTAGGGCCCGTCGAGGATCTCGAGCCCGTGCGCGCGGGTCGCCAGGATGCAATGCGTGATCATCGGAATCATCGCCGCGCGGCCCGGCTTCATCCGGATCCGGGTTTCGCGGGCAATGTCGTTCGGCCCGAACACGAAGCCGGCGAGCCGGGTTTCGGAATCCTTCGATGCCGCGGCCAGCTTGTCGGCGTCGAGCACCGCGCGCGCGGTTTCGATCATCGCCCAGACCCGGATCGAGGCAGGCGCATTGATGTCGCTGAGGCGATCGGCGACGGCGTTGAGATCGTCGACGGTCGAGATCTTGGGAACCAGGATCCCGTCCGGCTGCGACTTGCCGGCCATGCCGATGTCGTCGACCCACCAGGGAGTGTCGAGCGCGTTGATGCGGATCAGCACCTCGCGCTTGCCAAAGCCCTTGGCCGCGACCGCCGTGGCGATCTGCTCCCGGGCTGTGGCCTTGGCGTCGGGGGCAACGGAATCCTCCAGGTCGAGGATAATGCCGTCCGCCGGCAGCGTCCGGGCCTTTTCCAGCGCCCGTGCATTCGATCCCGGCATGAACAACAAGCTGCGGCGCGGACGGGTCATCGACATTCTCCTGGAGGCTCGGGCTCCGCCGGTGGCCATTGTTTAGGCATCGGGCGGGAACCATTCTTCAACGCTGCCGTATCATCTCAGGCCACACGCCGAAAGTCTTGTTCCCGTTACCCGCATGTGGTTAGCCAGAGGCCATGAAATTCTTTCCGAAGCAGTTGATCGACGGCTACCGGACGTTCGCGACCCAGCGGCTGCCGACCGAGCAGTCGCGCTACCAGGATCTCTCGGAGCGCGGCCAGTTTCCCGAGACCATGGTGATCGGCTGTTGCGACTCCCGCGTCTCGCCGGAGGTGATCTTCGACGCCGGACCCGGCGAGTTGTTCGTGGTCCGCAACATCGCCAATCTGGTTCCGGTCTATCAGCCCGACAGCAACGCCCACGGCGTCTCGGCCGCGCTGGAATATGCCGTGACCGTTTTGAAGGTGAAGAACATCGTGGTGCTGGGCCACGCGCAGTGCGGCGGCATCCGCGCCTTCGTCGACAAGATCAAGCCGCTCACGCCCGGCGACTTCATCGGCAAATGGATGCAGATGTTCATCAAGCCCGGCGAAATCGTCGAGCAGCGCGAGCATGAGACCATGCAGGACTTCGTCGTCCGCATCGAGAAGGCCGCGGTGTTCCGCTCGCTGGAGAACCTGATGACGTTCCCATTCGTGCGCGAACGCGTCGAGAGCGGCGAGATGCAGCTGCACGGTGCCTATTTCGGCGTCGCCGAGGGCTCGCTGTTCGTGCTCGACCGGGTCGCGAAGGAATTCATCAGCGTCCGCGACGAGCTGAAATCAGACCAGTAATCTACTCGTTGCCGTGATGGCCGCTGCCCCAGCGGTCGGAGATCGCGAGCATGAAGGACGACACCACGAATACCAGGTGCACGCCGACCAGCCAGGCGAGCTTGCTGGGGTCGAACGCGGTATCGAGGTTCATGAACGCCTTCAGCACCTGAATCGCCGAGATCGCGACGATCGACGCCAGCAGTTTTTGCTTCAGGCCACCGAAATCGACCTTGGTCATCCAGTCCGGCCAATCCGGATGCCCTTCCGGATCGATCTTCGAGACGAAGTTCTCGTAGCCTGAGAACACCACGATCAGGATCAGATTGCCGGTCAGCGAGATGTCGATCAGCGCCAGCACGCCGAGAATGAAGTCGGATTCCTTGGCATCCGGCACATGCAGGATGAAGTGCCACAGCTCCATGCAGAACTTGAACAGCAATGCTGCGAGGCTGATGACGAGACCGAAATAGAACGGCGCCATCAGCCAACGGCTGTTGAACAGCAGGTTCTCGAAACGACGTTCAACCCGCTTCAGCGTCGGATTGGGCCGATAGGTCCCCGGTTGTTCCGCTTCCGCCATGCCACGCGCTTCCTGACGCCGCTAACCGCGCTCGGTGCTATGCAGCCTGCTGCTTGGCGGTGATCAGCTTGCGGTTGATCAGGACTTCGGCGATCTGCACGGCATTGAGCGCCGCGCCCTTGCGCAGGTTGTCCGACACGCACCAGAACGACAGGCCGTTCTCCACCGTCGCGTCCTCGCGGATGCGGCTGATATAGGTCGCGTCCTCCCCGGCAGCCTCATAGGGCGTGACGTAGCCGCCCGGCTCGTGCTTGTCGATCACGAGGCAGCCCGGCGCGCGGCGCAGGATGTCGCGCGCCTCGTCCGCCGTGATCGGATTGGCGAACTCGACATTGACGGCTTCGGAGTGACCGACGAAGACCGGCACGCGTACGCAGGTGGCGGCGAGCTTGATCTTCGGATCGAGGATCTTCTTGGTCTCCGCCATCATCTTCCACTCTTCCTTGGTGTAGCCGTCTTCCATGAAGACGTCGATCTGAGGAATGACGTTGAAGGCGATGCGCTTCGGAAACTTCTTATTGACCAGCTCGTCGTTGGTGTAGACGGCCTTGGTCTGCGAGAACAATTCGTCCATCGCGTCCTTGCCGGCGCCCGACACCGATTGATAGGTCGAGACCACGACGCGCGTGATCGTCGCCTTGTCGTGCAGCGGCTTCAGCGCGACGACGAGCTGCGCGGTCGAGCAGTTAGGGTTGGCGATGATGTTCTTCTTGGTGAAGCCGGCGGTCGCATCCGCGTTCACTTCGGGCACGATCAGCGGCACATCCGGGTCCATGCGCCAGGCCGAGGAGTTGTCGATCACGACCGCGCCGGCGGCGCCGATCTTGGGCGACCATTCCTTGGAGACCGAGCCGCCGGCCGACATCAGGCAGATGTCGATGTCGGAGAAGTCATAGTGCTCGAGCGCCTTCACCTTCAGCGTGCGGTCGCCATAGGAGACCTCGATGCCGACGCTGCGGCGCGAGGCCAGCACGACGACCTCGTCGGCGGGGAATTTGCGCTCGTCGAGAATGTTGAGCATTTCGCGCCCGACATTGCCGGTCGCTCCGACCACCGCGACTTTGTAACCCATCGTTCACTCTCCGACGAAAAATGCCCGTTCCCCCGCAAGCTGCGGAAAGGGAAGAGGCAGCGCTTCTATGCGAGAAACCCCGTCAAGACAACGTTGCGTAGTTTTTGAGCGTTTTGATGCGTTTATTTCGGGCCGATCCGGCCGCGCCCCATCATACGAGAATTCCGTCAACACTGACGAGCTTCGTCGACGAGGTGTACGCCACGCTCTCCCGGCTGTTCGCCTATGTCGCCGTGCTCGCGCTGTTCGTCGTCCTCGGCAACTATCTATGGAAGCAACTGCCCGACGCAACGGCGATGGCGGCCCCTGCCGCCGCAGGCTGGAGCCCGGCCGGCCGCACGGCGCCGGCCTTTGCCGTAAGCCGGCTCGATCTGCGAGATAAAACAGAGACTTACGAGATCTTCCGGCACCCCGAGGGCGGCCGCAAGGACGCCTTCCGTTGGGCCGATGCCAACGGTGCAACAGTCGCCGAGCTGGAGATCTATCGCCCCGGCGGCGAGGCCATGGGGCCTGCGGTCACCGAGATTGCCGGGCGACTCCACCCGGGCGGCGTCCGCGAGTTCGAGGCTGCCGGCATCGTCGACAGCAAGTTCGGCAGCGTCACCTTGCTGCGCCCGGCGCGGCAGGACGGCGACCGCGCCTGCCTCGGCTTCCTCAAGCAGGCCGACGCGCCTGACCTCCGGATCTCCGGCTGGACCTGCCAGGGCGCCAGCCTGCCGGCCCGGCGCGCCGCGATCATCTGCATGCTGAACCGCCTGACCCTGCTGGCCGCGGGCAACGATCCGCGGCTCGCCGCCCTGTTCGCGCATGCCGAGCTCAAGCGCACCGACTGCGTTACCTCCGGCGCGCCGGCCCTGTCGGCCGACTGGGTCATGGGCAGCGAGAACCCGCGCCTGCGCGGCGCCCTTTGATGGCGAGACCGTGGCAAAGCACTGGTTTTCATGAAACTTTTGCGCTTGGACACTCATTATCTCGGCCGGTGTGGCGCAATTGACCTAGTGACGGCCTCCCCACCATGGCTACAATGTGTTCCGAGTGATTTTGGCGGACGCGCCAGCCCCGACGGGGCCGTAATGACGAGGATGCGATGACCCTAGAATTCCCTGCCGCGAACAAGCTCGTGGTGTTGCTTGCCGCGGCTGCCGTCACCGCAACCGCGTTCGGCATGACCGCAGCCAGCGCGCAGAGCCCGAGCACGCGCAAGCAGCAGGAGCAGTATGACCGCGATGGCCGCCGCTACTACGGCGCGCAGGGTCCGAACCGGGTCTATCAGCAGGGTCCGCGCACCCGCGTTTACGTCACCACGCGCTCGTGGCTCGACGCCGGCACCGAAGTGCTGCCGGGCGACCGCAAGTTCAACGACTACGCCTATCCGCCGGAGATCGGTTATCCCTCGTTCGCGCGTGAGAACAACAACCGCCCGATCGATCGCCAGCCGCTCAGCCCGCCGGCCGATCTCGGCGGCTATCCGCGGAATTTCCCGCTGTACTGAGAATTTCGGCGAGCAGCCGATACGAAAATGCCCGGCTCCGGCCGGGCATTTTCATTTTTGGTGCTGTCATTCCGGGGCATCGCGCAGCGATGAACCCGGAATCTCGAGATTCTCAGGTGCGCAAGCGCACACCATAGTTCGATGCTACGCATCGCCCCGGAATGACGGCAGAGCCGTCACGCGTGCAGCTTCTGCAATTCCTTCAGGATCGCCTCGCCCATCTGGCTCGTGCTGGCCGGCGTGGTGCCTTCCGACTTGATGTCGGCGGTGCGCAGGCCGCTGGCGAGCACGGCCGCGATCGCGGCATCGACCTTGTCGGCGAGCTCGCCCATGTCGAAGGAATAGCGCAGCGCCATGCCGAACGACGAGATCATCGCGATCGGGTTGGCGAGGCCTCGGCCAGCGATATCGGGCGCCGAGCCGTGCACCGGCTCGAACAGCGAGCGCCGCTTCTTCGTCTTCGAGTCGACTTCGCCGAGCGAGGCCGATGGCAGCATGCCGAGCGAGCCGGTCAGCATCGCCGCGATGTCGGACAGCATGTCGCCGAACAGATTGTCGGTCACGATGACGTCGAACTGCTTCGGCGCCTTGACGAGGTTCATGCCGCCGGAATCGGCGAGCTGGTGCTCGAGCGTGACGTCCTTGTATTCGCGCGCGTGGACCTGGGTCATGACCTCGTTCCAGAGCACGCCCGACTTCATGACGTTGCGCTTCTCCATCGACGTCACCTTGTTGCGGCGCTTGCGCGCCAGGTCGAAGGCGACGCGGCCGATGCGCTCGATCTCGTAGGTGTCGTAGACTTGGGTGTCGACCGCGCGCTTCTGGCCGTTGCCGAGATCGGTGATGGTCTTCGGTTCGCCGAAATAGACGCCGCCGGTGAGCTCGCGGACGATCATGATATCGAGACCCTCAACCACGTCGCGCTTCAGGCTCGAGGCCTCGGCGAGCGCCGGGTAGCACACCGCCGGGCGCAGATTGGCGAACAGGCCGAGATCCTTGCGCAGCCGCAGCAGGCCGGCCTCGGGACGGACCTCATAGGGCACGCTGTCCCACTTCGGGCCGCCGACCGCGCCGAAGATCACGGCGTCCGCCGCCGTCGCCTTGGCCATGTCGCCCTCGGAGATCGACACCTTGTGGGCGTCATAGGCGGAGCCGCCGACCAGGCCCTGCTCGGTCTCGAACTTCGCGATGCCCTGCGCATTCAGCCAGTCGATCAGGCGCTGCACCTCGGCCATCACTTCGGGGCCGATGCCGTCGCCGGGGAGAAGCAGCAGTTTATGGGTCGCCATGGTGTTACCTCGAGCTAATCGTTGTTGTCGTTGCCGGGCAAGAGCGCGAAGCGCGTCCTCGCACAGATGACCCGGCAATCCATCCCGCTTCGAAAGGCCTCTGAAGATGGATGGATGCCCGGGTCGAGCCCGGGCATGACGAGCGGGGGAAATCCGGCCGGAGTGCTAAAGCGCCGGAGCCGGATTGGCAAGGCACCTCGGATCGGCCCAGAATGGTCCCAACGGGCAACCCGCGCCTCTAGAAGCCAACAAGACGGACCTCATGACCGCAGCCATCGTCTACGCCTTCGCCTCGGCGATTTTCCTCGGCGCCGGGGTGGTGCTGGCGCAGCTTGGCCTGCGCACCGTCGAGCCGCTGTCGGGCGCCGCGATCAGCGTGCCCACTTTCACCCTGCTATTCCTGGTGCTGTCGCCGCTGATCCTGCATGGCGAGCCGGTGGTCTGGCGTGCGCTGCCGATCTTCATGGCGATCGGGCTGTTCTTCCCGGCCTCGCTGACGCTCCTGACCTTTGCGTCAAACCGGGCGCTGGGACCGGTCATCACCTCGACGCTGGGCAATCTGGCGCCGCTGTTTGCGGTGACCGCCGCCGTGGTGCTGCTGCACGAGCCCTTGCTGCCGCAGCAGCTCATCGGCCTCGTCGTCGCGGTCGCGGGCGCCGCCATCATCACCGTGACGAGGCCGCGCGACCTCGGCCATTGGCGCAGCTGGGCGCTGCTGCTGCCGCTCGCGAGCGCGCTGGTGCGCGGCATCGTGCCGCCGATCGCCAAGCTCGGCCTTGCGATCTGGCCGAGCCCGCTATGGGCCTGCCTGGTCGGCTACGTCATGTCCTCGCTGGTGGTGCTGACCGTGCAACGGGTCCGCAAGGGCAGCTTCATGGTGCAGGCGCCGCGCGAGGGCCGGTTCTGGTTCGCGCTGACCGGGATCAGCAACGGGCTCAGCGCGCTCAGCCTGTTCGCCGCGGTCCGCAACGGCCCGATCACGCTGGTGGCGCCGCTCGCCGCTATCTACCCGCTGGTCACCGTGGTGATGAGCGCGATGATGCTCAAGCATGTCGAGATCACGGCGCGGATCGTCGGCGGAACCCTGCTGACCGTGATCGGCGTCGCGCTGGTCCTGATCGCCTGATTGCCTGATACGCAAGACAGTGTTGCGGGCATCGGCGCTGGGCAGCGCCGCCGCGGCCTGTCACAATGGCCGCATTGCCGGAGTGAATTGTGAGAGCCCCCGCCCCGTCCTACCCGCATCCCGCGCGGCTGATCCTTATTCTGTCGCTCGCACCGACGGTCGGTCTCGGCATCGGCCGGTTTGCCTATTCGCTGGTGCTGCCCGACATGCGCGAGCAGCTGGCCTGGTCCTATTCGGCCGCCGGCTTCATGAACACGATCAATGCCGCCGGCTATCTGGTCGGTGCGCTGCTCGCCTCGCGGCTGATTGAGCGCTTCGGACTTGCCGCATCGGTGCGCTGGTCGACGCTGGCCTGCGCGCTGTCGCTGGCGCTTTGCGCCCTCTCGGGCAATTTCGCGGTGCTGAGCTTTGCCCGCCTGCTGGTCGGCTTCGCCGCCGCGATCGGCTTTGTCGGCGGCGGCGCGCTTGCGGCGACCATCGCGCAATCGCGACCCGAACGCGCGAACTTCCTGCTCAGCCTGTTCTATGCCGGGCCGGGCGTCGGCATCCTCGCATCGGGCTTGATCGCGCCCTTCGTGCTGCAGGGCTTCGGCGCCGGCTCGTGGTGGATCGTGTGGTGGGCGATGACGCTGCTTTCCGCGATCATGACCGTGCCGCTGATGCTGGCGCCGCTCCACGCCAACACCGCCGCCGGCGGCATCGTGCGGACCCAATTCGCTGTCATGCCGGTCCTGATCTACCTCGCCGCCTACTTCCTGTTCGGCGCCGGTTACATCGCTTACATGACCTTCATGATCGCCTATGTCCGGGACGGCGGCGGCGGCGCGGCTGCACAGAGCGCGTTCTGGAGCCTGATCGGCGTCAGCGCATTCGTGACGCCCTGGGTCTGGGGGCGGGTGCTGGCGCTCGACCGCGGCGGGCTCGCCACCACCATCATCCTCGGCGTCAACGCCCTCGGCGCCAGCCTGCCGATCTTCGGGCATTCGCCGCTGCTGCTGGCGATCTCGGCGCTGGTGTTCGGCGTCGCCTTCTTCGCCGTGGTCGGCTCGACCACCGCCTTCGTGCGCTTCAACTACCCGCCGCAATCCTGGCCGACCGCGATCGCGGCGATGACCATCGCCTTCGGCATCGGCCAGACGCTCGGACCGATCGTGGTCGGCGCCATCACCGACGCTGTCGGCAGCCTGTCATTTGCGTTGAACGTGTCGGCCGCGATGCTCGCGCTCGGCGCGCTGCTGTCGGCGTTTCAGAGGAAGATCCCCTCCCAGCGTCGTCCCGGCGAAGGCCGGGACCCATAACCACAAGCGGTTGCGATGGAGGGAGCGTCTCCCAGCCTGCCTATTCCCTCGGCCGCGGAGTATGGGTCCCTGCTCCCGTGCGCAATTGCGCATTAGGCCGGGACGACAGCGAGTTAGCTTCCGCTGAACGAATTGTAGCCCTGGTCTTCCCAGTAGCCGCCCTTGTAGTCGTTGGTGACTTCCATCGAGAGCACGTATTTCGGGTTCTTGAAGCCGAGCTTGGTCGGGACCCGGATCTTCATCGGAAAGCCGTAGGCGCGCGGCAGGATCTCGTCGCCGAATTTGAACGTCATCTGGGTCTGCGGGTGCAGCGCCGAGCGCATGTCGAGCGGCGAGTTGTAGCCGTCCTTGTCGGCGCACTGGAACCAGACATATTTGGCACGGGTGTCGGCGCCGACCAGCTTGAGGAAATCGCGCAAGGGTGTACCGGTCCAGCTGCCGATCGCGCTCCAGCCTTCGACGCAGATATGCCGCGTCACCTGCTTGACCTGCGGCAGCTTGTACAATTCGTCGAGCGTCCACGACTTCTTGTTCTCGACCAGCCCGCGCACCTCGAGCTTCCAGTCCGCTGCCGCAATCTCAGGCGCGTCGTCGAGATCGTAATAGGCGTTGAACGGGAACGGCTTGGTGATCATGCTCTCGGGGAAGGTCGGCGCCAGCGCATCCGGATTGAACATCCAGGCCTGCACCGCATCGTTGAACTTCGAGACCTGCTTCAGCATTTCCTCGGCTGACGACGAATCGACCACATCGCAGCCGGTGAGCAGCGTCAGCGCGCCGAGGCTGGTGCCCGCCGTGATGAAGCGGCGGCGCGTCAGCTCCGGCATCGTCTTCACCGCATCGCGCACGAGCAGCTTCTTGTCGACACCGGGGATCAGGAGCTTGCGGAGACGACCCATGACTACCTCCCTAGCGTCCGATGATCATGGCGCGCAGGCTCTTCGGCACCAGCAGCGCGAGCGCGACATGGATCACCAGGAAGGCGACGATCAGCGCCATGCAGGTGAAGTGAACGTAGCGGGCGAAATCGTAGCCGCCGAACAGCGACACCAGCCAATGCAGCTGCACCGGCTTCCACATCGACAGGCCGGACAGCACGATGACGACGCCGACCACGATGATGCCGGCATAGAGCAGCTTCTGCACCGAATTGTATTTGCTGAGATCGTCATGCGACAGCTTGAAGGCCAGCGCCGCCTTGGTGTCGGCAATCACGCCGCCGGGGGTGATCGGCAGCAGCTTCTTGCGGAAGCGGCCGGTGGCGAAACCCAGCGCCAGATAGACCAAGCCGTTGGCCATCAACAGCCACATCGCGGCGAAATGCCAGAGCAGCGCACCGCCGAGCCAGCCGCCGAGCGTAATGCTCCGCGAGAAGGTGAAGCTAAATAGCGGCGAGGCGTTGTAGATCTGCCAGCCGGACATGATCATCAGGATCATCGCGAAGGCGTTGATCCAGTGCACCATGCGCACCCAGACCGGCTGGATCGCCTTCGCGGGCGTCGCGGTCTCTGCCTGGTGGTCGCTGACGGCAAGGCTCGTCATGGGATGTCTCTGCTCGTGATCGTTACCAGGTTATACGCCCGGAACCGGCGTTCCGTTACGGGGTCAGGCATCATCAGTTTGATATAGGCTGCTTCACATGGTCACAAAAATGCGAGCCGGGCGAGGCGCCGGCTCGCTATGTCGCGGGTCCTTTGAGGGACTAAAGCAGGCCGCCAGGTGTTACGTCGCCGGCATCAGCACGGTATCGACTACATGGATGACGCCGTTCGACTGGTTGACGTTGGAAATCGTCACCATCGAGCTGCCGCCCTTGGCATCGACGATCCAGACCTTGCCGTCCTGCTTCTTGACGGTCAGCTCCTCGCCCTCGGCGGTCTTCAGCTTCTTGCCGTCGGTGAGGTCGGAGGCCTCGAGCTTGCCCGGCACCACATGGTAGGTGAGGATCTTGGTCAGCGTCGCCTTGTTCTCGGGCTTGACGAGGGTGTCGACGGTTCCGGCCGGCAGCTTGCCGAACGCGGCATTGGTCGGCGCGAACACCGTGAACGGGCCCTTGCCTTCCAGCGTGCCGACCAGGCCCGCAGCCTTCACTGCGGCGACGAGCGTGGTGTGATCCTTCGAGTTGACGGCGTTCTGCACGATGTTCTTCGACGGGAACATCGCGGCGCCGCCGACCATCACGGTCTTTTCCTCGGCACGGACCGGCGCCACGACAGTGGCGGTGATCGCAAGCGCGCTGAAGGCGGCGGCGGCGAGATAGGCAATACGCTTCGACATGGTTTCATCTCCCGATGAGTAGGCCGACCGGCGAGGCTTCGCCGGCGTTGAAGGGGCAACAACGGCGCGTGCTGGTTGATCAGTGCGTCGTCGTTGGCTGAGCTACGGCAGGCTTTCCGGACGGTTTCCGGAAATAATTCTTTGTGATTGTTGAAACCGGCCGGCGCGCGCTGCGTACACGCGACGCCTCGCGCGCCCGGCATGCATTCCATTCAGCGGAATGGACGCGTGCGCTGCCGCGAGCAATTTGCTTGCCGCAGTCAGCTGATTGGTTCAGCTTGAGGTTGCGGCACAGCTTCGCAGAAAGCGGCCGCGGGGAGGCATCATGAGCAGCATCACGGCTGACGGCCACGCCGCACCTGCGGTGAACGATGCAAGTATCGACATCGGTCCGCTCGAGCAGAAGCACCTGCAATACGCCAACTACCGCGCGGTTGCGGACACAACCGAGATCACGAAAACGCATTGGCACATCGCCACCGCCAACGCGCTCGGCTGGGGCTTCGACGGCATGGACGGCGTGATCTTCGCGCTGATCTCGCCGATGGTGATCAAGGAATTTTCGCTGAGCCTGCCGGAGTACCGCTCCGGCATGCAGATCGCGCTGTTCGTCGGCATCGCGGGGCTTTACTTCTGGCCATGGCTCGCCGACCGCTACGGTCGCCGCACGCTGCTCGCCGTCAATATCGCGCTGTTCTCGCTCCTGATGCCGGTCGCGGCGATGTCGCCGACCTTCGCGGTGTTCGTGATCGCGCGCTCGCTATTGTTCTTCGCGCTCAACGGCGAATGGTCGCTGGGCTCGATGCTGGTCGCGGAGACCTGGCCGGCCCGGCTGCGCGGCCGCGTCATCAGCATCACCCGCTCGGCCTGGTGCCTCGGCGCCACGCTCGCCGGCGCAATCACCGGGCTCGTGGCTGCCAATCTCGGCTGGCGCATCGCAGTGATGGTGCCCGGCGTGATCGCGCTGCTTGCGATCTATATCCGCTCCACCTGCCCGGAATCGCCCTATTGGGTGCGCGCGCAGGACCGCAAGCGGCGCATCTCGGAGACGCTGGCGCGCGGCGGCACGGTCAGCGCCGAGGACAGCGCCTGGTTCGGCAAGGCCAAGTCGGTCGGCATCCGCCAGGTGTTCATGCCCGACGTGCTGCCCGCCACGCTTGTTGCGCTGTTCGTCGCCTGCGCCTCGACCTGCATCTACGGCACGGTCGGCGCCTGGATGCCGCTGTATCTGTCGACCGAGAAGCACTGGTCGACCGCCGAGTACAGCCTGTTCTACGTGTTCTACGGGCTCTGCGGCTTCCTTGGACTGTGCTTGGTGGGCTGGCTGATCGACAAGATCGGCCGCCGCCGCACCTTCATCATCACCCTGATCGAGGGTGCGATCTTCATGACGCTCTGGGTCTATTCCGAAGACCGCGTGCTGCTATGGACGTTCGGGCTCGCCTGGTGTCTCGGCTTCCTCGGCTTCTGGGGGCCGAGCACGACGCTGACCGCTGAGATCTTCCCGACCCGCATCCGCGGCGCCGCCAACGGCGTGGTCTGGGCGATCGCCTATTTCGTCGGCTTCGTGCTGTTTCCCTTCGTCTCGATCGCGCTTCAGCAGCACACCGGCTCGTTCGCGCTGTCGTTCCTCTGCATCCCGGTGCTGATGATCGCGATGGCGATCGGCGTGTTCCTGTTCGTGCCGGAGCATACCGGGAAAGAGCTGAACGAGATCATCGAGTGAGTCGCGCGGGACTCCGTCGTTTGTAGCCCGGATCAAGCGCAGCGAGATCCGGAACCAGCCTCTCCGCGGGCAGACCGTCGGATTACGCTTCGCTCCATCCGGGCTACGGAGCTCCAACCTCCCCTTGAAAAGGGGAGGTCGCTTTGCTCGCAGAGCAAAGCGGGTGGGGATCAGCGCTCTCCGCATACAGCATAGCCTGCGGCTGACCCCCATCCCGGCCTTCCCCCTTTCAGGGGGAAGGAGAAGACGGTCCTCATCTAATCCCGGTTCGCCGGCGTCTGGATGAAGCCGCGGTTGTGGGTCGGGCTGATCAGGATCTCGTTCATGCACACCCGTGCCGGCATGCTGGCGACGAAGGCGATGGTGCGGCCGCAATCCTCGGGCTGCAGCATCTTGGCCTGCTCGGCTTCGCTCGGCACCACCGGCCGCTGCTTCAGGATTGGGGTCGCGACCTCGCCCGGCGACAGGCAGCAAGCGCGCAGGCCGTTGACGCATTCGTCCATGTTGAAGGAATGGGTCAGCGCCAGCACCGCGTGCTTGGTCGTGGTGTAGGCCGGGCCCGGCATCTTCGAGACGTGGCGGCCGGCCCAGGAGGCGACGTTGATGATGCAGCCGTCCTTCTGCTTGCGCATCGTCGGCAGCACCGCGCGCATGCAGTAGAGCACGCCGTTGAGGTTGACCTCGACGAGCTTGTCCCAGCCTTCCAGTTCCATGTCGGCCCAGCTGCGCTTCGGCACATTGATGCCGGCGCTGTTGACCAGGAGGTCGATGCGGCCGTGCTTGCCGACGATCGTCTCGGCGGCCTTGTTGACGTCGGCCTTGTTGCTGACATCGAGCGGGATCGCCTCGGCCTTGCCGCCCTTTTTGGTGATGTTGGCCACCACGCGGTCGAGCTCTTCCTTGCGGCGGCCGGAGACCACCACCGTCCAGCCGTCCGCAGCCAGGAATTCCGCCCCGGATTCGCCGATTCCAGTGCCGCCGCCGGTGACCCAGGCCACGCGTTTCCCATTATTTGTCATGCAAACTGTCTCCGTTGCTTTCTGAAGGGCGTTTTTGCTAATCCAGCCGAACTCTTCCGGCCCTTCGCCCCTCGGGGAATCTTTGCATGAACACGACCACCAACGCCAACCTGTTTTCCCGCCTGTTCGACGGCCTCGACGACCCCAGCCGGCTCGCGATCGAGCAGCTCGACGGCAGCCGCATCTCCTATGGCGATCTGATCGCGCGCGCCGGCCAGATGGCGAACGTGCTGGTCGAGCGCGGCGTCAAGCCGGGCGACCGCGTCGCGGCGCAGACCGAGAAGTCGGTTTCGGCCCTGGTGCTGTATCTCGCCACCGTGCGCGCCGGCGGCGCCTATCTGCCGCTCAACACCGCCTATACACTGAACGAGCTCGAATACTTCATCACCGACGCCGAGCCGGCGCTGGTGGTCTGCGATCCTTCCAAGCAGGACGGCATCAAGGCGATCGCCGCCAAGGTAGGCGCCAAGGTCGAGACGCTCGGTGCCAACGGCAACGGCTCGCTGACCGAGGCCGCCGACCAGGCGGCGAAGGAATTCGCCACCGTGCCGCGCGGCAACAATGATCTCGCCGCGATCCTCTACACGTCGGGCACCACCGGCCGCTCCAAGGGCGCGATGCTGTCGCACGACAATCTGGCCTCGAACTCGTACTCGCTGGTCGACTACTGGCGCTTCACCGACAAGGACGTGCTGATCCACGCGCTGCCGATCTATCACACCCACGGCCTGTTCGTGGCCAGCAACGTGACGCTGTTTGCGCGCGCCTCGATGATCTTCCTGCCGAAGTTCGACCCGGACGTGATCATCAAGCTGATGGCGCGCGCCACCGTGATGATGGGCGTGCCTACCTTCTATACCCGCCTGCTGCAGAATCCCGGCCTGAACAAGGACGCCACCGGGCACATGCGGCTGTTCATCTCGGGCTCGGCGCCGCTGCTCGCCGACACCCATCGCGAATGGTCTGATCGCACCGGCCACGCCGTGCTCGAGCGCTACGGCATGACCGAGACCAACATGAACACGAGCAACCCCTATGACGGCGACCGCGTGCCCGGCGCGGTCGGCGTCGCGCTGCCCGGCGTTTCGGTGCGGGTCACCGATCCCGAGACCGGCAAGGAGCTTCCGCGGGAGACCATCGGCATGATCGAGGTCAACGGCCCGAACGTGTTCCAGGGCTACTGGCGGATGCCGGAGAAGACCAAGGCCGAATTCCGCGCCGACGGCTTCTTCATCACCGGCGACCTCGGCAAGATCGACGACAAGGGCTATGTCCACATCCTCGGCCGCGGCAAGGATCTTGTGATCTCGGGCGGCTTCAATGTCTATCCGAAGGAGATCGAGAGCGAGATCGACGCCATGCCCGGCGTGATCGAGTCAGCCGTGATCGGCGTGCCGCATGCCGATTTCGGCGAAGGCGTCACCGCCGTTCTGGTCTGCGCCAAGGGCGCCGATGTCAGCGAGGCCGCGGTGCTGAAGGCGCTCGACGGACGGCTGGCGAAGTTCAAGATGCCGAAGCGCGTCTTCGTCGTCGAGGAATTGCCGCGCAACGCGATGGGCAAGGTGCAGAAGAATATTTTGCGCGATACGTATAAGGATATCTACGCAAAGGGATGAAGCCGCAAGAACGTCGTGAGGGGTAGATGGAGCGGGAGCAGGCTATCCAGATTAACGATCAACTCGTCATCGCGCACGAGGCGATGAAGAAGGCTCGAGTCGCGATTGCGGAGCTCGGAAAACAGGAGCGACTTGAATTGGATGGCCCGCTTTATGACCTCCTGCTCGAGCTGAAATGGCAGGTGATGCTACCGCTCTACGAACAGTTTCGCGACCTGATGAAGCTGGAGCTTCATGAAGAACTGCCTCCCCCGACCTCCGAACTGAAGTGGAGCGACGTGCGTCTCCCCCGCGACGCTACGGAAGCTGCGCTCGACGACATCATCATGTCGGCCCTGACATCGCGATGGCAAAAGGTCGCGATGATTATAGGGGTCGCGATGGCAGACTGCGAGAAACTGAAATTGCCAATAGCTCCTGAAATGATCGGAGCACGCTTGCGATTCCTGTCCCACGCCGATCGGATCGAGGGTGTCGGAGACCTCCGACGGTCGGGTCACAGCGAAGTACGGCTGAAGGACGAGCCGATCAGTGCCCTCCGACGAGGCTGATCACGAACCGTCCGCCGACAATGAAGAGATAGGCCCCGAACGCCACCTCCAGCGCCCGCTTCGACAGCGCGTGCGCGACCTTGACGCCGAGCGGCGCGGTGACGAGCGTGGTGGGCATTACCAGCAGCGCACCGATCAGCGAAACGTAGCCGAGCGCGAACGGCAGCTGCAACGCGGTGACGTCGGGGAAGCGCGCGGCGGCGGGCCAACCGGCATAGACGTAACCCAGCGCACCGGGGATCGAGATCAGCACCGCGAGCGCCGAAGACGTCGCGACTGCCTGATGGATCGGCCGGCCGTAGAAGGTCATCAGCAAATTGGCGAACAGGCCGCCGCCGATGCCCATCAGCGTCGAGAGCAGGCCGACGAAGAAGCCATAGACGCGCATCAGGAAGCCCTTCGGCACGTCGTCGCCGAACTTCCAGGTCTCGCGCGCCAGCAGCAGGCGCGCGGCCGCCGACCACGCCACCATCACGAACACGATCTTGAACAGCCGCTCCGGCGCGAACCGCGCGGTGACGCTGCCGGCGGCGACGCCGATCACGATCGGCAGCCACCAGCGCTTCAGGATCTCCATATCGACCGCGCCGCGGCGATAATGGGCGCGGAACGAGCTCAGCGAGGTCGGGATGATGATCGCGAGCGAGGTGCCGATACACAGCGGCATCCGCACCTCGAGCGGCACGCCCGCCAGCCGGAAGCATTCGTAGAACACCGGCACCAGGATCGCGCCGCCGCCGATGCCGAACAGGCCGGCGAGAAAGCCGGACAGCGCCCCGACCGCAATCAGCAGCAGCGCAAGTTCGAGCAATTCCTTGGGATCGAGGCCGGCCATCATGTCCTTCGCATCGTCAGGAGGCGCCTGCCTCGGTGCGGTCGGCCAACCACAGTGCGACCAGCGCTGCCACGGGAGCAGCGACCGCAATCAAGGCAAAGCGGAGTGGGATCGAGGACGTCGCGCCCTGCATCGGCAACGTCAGCACGTCGATTAACAGTCCGACGCAGGAGAAAACAAGCAGGATGGCCGGATCGTCGGCGCCGGCACGTCCGCGCCGCTCGAGCGAATTTGGACGGATGGACGTTGAGGCCATGTCGAACTCCTCAAATCGTGGAGCCGTCAGGCTAGACCCTTCTGGAAGACGGGGGTATTGCTGCAGATGAGCAGGCTCTCTTGCGAAATGCGGAAGGATCGGGCTTGGACCGGCTTGCGGCGATGGCGGCCTTTGTCCGCGCGGTCGAGAGCGGCAGCCTGTCGGCGGCCGCGCGCTCGCTGCCGAGCTCGCTGACCTCGGTGAGCCGGCAGATCAGCGCGCTCGAGGAGCATTTCGGCACTCGCCTGCTGCTGCGCACCACCCGCCAGCTCGCGCTGACCGACGACGGACGCATCCTCTACGAGCGCGCGAAATCGATCCTCGGCGAAGTCAGGGAGATCGAGGCGGCGCTGGCGCGCGACCCGCATCAGCCATCGGGACGGATCCGCGTCAGCTCGCCGAGTCTGATCGGACGGCTCGTGATCGCGCCGCTGCTGGTCGAGTTTCTGCGCCGCCATCCGGCGCTGTCCGTCGACCTTCTTCTGGTCGACCGCGCCGTCGACATGGTCGAGGAGGATATCCATCTGGCTATACGCATCGGCCGCTTGCGCGACTCGCAGCTGGTAGCGCGCAAGCTCACCGATCTGCAGATGATTGTGTGCGCGTCGCCGGACTACCTGGCCCGGCGCGGCGCGCCGCAGACACCGGTTGATCTTGCCGGGCATGACTGCCTGGTGTTTTCCGATTCGCCCGGCAGCGCGGAGTGGCGCTTTGCCGACGGCAGCAAGACGGGTCGCAAAATCCGCATATCCGGTCGGCTCTGGATGAATAGCCTCGACGCGCTGGTCAGCGCGGCGCGGGAGGGCGCCGGCATCGTCCGCGTGCCGTCCTGGCAAGTGCAGTCCGAGCTCGCCGACGGTCGCCTGACGCGCCTGTTGATCGACCATGAGCCGGCGCCGACGCCGCTACATCTGATGCTTCAGCCGTCACGTCTCGCATCGCCTAAGATCAGGGCATTTGTCGATTATCTGGTGGAACGCTGGGGCAAAATCGACGCCTTGCGCCCCCCGTTTGCGGGCAGCTGAGCGCGCCAATCGATCCTCGAACATCTCAATTCACTACTTGGTTCGCTCAACCTTGCATCTGGTATACCACACTGCGGATCAACCAGAATTCGGCAACTCTAACAATGAACTTCGGTTCGACCGAAGGCTATTTGGCCGTTGCGCGGGGTGATCCGACTCCGTAAATAGAACTCCTCTACCGCGTTCCCCGATGGGCCGGCCGCGGTCCCTCACAACATAAAGCCCGCCGATGACCGCCAGGATCGAACGACCGCTTTCACCCCATTTGCAGACCTACCGGTGGACGCTGACGATGGCGCTGTCCATCGTCCACCGCGCCACGGGTCTGGCCCTCTATTTCGGCACGCTGCTGCTGGCCTGGTGGCTGATCGCCGCCGCTTCCGGCCCCTCGGCTTACGCCAACGTCCAGGCCTTCACCGGCAGCGCGATCGGCAAGCTGATCGTGTTCGGCTACACATGGGCGCTGATGCACCATCTCTGCAGCGGCATCCGGCATTTCGTCTGGGACCTCGGCTACGGCTTCAAGGCCAATGAGCGCGAAGCCCTGACCTGGGGCGCGCTGGTCGCCGGCATCGCGTTGACCGTTTTGGTCTGGATCATTGCCTACGCCGTGGGAGGTGGACGATGAGCGGCCCCTCCTCGATGCGCACGCCGCTGGAGCGCGTCCGCGGCCTCGGCTCCGCGCACACCGGCACGGGCGATTTCTGGCGCCAGCGCCTCACCGCGGTTGCGATGACGCTGCTGATCGTTCCCGTGATCGTCGTGGTGATCACGCTGATCGGCCGCAACCATGCCGGCGCGGCGCAGATCCTCGGCTCGATCCCGATCGCCATGATCCTGCTGCTCTTCATCGTCGCCAGCACCTGGCACATGAAGATCGGCATGCAGGTCGTGATCGAGGACTACATCCATAACGAGAAGCTGAAGATCGCCAGCGTGATGGCGAACAACTTCTTCTGCGTCGCGGTCGCATTGGCCTCGATCTACGCAATCCTCAAATTGTCGTCGGGAGTTTGATCCATGGCCGGTGAAGGAAACGGCAAGGCCACCAACGGTGGCCCGGCCACGAACGGCAAGGCCTACCCGATCCAGGACCACACCTACGACGTCGTCGTGGTCGGCGCCGGCGGCGCGGGCCTGCGCGCAGTGGTCGGCTGTTCGGAAGCCGGGCTGCGCACCGCATGCATCACCAAGGTGTTCCCGACCCGCTCGCACACGGTGGCGGCGCAGGGCGGCATCTCGGCCTCGCTCGGCAACATGCATCAGGACGACTGGCGCTGGCACATGTACGACACCGTGAAGGGGTCGGACTGGCTCGGCGACCAGGACGCGATCGAATACATGGTGCGCAACGCGCCCGACGCGGTCTACGAGCTCGAGCACTGGGGCGTTCCGTTCTCGCGCACCGAGGACGGCAAGATCTATCAGCGCCCGTTCGGCGGCATGACCATCGACTTCGGCAAGAGCCAGGCACAGCGCACCTGCGCCGCCGCCGACCGCACCGGCCACGCCATGCTGCACACGATGTACGGCCAGTCGCTGCGCCACTCGGCCGAGTTCTTCATCGAGTTCTTCGCCATTGACCTGATCATGGACGATCAGGGCGTCTGCCGCGGCGTCATCGCGCTCAAGCTCGATGACGGCACGCTGCATCGCTTCCGCGCCCAGACCACGATCCTGGCGACCGGCGGCTATGGTCGCGCCTACGCCTCCTGCACATCGGCGCACACCTGCACCGGCGACGGCGGCGGCATGGTGCTGCGCGCCGGCCTGCCGCTGCAGGACCTGGAATTCGTCCAATTCCATCCGACCGGCATCTACGGCTCGGGCTGCCTCGTCACCGAAGGCGCCCGCGGCGAAGGCGGCTATCTCGTCAACTCCGAGGGCGAGCGCTTTATGGAGCGCTATGCGCCGTCGGCCAAGGACCTCGCTTCGCGCGACGTCGTCTCGCGCGCGATGACGATCGAGATCCGCGAAGGCCGCGGCGTCGGCAAGAAGAAGGACCACATCTTCCTGCACCTCGACCACCTCGATCCGAAGGTGCTGCATGAGCGGCTGCCGGGCATCTCCGAATCGGCCAAGATCTTCGCCAATGTCGACGTCACCCGCGAGCCGATCCCGATCGTGCCGACCGTGCACTACAACATGGGCGGCATCGCCACGAATTATCACGCCGAGGTGCTGACCAAGCGCAATGGCGACGACAATTCGGTGGTGCCGGGCCTGATGGCGATCGGCGAAGCGGCCTGCGTCTCGGTGCACGGCGCCAACCGCCTCGGCTCCAACTCGCTGATCGACCTCGTGGTGTTCGGCCGCGCCGCGGCGATGCGCCTTGCCGACAAGCTGACCGCGAACGCCAAGCAGCCGGAGCTGCCGAAGGATTCCGCCGACCTCGCGCTCGGCCGGCTCGATCATTTCCGCCATGCCTCCGGCGGCACGCCGACCGCGAAGCTGCGCGACAGCATGCAGCATGTGATGCAGAACAATTGCGCGGTGTTCCGCACCGGCGACGTGCTGCAGGAAGGCCAGAACCTGATCCACAAGGTCTATGGCGGCGTCGGCGACATCTCGGTGTCGGACCGCTCGCTGGTGTGGAATTCCGACCTGGTCGAGACGCTGGAATTCGACAATCTGATCGTGCAGGCGGTCGTGACGATGGATTCGGCGGCCAACCGCACCGAAAGCCGCGGCGCGCATGCGCGCGAGGACTTCCCGGACCGCAACGACAAGGACTGGATGAAGCACACGCTGACCTGGATCGATCCGGCCGGCAAGACCGCGATCGAGTACCGTCCGGTGCACAGCTACACGATGACCAATGACGTGCAGTACATCCCGCCGAAGGCGCGGGTCTACTGAGAACGAAGGCGAGCAAGCATGGTTGAATTCGCACTTCCGAAGAATTCGAAGATTTCCGGCGGCAAGACCTGGCCGAAGCCGGCCGGCGCCACCGAGACGCGCGAATTTCGGGTGTATCGCTGGAACCCGGACGACGGCAAGAATCCGAGCGTCGACACCTATCATGTCGACACCAATGATTGCGGTCCGATGGTGCTGGACGGCCTGATCTGGATCAAGAACCACATCGACCCGACGCTGACCTTCCGCCGCTCCTGCCGCGAAGGCGTCTGCGGCTCCTGCGCGATGAACATCGACGGCCAGAACACGCTGGCCTGCACCAAGTCGATGCACGACGTCGGCGCGGGCGGTGCGGTGAAGGTCAATCCGCTGCCGCACCAGCCGGTGGTGAAGGACCTGGTCCCGGACCTGACCAATTTCTACGCCCAATATGCCTCGATCGAGCCGTGGTTGAAGACCACGACGCCGACGCCGCAGAAGGAGTGGAGGCAGAGCCACGAGGACCGCGAGAAGCTCGACGGCCTCTACGAGTGCATCCTGTGCGCCTGCTGCTCGACCTCATGCCCGAGCTACTGGTGGAACAGCGAGCGCTTCCTCGGCCCCGCCGCGCTGCTGCAGGCAAACCGCTGGGTCACCGACTCCCGCGACGAAGCGACCGGCGAGCGGCTCGACAATCTCGAGGATCCGTTCCGCCTCTATCGCTGCCACACCATCATGAACTGCGCCAAGGCGTGTCCGAAGGGCCTCAACCCCTCCGAAGCGATCGCCGAGCTCAAGTTCAAGCTGGTCGAACGCCAAATCTGATCCGTTGCAGCCGCGGCTGGCGCTGTTATCGGCGGCCAGCCGCAGCGGGCCGGATCAGGATATCGGCGCCGACCGCATCGACGCCGGATCGATCGAGGTCGAGTACGACATCGACGATGCTGTGATCGTCCGGATCCATCGTCACGGTGAAGCCGAGATCGCGGCACATCCCGATCATCGTGGTGTTCTCGGTCAGCACCTGGCCGGACAGACGCTTCAATCCCTCCGACCGCGCATAGTGGATCAGGAGCTGCATCAGCGCCCAGCCGAGCCCTTTGCCCTTGAGATCGGACTGCAGCAGGATCGCGTATTCGGCATTCTCGTACAGCGAGTCCGAATGCAGCCGGACCGCACCCATCATCTCGCCGGTGTTCGGATCGAGCGCCACAAACGCCATCGCCCGCGCATAGTCGAGCTGGGTCAGGCGCGCGATGAAGGCGTGCGAGAATTCCTTCATCGCATGGAAGAAGCGCAGCCTGAGGTCTTCGGCGGTGACGCGCTTGAAGAACTCGCTGACCATCGGCTCGTCTTCCGGCCGCATCGGGCGTACCGTGACACGCGAGCCGTCGCGCAGCGCAAGCTCACCTTCCCATTGCGACGGATAGGGCCGCACCGCGAGCCGCGTTTGGCCGGCAAACAGCCGCGCCGGCTTGCGGATCGCGACCCGCGCATCGAGCGCGAGCACGCCGCTCTCGTCCGCCAGCATCGGGTTGATGTCGAGCTCGGCGACCTCGGAAATGTCGGCCGCCATCTGCGCCAGCTTGACGAGGGTGAGCGGCACCACATCGGCCGGGACCGCCGGCACATCGCCATAGCCGCCGAGCAGCCGCGAGACGCGGGTGCGTCCGATCAACTCGCGGGCGAGATTCATGTCGAGCGGCGGCAGCGCCAGCGCCTTGTCGTTGATCACCTCGACCGCGGGGCCGCCACGCCCGAACACGATCACCGGACCGAAAGTCGGATCGTCGGCGATGCCGAGGATCAGTTCGCGCGCCGCGCGCCGCACGATCATCGGCTGGATCGTCACACCCTGCAGGGTGGCGTCGGGCCGCGCACTTCGTGCCCGCGCCATGACCGTCCGCGCAGCTTCAACGACGCTGTCCTTGGTGCGCAGGTCGAGGATCACGCCGCCGACGTCGGAGGCGTGCCGGATGTCGCGCGAGAACACCCTGACCACGATCGCATGTCCCTCGGCAAGGAACGGCGCCGCCTTCTCGGCAGCGTCCTCGGCACTGTTGGCGACGAGCGTCGTCGCGATCGGAATACGATAGGCCGCGAACAGAGCGACGATCTCGGCCGGATCGAGCCAGGCGCGCCCTTCCGACAGCGCGTTCACGACGACGTGGCGCGCCGCCGCCGTCTCCGGCGTGAACACCGATGCGACGCCAGGCGGGGTTGCGGCGAGCGCGGTCGAGGCCTCGCGATAGCGCACCAGATACATGAAGGCGCGCACCGCATCGTCCTCGGTCGGGAAGTGCGGAATCCGTGCCGCCTCGAAGATCGCGCCGGTGCGCTCGTCGGCGCCGACCCAGGCCGCGAGCACCAGTGCGGCGACCGCACTCCGCTTCGTCCTGCGGTCGCGGACGCATTGCGCCACCGCCTCTGCAATTCCTTGGGCCGGCGCAACCGCGGTTTCCACATTCGCGACCAGCACCGCATCGCTGTTCGCATCATCGAGCAGTGCGCTGAGCGCCACCACGTAGCGATCGGCATCGGCATCGCCCGCGATGTCGACCGGATTGGCATAGGACCAGCCCGGCGGCAGCACCTTGTCGAGCCGTTCGATGGTCTCCGCCGTCAGTGTCGCAGGAACGCCGCCGAGCTCGGCCAGCCGGTCGGTCGCGAGGATGCCGAGCCCGCCGCCATTGGTCAGGATCGCCAGTCGGTTGCCGCGCGGAACGAAGCCGCGGCCAAGCAGTTCGGCGCAATCGAACAGCTGACGCAGGTCGTAGACGCGCAGCATGCCGGCGCGACGGAATGCGGCGTCGTAGACCGCATCGGAGCCGGCCAGCGCGCCGGTGTGGGTCGCGGCGGCCTTGGCGCCCTGCTCCATCCGTCCCGACTTGACGATGACGACCGGCTTCAGCCGCGCCGCGGCGCGCGCCGCCGACATGAACTTGCGCGCGTCCTTGACGGCTTCGAGATAGATCAGGATCGCGCTGGTGTGGTCGTCGAGCGCGAAATAATCCAGGAGGTCGGCGACGTCGACATCGAGCTGGTCGCCGATCGACGCGATGCCGGAGAAGCCGAGCCGCCGCTCCGCCGCCCATTCGATCATCGCCGACGCGACCGCGCCGGACTGCGAGATCAGAGCAACGTGCCCGTCGGACGGCTGATGCGAGGCGAAGCTCGCATTGAGCTTGGCGCGCGGCACCATGACGCCGAGGCAATTCGGCCCGATCAGGCGCATGCCATGCCGTCGCGCCATCTGCCCCGCAGTCTCCGCGAGCGAGCCCGCGCCATGGCCAAGACCGGCCGACAGGATTGCCGCACCGGCAACGCCGGCCGAAGCCGCCTCCGCGACGATTTCGGGAACCGCCGCCGCCGGTGCGCTGATGACGACGAGATCCGGAACGAATGGCAGCGATTTCAGGTCGGGGACGGTCGGGGTACCATCGACGTCAGAATAGTTCCGATTGACGACGCCGACGCGGCCGGTGAAGCCGCTCGCTCTGATGTTCCTGAGCACCGCCGCGCCGAGCGACGACGGACGCGGGCTGCCGCCGACGATTGCGATGCTTCGAGGCGAAAATAGCCGCTCCAGGCCGTACGTCGACATTGCAGGGTCTCGCAGGGAACACGCGGAGGCGCCTGCCGCTTCACGCGCCCTCGACCAACTCTACCGCTTCGCTTGGCTGCGTGCACCTGTCGCAGTTTCGAATAGAGATGATGAAACCGCGTTGCCGATCAATGCAGGCCGAGCGCCTGCGCGAGATTGAAGGTCAGGAAGCTCGCGACATAGGCCAGCGCGAGCATGTAGATGAACGTCACCACCATCCACTTCGCGCCGCCGGTCTCGCGGCGGATCACCGCGAGCGTCGAGGCGCATTGCGGGGCGAAGATGTACCAGACCAGCAGCGAGAGCGCGGTCGCCAGCGTCCATTTCTGCGCCAGCACCTGGCCGATCTGGTCCGCCGCCTCCTTGCCGCCCTCGATCGAATAGACCGTGCCGAGCGCCGCGACCGCGACCTCGCGCGCCGCCATGCCGGGGATCAGCGCCACCGCGATCTGCCAGTTGAAGCCGATCGGCCGCAGCAGCGGCTCGAGCGCATGGCCGATCATCGCGGCAAAGCTGTAGTTGATCGCCGGCCCCTCGGCGCCGGCCGGCGCCTGCGGGAACGAGGCCAGGAACCAGATCAGCACCATCATCGAGAGGATCGTGGTGCCGGCCCGGTACAGGAACATCTTGGCGCGGGTGAACACGCCGATCGCGATGCTCTTCGGCCGCGGCATCTTGTAGTCGGGCAATTCCAGCATGAACGGTGCCGGCGCGTGATCGCGCCACAAGAAGAATTTCGCGATCGCCGACACCGTCAGCGCGCTGGTGATGCCGGCGGCGTAGAGGCCGAACATCACGAGTCCCTGCAGATTGACGAAACCCCACAGCGTGGTCGCTGGAACGAAAGCGGAGATAATCAGCGTGTAGACCGGAATGCGCGCCGAGCACGTCATCAGCGGCGCGATCAGGATCGTGGTCAGGCGGTCGCGGCGGTTGTCGATGACGCGCGTCGCCATGATGCCGGGAATGGCGCAGGCAAAGCTCGACAACAGCGGAATGAAGGCGCGGCCATGCAGCCCGGCGCCGCCCATGATGCGGTCCATCAGGAACGCGGCGCGCGCCATGTAGCCGAAATCTTCCAACAGCAGGATGAACAGGAAGATGATGATGATCTGCGGCAGGAACACGATCACGCTGCCGACGCCGGAGATCACGCCGTTCTGCAGGAAGCTCTGCAACAGGCTCCAGCTTTCGGGCAGCAAATTGTGGATCAGCTGCCCGAGCGCGGCGAAGCTGTCCGACAGGAACTCCATCGCGGGCTGCGCCCAGGTGAACACCGCCTGGAACATCACGAACAGGATCACGGCCAGGATCACGAGACCCCAGACCGGATGCAGCACCACGGAATCGATCCGGTTGGTCAGCGTGTCGGGCTTGGTCGGCAGCGTCACCGCCGCCGCGATGATGCGGTCCGCCTCGCGCTGCGCCACCTTGAGGTCGGCGATCGTCGGCGTCGTCCATTCGCTGGCCGCCGCCTCATGCGACTTGGAGAGGAATTCGTCGGTCCGCTTCAGGAGCTCATCGATGCCGCCCTTGCGGACCGCGACCGAGGTCACGATCGGCAGTCCCAGCTCCTGCGACATCCGGTCGATGTCGATCGTGACGCCGCGGCGCTTGGCGATATCGATCATGTTGAGCACGAGCATCATCGGCCGGCCGACGCGCTTCAGCTCGAGCACCAGCCGCAGGGTCAGCCGCAGATTGGTGGCGTCCGCGACGCAGAGCACGAGGTCGGGCACCGCCTCGCCGTCGAAGCGGCCCAGCACGATGTCGCGGGTGATCTCCTCGTCCGGGCTGCGGCCGCGCAACGAATAGGTGCCGGGCAGGTCGAGCACGGTCACGCTGCGGCCCTCGGGCGTGACGAAGCCGCCGGACTTGCGCTCGACCGTGACGCCCGGATAGTTGGCGACCTTCTGACGGCTGCCGGTCAGGCTGTTGAACAGCGACGTCTTGCCGGTGTTCGGCGCGCCGACCAGCGCCAGGCGCAGGGATGCAGCGGTCATTCGACGATCACAGCCATGGCTTCGCTCCGGCGCAGCGCGATCGTGATGTTGTCGACGCGCACCGCGATCGGGTCCTTTCGGATCGTGCCTTCATGCAGGATTTCCACGCGCGCGCCCTCGACAAATCCCATCTCGACCAGGCGCTGCTCCAGCTCCTGCGGAGACAGCGATGAGCCCGTCACGAGCGCATCGAGCCTGATGATCTTTCCGACAAAACCGCGATCCGCATGTCCGAGCCGGACGTCCTGCAAATCATCCCGGGAGCTGTTTGGATCGCCTGTCATGCGGCCTGTTTTTCAGCAGGTAGTCACAGGGTCAAGCGTTTGCCCATGAGAGGTTTTAGAACTCCTAAAAACAGCGCCCGGAAGCGCCATCCAGGCCGATTTTCCGCTTGACTGCCGGCGAGGCGCTAACGAGGTCGTGATGCCGCCGCGCCGCAGCCGCCCCGTGCTGCCCCGGACGCGAGCCGGCTGCGAATTGATCGATCCGGGTTGGCCTCCGGTAACCTTGACGGGTCGCGGAATGGCGAACGGGCGTCCGCGCCGCGCCCGGCGGCGCCGTTTCGCTTCCTCCCGCGCAACGGTTTGCGTTATGGTCCGCGCGGAGCCGGAGCGCCCGTGCAGACCGCACAACGCAATTCGCTGAGACTGCTGCAATGGATGATGGCCGCCGCGCTGGCCCTTCCGCTGGCGCTGTTCGTTTTTGCCTCCGCAATGTCCTGGATCTCGATCAGCGAGGCCGCCGACCGGGAGATCCAGCGCACGCTCGATGTCGCCCATGAGCATGCGCTGAAGGTGTTCGAGACCATCGATCGGGGCCTAGCCGAGGTCACCGAGGTCGTCCGCGGCATGGGCGATGCCGATATCGGCGCGCGCGAGAAGAGCCTGCACGAGCGGCTGCGGCAGGTCGCCATGGCGCTTCCCCAGGTGAAATCGGTCTGGGTGTTCGATGCCAACGGCCGTGCCCTCGTCAACAGCCTGGTGCAGCCGGCCCCCGACGTCGACTTCTCGGACCGGGATTACTTCCGGATCCATGCCCAGGGCGACATCGGCACCTATATCGGCGAGGTGCTGACGCCGCGGCCGCCCTATCAGGGCTCGCGGTTCTTCAGCGTCGGCCGGCGCCGCAACGGCGACGACGGCAGCTTTGCCGGCGTGATCCAGGCCTCCGTGCTTCCGGAATATTTCGAGAATTTCTACGCCAGGATCGGCCGCGAGCCGGGCAGCTTCCTGGCGCTGATCCGGACCGACGGCGCCGTGCTGGCGCATTTCCCTGCCGTTGGCCACGATGTCCGGTTCGAGCCGAGCGGCCCGCTCGGGCGGCAGATCGTCGCCAATCCCGAGGCCGGGACGATGACGATCCAATCCCCAGCCGACGGCATCGAGCGGCGCATGCGCTATCAGCGGCTGGCGGAATACCCGGTCTATGTCAGTGCCGGCCTTGAAACCTCGGCGATCCAGTCGCGCTGGATGTCGACCATGGCCCAGCACCTGATCTTCGGGATCCCGGCCACCGCCCTGCTGTTCGGCCTGCTCGCACTCGCCTTCCGACGAACCCAGCGCCTGCAGGAGGAGGCCAACCGGCGCATCGAGGCCGAGGAGGCATTGCGGCACGGCCAGCGGCTCGAGGCACTCGGGCAGCTCACCGGCGGCGTCGCGCACGACTTCAACAACCTGCTCACCGTGATCCGCGCGTCGGTCGACATGTTGCGGCGGCCGGACCTGCCGGAGCCGCGGCGGCAGCGCTACATCGATGCGATCTCCAACACCGTGAACCGTGCCGCCAAGCTGACCAACCAGCTGCTTGCATTCGCGCGGCGGCAAACCCTCAAGCCCGAGGTGTTCGACGCCTGCCAGAATGTCCGCACCCTGAGCGAGATGATCGCAACCCTGATCGGCGCGCGCATCGAGATCACAGCGCAGGTGCCGGACGAGACCTGTCTCGTCAACGCCGATGCCGGCCAGTTCGAGACCGCCATCATCAACATGGCGGTGAACGCGCGCGACGCCATGGACGGCGTCGGCCGGCTCACGATCGCGGTCCGCGCCGTGGACAGACTGCCGTCCGCGACCAGCACGCCGCCGAACTCGCCCGGCCACGTCGCGGTGTCGGTGACCGACACCGGCGTCGGAATTCCACAGGAGCTGTTCGGCCGCATCTTCGAGCCGTTTTACACCACCAAGGAGGTCGGTCACGGCACCGGCCTTGGCCTGTCGCAGGTGTTCGGCTTCGCCAAGCAGTCCGGCGGCGAGGTGACCGTCACCAGCGAAGTCGGCAAGGGTGCGACATTCACGCTGTATCTGCCGCGCGTCGTCGGCGGGCATGGCGCGCGAGCGCAGCGCACCGAGGACGCGCCCTCGGTCGATCGGACCAACGCATCGGTCCTGATCGTCGAGGACAATGCCGAGGTCGGAAAGTTTGCCGCCGACACGCTGACCCAGCTCGGCTGCACCTGCGTGCTGGTGGACAACGCCACCCACGCGCTGGAGGAGCTCGCCGTCGACGCCGACCGGTTCGACCTGGTGTTCACCGACGTCGTGATGCCCGGCATGAGCGGCATCGAGCTTGCGGAAGAGATCCGCCGGCAGCGCCTCGATCTGCCGATCGTGCTCGCCTCCGGCTACAGCCAGGTGCTGTCGCAGCAGGGCAGCGGCGGCTTCGAGCTGCTGCAGAAGCCCTATTCGGCCGAGCAGCTCGCGCGCGTGCTGCACAAAGCAACGCGCTCGCGCCGGCTGAAGCGCGATCAGGCGCCGGCGGAGTGAGGTAGTTGCGCGGCACATCTCAAGCACGTTGTCGTCCTGGCGAAAGCCAGGACGACGATGAGGATAGGTCTCGTTTCAAGATATCGAATATCGCTGTCATCAACCGCGGGTGATCCAGTGTCCCAGAGACGGCTGTGCTTGAATCAAGAGGTCGCGGCGTACTGGATCGCCCGCATGCGCGGGCCTCAGCCCCTGAAGTCGTTGCAATCCGCGCGACTGACCGCCGGTCCCAGTGCGGAACCGGGTAATTTGCCTGGCGTTATCGTGCCATGGGCAAAGCTGAGGCAAAATCCAAATCGTCGGACGGGCCGTCGTCGGCCAGGACTTCATCGTCTCGGAAAGCGAGCGCAAAGGCGGCCGGTCAAGAGCGCAAGGATCCCGCGGCAAGCGAAGGGGATGAGAAGTCGGAATTCGTCGAGGTGATTGCCGAAGGCGGCGAGGATGTCGAACCGCCGCCGCCGGAAATCGTCGAACCCGATCCCGAATTGTCCGCCGAAGAAGCCGAACAGGCGCGCAAGGACTATTTGCTGACTCGGTTCTGGATCAGCGCGCGCGGCTATTGGGGCCGGAGCGGCGACCGGCTGGCGTGGCTGTTCACGATCGGCCTGCTGCTGCTGATCGTCGCCAATGTCGCCGTTCAGTACGGCATCAATGTCTGGAATCGCGCGATCTTCGATGCGATCGAAAAGCGCGACGCGGCCAGTGTCTTCCACCTGACGGCCATCTTCTTTCCGCTGGCGATCGGCAGCGTGCTGCTGGGGGTCGCCCAGGTGTTCGGCCGCATGGGTATCCAGCGGCGCTGGCGCGCCTGGCTGACCAACGCCGTCGTGTCGCGCTGGCTGACGAACGGCCGCTACTACCAGCTCAACCTCGTCGACGGCGATCACAAGAATCCGGAGTACCGGATCGCGGAGGATCTGCGGATCGCGACCGATTCTCCGGTCGACTTCATCGCCGGCGTGACGTCGGCGCTGCTCTCGGCCGTTACCTTCATCGTCGTGCTCTGGACCATCGGCGGCGCGCTGACGGTGACGCTCGGCGGCTCGTCGATCAGCATCCCGGGCTTCCTGGTCATTGCCGCGATCATCTATGCTGCGATCGCGTCGGGCTCGATCACGGCGATCGGCCGCAGCTTCGTGCAGATCTCCGAGGACAAGAACCAGGCGGAAGCGGAATTCCGCTACATACTGACCCGCGTGCGGGAGAATGGCGAAAGCATCGCGCTGCTCGGCGGCGAAACCGAGGAGCGCGACGGCATCGACAAGACGTTCTCGAATGTGTTGCGGCAATGGGCGCGGCTCGCTGGGCAGCACATGCGCACGACGCTGGTGTCGCAGGGATCTAACCTCATTGCGCCGGTGGTACCCTTGCTGCTGTGCGCGCCAAAATTCCTCGACGGCAGCATGTCGCTCGGCCAGGTGATGCAGGCGGCCTCGGCCTTCACCATCGTGCAGACCGCGTTCGGCTGGCTGGTCGACAACTATCCGCGGCTCGCCGACTGGAACGCCTGCGCCCGGCGCATCGCCTCGCTGATGACGTCGCTTGACGGGCTCGAACGCGCCGAGACCGGCGACGGCTTCGGCCGCATCGAGCGCGGCGAGACCGCGGGCGAGGCCATGCTGAGCCTCAACGATCTCTCCGTCACACTGGACGACGGCACCGCCGTGGTCGGCGAGACCGAAGTGGTGATCGAACCGGGGGAGCGGCTATTGGTCGCCGGCGAATCCGGCACCGGCAAGAGCACGCTGGTGCGCGCCATCGCCGGGCTGTGGCCGTGGGGCGGCGGCAGTGTCGGCCTGCACGCGGACCGCCGATTGTTCATGCTGCCGCAAAAGCCCTACGTGCCCTCGGGCACGCTGCGGCGCGCGGTGGCCTATCCCGGCGCGGCGGAAGACTGGACCATCGATGAGATCAGCCGTGCCCTGCACAAGGTCGGCCTCGACCATCTCAAGGACAAGATCGAGGAGGACGCGCCGTGGGACCAGACCCTGTCCGGCGGTGAGAAGCAGCGGCTCGCCTTTGCCCGACTGCTGCTGCATGCCCCCGACATCGTCGTGCTCGACGAGGCGACGTCCGCGCTCGACGAGAAGAGCCAGGACAAGATGATGGAGACGGTGACGACGGAACTGCCGAAGGCGACTATCGTCAGCGTCGCCCACCGCGTCGAGCTCGAAGCGTTCCATAGCCGCAAGATCGTGCTGGAGCGCCGCAAGGGCGGCGCCAAACTGGTCAGCGACGTCGATCTGATCCCGCGCAAGGGCAAGCGAAGGCTGCTCGGCCGCTTCCTGCGGTAACGGCAGGCAGCGGGCAAGGCGGCGTAACGGGCGTTGGCGCTGCCGGCAAAACCGGCTATGCATGCCGCGCTTTCGACGAGGCCATGCGTGATCCCGAGCAACGACATATCGCCGGCGCCGTTCGGCGCCTTCGCGCCCAATGCGGCGCAGGCCGCCATCATCCGCCTGGCGCATGGCTCAGGATTGAAGCGCGGCGCGTTCCGGCCCTGGCTGTCGAAACTGGTCAATCTGTTCGGCGCTGGGCCGCTGGACGTGACCTATCAGGGCGCATCATTCCGCTTCTATCATCAGCAAAGCGCGACCGAGCGCGGCGCGCTGTTCAATCCCGATTACAACCTTGAAGAACTCACCTTCCTGCGGGCGCATGTCGGCGCGGATGGCACCTTCGTCGATCTCGGCGCCAATGTCGGCACCTATGCGCTGGCGCTGGCGCGCGACGTCGGGCTCGGTGGCAAGGTGATCGCGATCGAGCCGCATCCGGTGACGCATGCGCGGCTCAAGTTCAACACCCAGGCCTCCGGCTTTCCGCAGGTGCGCCTGGTTGCGGCGGCCGCCGGCCCGACCGATGGCGAACTGATGATCGAGACCGACGGCGACAATCTCGGCGCCAGCCACATCGTCACCGGCACGCCGACGGGCAAGGCGTTCAAAGTGCCGTCGCTGCGGCTGCAACACATCCTCGACGAGGCCGGCGCGAGCAAGGTCGATGCGCTCAAGATCGACGTCGAGGGTTTCGAGGACCGCGTGCTGATCGGCTTCTTCCGCGACGCGCCCCAGGCACTGTGGCCGCGCGCGGTGGTGATCGAGCATCTGTCGAAGGACGAATGGACCGACGACTGCATTGCGGACATGCATGCGCGCGGTTACGTCGAGCACGGCCGGACGCGGAGCAACACGCTGCTGGTGCGGAGTTGAGACCTGGCCGCGGCTGAGGTTCGAATGGCCGTAGCCCGGATGAAGCGCAGCGAAATCCGGGACCAGACCGTCCGCGACTAGAGCAGCCCCGGATTGCGCTTCGCTTCATCCGGGCTACGCTTCTGAGATCTGCTCCCTCTCCCGCTTGCGGAGGAGGTGCAACGAGTCTGTAGCGTCACACAACAAGGGAGGCTCGCGATGATCGACCATATCGGCTTTTCCGTCTCCGACTATCAACGCGCGAAGGCTTTCTACCAGACGGCGCTGGCGCCGCTCGGCTACGGCCTGATCATGGAAGTGCCCGCTGATGTGACCGGGCACGCGCCCGCCGCGGGCTTCGGCGCCGACGGCAAGCCGGACTTCTGGATCGGCGGCGAAGGCGCAATGAACAAGCCGGTGCATATCGCCATCACGGCCAGGGACCGCGCTACCGTCGACGCCTTCTACAAGGCCGCGATGGCGGCCGGCGGCCGCGACAACGGCGCGCCCGGCATCCGTGCGCATTACCACCCGAACTATTACGGCGCATTCGTGCTCGATCCCGACGGCCACAATATCGAGGCGGTCTGCCACACGCCCGGGTGAAACATCGGAACGCCGCGGCGCGCGATCCGTTGTCGCTTCGAACTTCGATGGAGCGATCAATGCGCGCGACGCGATCTGGCGGCGGCAGCCGCGGGGCCTCGATATGATGCCGATCGAGCCTCCCGAGATTCCGCCGACGACGCCGGGCACACCGAGCGAACCGCCGCCGGGAATTCCGCCCGGCAGTCCGCGCCCCGAGATTCCGGAGCCGGTGCGCGAACCCGGCGAGCCGCCGCGACCGGACGAGTTGCCCGGCAAGACACCTGACGAATCACCGGTGCGCGGACCGCCTGGACCGTCCGGCCCGCCGCCTGCGACAGATCGACTCCCCGCCGGTGAGTCGCTCATGCGCCCAAGTTCCACGTCGATTGCAAATGTGTCGGCGCGTTTCTTCTGAACGCGCGGTGAACAACCACACATGCAACCCGTTATAATGTCGAAATAAACTTCGCCGATGATTCGTGGCTCGCCACAATCCGGCCTAACGGCTGGCGGTTCATCGTCCTGCCGAATTGTTCGGTTCTCACTTTGCTTTCCTGCCCAGACTTTCCGCCGGGGACTCCTAGACAATGACAAAGCTTCGTCTCGTGCTGCTTGCCACGACTGCGCTGACGGTGATGCAGTTCGCCACCTCAGCGTCGCACGCCCAAACTTCGCCGCTGGTCGTCGCACAGGCGCAGCAAAAGGAAGAAACCGGACCGGACGGAAAGCCGAAGGCGCGGCCAGCGCCGGGCGCGCCGGGTGCTCCTGCACGTCCCGCACCGCCGGCCGCAGCACCGCATCCGCAGGCGCCACCTCCCGCCGCGGCACCCGCACATCCTGCTCCGCCGCCGGCCGCAGCGCCCGCGAAGCCGACCCCGCCTGCAGCCCCTGCCCGGCCCGAGCCGCCTGCCGCGCGCCCGACGACGCCTCCGCCGTCGGCTGCTCCCGCACATCCCACACCGCCGCCGCCCGCGGCCGCACCCGCGAAGCCATCGCCGTCACCGGCACGGCCGGAGCCGCCCGCAGCAGCGCCTGCGAAGCCAACCCCGCCACCGCCGGCGGCCGCCCCCGCACATCCGACGCCGACGCCACCGCCGCCGGCCGCAGCACCGCAGCGACCCGGCACGCCGCCGCCCGGCGCAGGACCCGCGCACACGCCGCCAACGCCGGCGCCCGGCGCCACGCCGAATGCCGCGCCGGCAGCACGTCCCGGCACCCCGCCCACGGCGGCAACGCCGACTCCGACGCCCGCAACGCCGGGAGCTCCGACAACGGCGCCGGCCGAACGCCGCCCCGGCGATCGTCCGGGTGGCGAACGCGGTGAACGCCCTGGCGGCGCCAAGCAACCGCCGGGCACCCCGCCCGCGGCGACTTCAACGCCCGCGCCTTCGGCAACGACAACGCCGCCGGCAGCAGGGGCACGACCGGGCACGCCGCCCGCCGCGACAGCTCCCGGTGCGACACCGACGCCGACACCTCCGGCAGCCGGCGCACAGCCCGCGCGTCCAGGCACCCCGCCTGCCGCAACAACGCCTCCGGCACCCGGCGCGACGCCGACGCCACCGGCGCCAGGTCAGCAGGGACGTCCGGCGACACCGCCCGGAACACCGGCAACCCCGGGCGCGGCAATGGGCGCGCCCGGCGCGGCCCCGGCTCCGGGTCAGCCGGCAGCACGTCCGGGCGTCGCGCCCGGCGTATCGCCGGCCCAGGGCGCCGCGATGGGCGCGCCCGCGCCATCGGTCGTCCCCGGCTCGGCCGCCGCAACGCCGCCGCCCGGCCGCGCGCAATATGCGCCGCCGACGGTTGCGCCCGCCTTCCGCGCCGCGCCTGCCGTCGCAGCGCCGCTGCCGCCGCCACCGCGCCATGACAACATCAAGCCGCTCGCGATCGGTGCCGCCGTCGGTGCCGGCGTGGTCGCCGGCGCCATCATCGGCGGCAGCATCGCCGACCTGCACAGCCAGCGCCAGGAGGTGGTCGAAGGCGGCCGCACCATCTACACCGAGCCGGACCGCGTCATCATCCGCGATCCCGGCGGCCAGGCCTATGTGCGCGGCGACGACGTCTATCGCTTCCGCTATGGCGCGCGCGACATCCGCACCGAGACGATCGGCGGCGAGACGCGGACGGTCGTGGTTCGTCCCGACGGCAGCGAGATCATCACCGTGGTCGGCTCCGACGGCCAGATGTTGCGCCGAATCCGCAGGGATACTGGCGGCCGCGAGGTCGTCATCATCGACAACAGCTATCGCGATCCGCGCGCAGTCGGTGGTTTCTATGTCGACGCCCCGCCGCCCGTGGTCAACATTCCCTACGATCGCTACATCGTCGACGCGCAGGACGCGTCGCCCGACGTGATCTACGAGACCATGGAGGCACCGCCGGTGCAGCGGATCGAACGGCGCTACTCGCTGGACGAGATCCGCTACAGCCCCAATGTCCGCATGCAGATGCCGAGCATCGACGTCAACACGATCAACTTCGACTCCGGATCGTGGACCATCCCACCGGACCAGGCGGCGAGGCTGCAGGTGATCGCCGACGGCCTCAACCGAGCCATCCAGCGCAACCCGCGCGAGGTGTTCCTGATCGAGGGCCACACGGATGCGACCGGCAACGACACCGACAATCTGTCACTGTCGGACCGCCGTGCGCAATCCGCCGCCGAGCTCTTGACGCAGCAGTTCGGTGTGCCGGCTGAGAACCTGACCTCGCAGGGCTATGGCTCTCAATATCCGAAGGAGCAGACCGACGGACCGAGCCGCATCAACCGGCGCGTCACCGTCCGCCGCATCACCCCGCTGCTCAACGGCGGCACCGCCTCGGCCGCGCCGCCGCGCTGAGCCGGCGCGACATCACGATACGAAATGGCCGGGAGCGATCCCGGCCATTTTTGTTTGTTCTCCTTCCCCCTGAAAGGGGGAAGGTCGGGATGGGGGTCAGCCGCAGGTGACGGTGTCTACGGAGAGAGCAGATCCCCACCCGCTTTGCTCTCGCGAGCAAAGCGACCTCCCCTTTTCAGGGGGAGGTCGGAGAAGCCTCGCCGCTCACACCAACCCTCCAACAGCAAACTTTGTTCATCTCGACCCCCGCAAGCGGGAGGGGTACAGCGGGCATGCCTCGTCTCAATCTCATCATCCGTTACTTGCCCGCACCCAGCCCCAGCGCCTCGACCATCACGCGGAACACTTCGGTGTTGTCCATCGAGCCGTGGACGCGCTCGCTGCCCGGCCCGGTCGCAGTGAGGATGACATCCTCGCCGGAATGCACGCTGGCGCCGATCATCGCCGGCAGATTGCCGAACCGCAGCACGACGCCGGGGACATCCTTGTACTTGTCATTGGCCTTGAACGTGTCGGGCTGGTCGCCCCTCACGGTCGGCTCGTTCGGATCGTCGAGCTTCGGGCGGAACGTCTCGTAGTGATCCGGCAGGCTGGCCGAGAAGATCGCAAGGCGCCGGCTGACATCGACCCTTGACGGATAACCTTCGGCGTCCGGCGCCGGATAATTCGGAAACCCGGCTTTCTCGTAGACGCCGACGCGCTCGCGCAGCGGCACGTTGGGTGTCGCCACCATGTCGTCATTGATGGTGCCGACCAGGCTGTTCGGATGGTTGTGGTCGGCCACGACCAGGATCAGCGTGTCGTCGTTGCGCGCTTTCGCCCAGTCCTTTGCGAGCCGCACCGCGTTGTCGAGCATGATGGTGTCGTAGACCGCGCGCTCCATGTCGAGCAGATGGGCGTATTTGTCGATCAGGCCGGACTCGACCATCAGGAAGAAACCGGCCTCGTGCTTCGACAGCACCGTGAGCGCGGCCTGGACCTGCTCGGTCAGGTCCGGCTGTTCGGGGAATTTCCTGACGCCGCCTCCCTTGAGGAATTTGCGGTCGAGCGCGCCGTCCATGTTGCCGGCGGCGAACAGGCCGAGCAGTTGGCGGGTGTCCGGTTTGGCCGCGAGCGTGGCGAGTTCGCCTGCGGTCGTCGCGACCGGATAGCCGGCGTCGCGGAAGCGCGCGAGATAGTCGACATCGTCCTTGCGTTTCGATCCGGACCCGGATTGCGGCAGGAAGTTCGCGGAGCCGCCGCCCATCAGCACGTCGGGCTTCGCGTCGAAATATTGCGCGACGATCGCGTCATAGGCGGCGCGGCGGCGGGTATGCGCAACCATCGCCGCCGGGGTCGCGTCCTCGACCTCGGTGTTGGTGACGATGCCGACCGCGAGGCCCGCCCGCCGCTTGGCAAGACTCGCGATGGTCTCGACCCTCGGATCGTCAAGCGGATCGGGCGTGCGATCGGCGTAGACGCCGAGCGCATTGACCGCGGCCTTGTGGCCGGTGGCGTAGGCGCTCGCGGCATTCGCCGAATCGGTGATGATCGAGTCCGAGCCGGCGGTCGCGACCAGCGCCATATGCGGCATGTCGTCGATCGCGAGCTTGCCGCGGCTCTTGCCCTCCGCGATTCCCTTGGAGAGGATTCGCGCGGCGACGCGATGCGACGGCGACATCCCGTCGCCGATGAACAGGATCACGTTCCTGGCCTTGCGTGCCCCGGTGTCGTAGACGGTCCAGCTCACGGTCCGGCTCTGCGTGCCGTCACTGACTTCGACGGCGACCTGCCCAGGCTTGACGAGCGAGACATCGCGCAGCAACAACGCCGACTGCTCCCGGCCGGCCTCGTGCGCGGTGAATGTGCCGCCCTGGCCGAACACCGCGGCATAGTCCGCGCCGTTCAGCGTGACCTTGAGCTTTGCTTGATCGACCAATTCCGGAAGGTCGACCTTGAAGTCGAATTTGGCGCCGACGAGGATATCGGCGCGATCGATCGGATAGATCGTCTGGGCGAACGCCGGCGCTGCCGACAACACCAGCGTGACGGCCACGCCGGCAACTCGCTTGATCATGATCGATGCTCCGCCCTTGCGCATCATGCGCATCGGGGCGGAGGCTAGTGGCGGCGGATGACGGCGCAATGAGGCGGCGCCGGGGCGTATTGCCGCAAGGGCCGGCGCGATTTCAGCGCGCCATCTGCTGCGGATCGTAGAAGAAGCGCTCTTCGACGAGTTCATCGCCGCGCCAGGTCTGCCAGGCGACCTCCTCCATGCTGCGGACCTTGCCGTCCTTGCCGGTGAATTCGAAGCGCCAGCAGATCGCCGAATGATCGCCGTCGAGCAGGAGCGGCCCGAGCCGCGTGGTCTTGACGCCGGCGACCGCCGCCAGCACCGCCGCCTCGCGCGCCGCCAGCGCCTCACGGCCGACCCGCCACTCGCCGTCATTCTCCTGGGTGCGGGCATCGACCGCGTAGAAGTTCCTGATCGCGCCGACATGGTCGTTGGACTCGACCGTGTCGGCGAAGGCTTGCAACGTCTTGAGCGAAGGCATAAGCACTCTCCATTTACCGACTGATAGTCGGTATTTATCGACCAAGAGTCGGTAAGTCAACTGGCGCGACTACGGAACCTGGGCTAGAGATGGATGATGGCAACCCAGGCCGAACGGCGCGAGAAAACCAGAGCCGCCATCGTCAAGGCGGCGCGGCGCATTTTTGGCGAGCGCGGCTTCGCCGCTGCGACGATGGACGACATCGCCGCCGGCGCGCGTGTCGCCAAGGGCGCGGTCTATCATCACTTCGCGACCAAGGAGGCGGTGTTCGAGGCGGTGTTCGAGCAGGTGTCGATCGACCTTGTTGCCGATCTCGACCGCATCTCGCGCGCCGAGAACGATCCGCTGGCGGCGATGGCGGCGGGCACGCAGGGCTATTTCGCGGCGTGCTCGAAAGGCCCGACCGGCCAGATCATCTTGCGCGACGGCCCCGCCGTGCTCGGCTGGGAACGCTGGCGCGAGATCGACGCCAAGCATTTCGGCGGCAAGTTTCCGCGCGCGCTGGCTGCCGCGATGGATGCCGGCGTGATCGCCAGGCAGCCGATCGAGCCGCTGGCGCGGCTGCTGCTCGGCGCGGTGACGGAAGCCGCGGTTGCGGTCTCCGCGGGGCCGGATATCGGCAAGACCGGCACCGATTACGCGCGCGCGTTCCGCTCGCTGCTCGATGCGCTCAGGGTGAAGTAGGCAGGCCTCTCTCCCCACGTCGTCCCGGCGAAGGCCGGGACCCATAACCACAGGGAGGAGCCGTGGAAGCGCGCTGGAGCACCAGCGTGCTTCATAACCATGGCCGGTGGTTATGGGTCCCGGGTCGCGCTTCGCTTGCCCGGGACGACAAGGCGAGAGGGTGCCGCCTCAGTCCTTGTCGTTCTCGAGCTGGAAGATCTGCGAGCCTTCGCCGCTCGAGATGAGGCCGGTCTTGTTGTACAGGCCGAGCTTGGCGCGGGTGTCAGCAATGTCGAGGTTGCGCATCGTCAGCTGGCCGATGCGGTCGGCCGGCGTGAAGGCGGCGCCCTCGACCTTCTCCATGCTGAGCCGCTCCGGCGCGTAGGTGAGGTTCGGGCTCTCGGTGTTTGATATCGAGTAGTCGTTGCCGCGGCGCAGCTCGAGCGTCACCTCGCCGGTGACGGCACGCGCCACCCAGCGCTGCGCGGTCTCGCGCAGCATCAAGGCCTGCGAATCGAACCAGCGGCCCTGATAGAGCAAGCGGCCGAGCCGCATGCCGCTGATGCGGTACTGCTCGATCGTATCCTCGTTGTGGATGCCGGTGACGAGGCGCTCATAGGCGATGTGCAAGAGTGCCATGCCGGGCGCCTCATAGATGCCGCGGCTCTTCGCTTCGATGATGCGGTTCTCGATCTGGTCACTCATGCCGAGGCCGTGGCGGCCGCCGATCGCATTGGCCTCGAGGAACAGCGCGACCGGATCTGCAAACGTCTTGCCGTTCAGCGCGACCGGCTGCCCCTCCTCGAAGCGCACCACGACCTTCTCGGCCTTGACGTCGCAATCGGCGCGCCAGAACGGCACGCCCATGATCGGGTTGACGATGGTGATGCCGCTCGCAAGGCTCTCGAGATCCTTGGCCTCATGCGTCGCGCCGAGCAGATTGCTGTCGGTCGAATAGGCCTTCTCCGCGCTCATCTTGTAGGCGAAGCCTTGCGCGGTCATGAACGCCGACATCTCGGCGCGGCCGCCGAGCTCGTCGATGAACTGCTGGTCGAGCCAGGGCTTGTAGATGCGCAGGCTCGGGTTGGTCAGCAGGCCGTAGCGATAGAAGCGCTCGATGTCGTTGCCCTTGAAGGTCGAGCCGTCGCCCCAGATGTTGACGCCGTCCTCCTGCATCGCCGCGACCAGCATCGTGCCGGTCACCGCGCGGCCGAGCGGCGTGGTGTTGAAATAGGTGATGCCGCCGGTCGAGATGTGGAACGCGCCGGACTGGATCGCGGCGATGCCCTCATGGACCAGCTGGGTGCGGCAATCGACGAGGCGGGCCTTCTCGGCGCCGAAATCCACCGCCTTGCGCGGGATCGCGTCGTAGTCGGCCTCGTCGGGCTGGCCGAGATTGGCGGTATAGGCGAAGACCTTGGCGCCTTTCAGCTTCATCCAGAGCAGCGCCGCCGACGTGTCGAGCCCGCCCGAGAACGCGATGCCGACTTTTTCGCCAGTGGGCAGGCTTTTCAGAATCGTACTCATGGGACGGTCCAATCGGTCGAAATCAATGATGTTTCCGGGGTGGCGATATCAAATTTCCGAACGCTGAGCACGCCTTTAATCAGGCCCAAATCAGGCCTCGGTCTGGCTGGACGCCGCCTTGCCGCCCCGGCGCCAGCGCTGCATCCACCGGTAGCCGGGCATCGCAAGGCGCGTCAGCGCGGCATCGACCTGGGCGTCAGTCAGCCGGGTCGCTGCCCAGCGGTAGATCAGCGCGTAGAACAGCCAGACCGTGAAGAACGACACCAGGCCCGCGATCGCCACATCGGTGAAGAAATGGCCGCCAAAGGCCATGCGAAGCCCGCTAGTGACGATGCCGAACACGGTGGCCCCGGCAAAGGCCAGCGGCCGCCACGCGGGCGGCGTCAGCGCCGCCGGTGCATAGGTCCAGAACGCGGTGGCGCCCTCGCCGGAGAAGAACGAGCAGTTGCGCGAGCAGCCGCCGCGCGGGTCCCACCACGGCATGAATTGCAGGTCGCCGCCGAACTGCGTCACGAACACCGGCCGCGGCCGGCCCCAATAATTCTTGAAGGTGAAATTGGTGAGCACGCCGGCCGAGAGCAGCATCGTGGTGAGCAGGAACACCGCGGCGCGGCCGGACATCAGCATCGGCCGGTCCGGGCGGATGAATTTCCAGACGATGGTCACGATCGCCGGCAGCACCAGCGCCCAGGCGATCCACATCGCCGCATCGCGCGCGAACGACGCCACCGCGTCGAGCTTCAGCGGGAAGGTTTTCTGCGCCACATCGTAGAACAGCGCCGCCAGCTTCAGGTCGAGCTCGGGATAGATCCCGAACAGGATGCCGATGATGAGCGCCAGCCCCAGCGCAATGAAAAGTCCGGTCCGGTTCATGGCGCGCGGTTTAGCCGAGGCGGATGAGGCGACGCAATCATTTCAAGTAAGCCCGAAGGGCATTTGCCGCTTGATCAAACAGGTGATCGACACCTTCATTTTCGTCGTAGTTAAACTGCCGCGGAGTATTGAGCGCTGCAGCACCATTTTTCGTCTGCGCCTGAAAAACGCTCAATACTAGTCCATCCAGAAGTTCCCGGGTCGCTCTGGGCAAGGTTGAGTCGATCGCCGGCAATTGAGCGAGGATATCTCGTTCAAGCTCGGGAAGTGACAATTTGCCCGACTGCGCGCTTATCACGCTTCCCAAGATTGCGGATGCGGCTCTCTGGTTCGAATCCATGTTGGCACTCTGGACGAGGTCACGGCCGCTGCGATTGCGACGGCAATGGCGGGGGCGGCGGCAACGGTCGCGCCGGCTCGCGCCAGGCGCCGGCGGTGCGGCCGGCGATCAGCCAGTAGACCAGGCCCGCGACGATGCCGGCGCCGGTCATGATCTCCATGTGCCGGCGCACGATGCCGTGGAATTGCATCGTATCGGGATCGAACGGAACCAGACCGAGATAGCAGGCCGCGCCGACGATCGCGCCGCCGACGGCATAGGCCAGCACGCTCCGGATGAAGAACGCCTCGGTGATCAGCACCACGATCAACGCCGGCAGCAGCGCAAAGCCTGAGATAAAGATGAACCCGAAGCCGAGCACAACGTTGATCGCGCTCTGGTCGATCTGCCCGCCGAAATCGCTGATCTCGGGATACAGCACCGCGACGACCACGATGATCCCTGCCACGAAGCAGGCCATCAGGAAGCCGAAGGCGACGACGAACAGGCGGCCGATCAGGGCCATGCTACGACCTCCCCGTCATTGCGAGCGGAGCGAAGCAATCCATCTCGCAGCTCGCCGAGGCATGGATTGCTTCGTCGCTTCGCTCCTCGCAAGGACGGATTGCATGGAGGGCGTCACACTCAATCCGTCATCGCCATCGCACGCAGCGCCTGGCGCTCGCGGGCGGAGAGCTTTTCGGTCTCCGACTTGAGCTGGCCGCAGGCGGCGAGGATGTCGCGGCCGCGCGGCGTGCGCACCGGCGAGGAATAGCCGGCGTTGAAGATGTATTCGGAGAATTTTTCGATCTGCTCCCAGTCCGAGCATTCGTAGGCGGTGCCCGGCCACGGATTGAACGGGATCAGATTGATCTTCGCCGGAATGCCCTTGAGCAGCTTCACCAGGAGCTTGGCGTCATCGAGCGAATCGTTGACCCCCTTGAGCATCACATATTCGAAGGTGATGCGCCGGGCGTTGGAGGCGCCGGGATAATCGCGGCAGGCCTGCAGCAATTCCTTGATCGGATATTTGCGGTTCAGCGGCACCAGCTCGTTGCGCAGCTCGTCGCGCACCGCATGCAAGGAGATCGCGAGCATCACGCCGATCTCGTCACCGGTGCGCTGGATGTTCGGCACCACGCCCGAGGTCGACAGCGTGATGCGCCGGCGCGAAATGCCGATGCCTTCATTGTCGGCGACGATCAGCAGCGCATCGCGCACCGCGTCGAAATTGTAGAGCGGCTCGCCCATCCCCATCATCACGATGTTGGTGACGCGGCGCGTGCCGTCCTCGCGGTCGGCCCAGTCATTCAGCCGGTCGCGCGCCACCATAACCTGGCCGACGATCTCGCCGGCGGTGAGGTTGCGCACCAGCCGCTGCGTGCCGGTGTGGCAGAACGCGCAGTTCAGCGTGCAGCCGACCTGCGAGGAAACGCACAGCGTGCCACGATCGGTCTCGGGGATGTAGACGCACTCGACCTCGTGCGGCCGCTCGACCTTGTCGCCGCTCGGCAGCCGCAGCAGCCATTTGCGGGTGCCGTCGTTGGAGATCTGCTCGGCGACCACCTCGGGACGATCGACGGTAAAATGCTTCTCGAGCTCGGCGCGCATGTCCTTCGAGACGTTGGTCATCTCGGCAAAGCTCTTGGCGCCGCGGAAATACATCCAGTTCCAGAGCTGCTGGGTGCGCATCTTGCGCTGGCCGGCCTGCACCCCGATCTCGCCTAGGCGATCGGCGATCTCGGCGCGCGACAGCCCGATCAGCGACGGCTTGGCCGGCGGCACGTAGGTCTCGAGCGGAACCTTCTCGACCAGCGCGCTGGCGCCGGAGACGGCATGGGTGGTCACGGTGTCGGTCATGAAACCTCAAATAGGCCTTCCAGCCGGTGCTGGAAAGCCACCGAATACCTCGATTTCAGGCCTTAAGTCGATTTTTAGAGCATGATCTTTCCGGAAAACCGCTTCACACTTTTCCGGATCATGCTCTAGCGCCGGCAGTCCTGCCCGAGCCGGTCGAGCGCCTGCGCCAGGCCCTTCAGCGAGAAGGTGTCTGTCGTCTCGGTGCCCTTGGCCGAGACGGCTTTTACCGTCAGTTCGGCCGATTTGCGCATGGATTCCACCATCCGCTCCTCCTCGGCCGCATTCTTGATCCAGAGGCCGTCGCCCTGCGTGTACATCGCATAGGTCCCGCCGCCGACCTGAAGCGTCGATTCGGAGCCCGGCTTCACCGTGTAGCCGATCATGATCGAGACTTCGTTGACGACCTTCTCCGCCGGACGGGTGGAGATGAAGGCATAGGCCGGATCGCGCGGCCGGTTCGCCGGATTGGTCTTCGACGACGACGGCTTGGCGAGCGCAAAGCACACCTTCTTGCCGTTGGGCGATGCCGTGTACGCGCCCCAGGTCCCGAATTGGCCGATCAGCGTCGGCTCCGCGCCGCCGGCCGCAGCCGCCGCGGCCGAAGGCGCCGGCTTGGCTGCTTCCTTGGCCGTATCCTTCTTGGGCGCGGCCTGCGCCGGCGCGAGGGTGATGAACCCGCCCAGGATACAAGCAACCAGTGATGTCAGAATCTGCCGCACGGCCAACTGGTTCCCCCATCATTGTGACTGCAAGATGGCCCGGCGATTCCCCTCCGCCGGCTCGGATGGATAACCGGGAAACGCTTTTTTGGGAAGGCAGTTAGGCTGAAAGGCGAACGCCGCTCACCGTCGGGCGCGTAATCGCGACGCGTTATCACTTGGCGCGCGCAGCGCGCTGCTTCTCCCACTGCGCATCGGTCCATTGCAGCAGGTCCTCGGCACCGGAACTGCGTAAGTGCGAGCCGCCATCCTGCACCACCATCTCGCCGTTGATGTAGCCGGCCTGATCCGAGATCAGAAAGGTCGCGAGATTGGCGAGCTCCGAATGCTCGCCGGCGCGGCCGAGCGGATTGCGATGCGCCCAGCTCTCGCCGCGCCCTTCGGGGCGCAACTGTCCGGTCGCGCCTGCGGTCGGGAACGCGCCGGGCGCGATCGCGACGGTGCGGATGCCCTTCGGGCCCCACTCCACCGCCAGGCTCTTGGTCATCGCCAGCACGGCGGTCTTCGCCATCGCGGACGGCACCGTGAACGCGCGGCCGGTGATGGTCGAGGTCGACAGGATCGAGAGCACCACGCCCTTGTGCTTGCCGTCGATCCAGCGGCGGCCGGCGGCGAGCGTGCAGTACATCGTGCCATGCAGTGTCGGCGCGAGGATCGCGTCCGCCGCACGGAACGACAAATGTTCGCTCTGCGCAATAAAGGTTGCGGCAGCATTGTTGACGAGCACGTCGATCGGCGCGTCCTGCCAGACCTGATCCATCATCGCTTCGACCGCTGCGCCGTCGCGGATATCGCAGCGCGCGATGGAAACCTTGGCGTCGAGCTCGCTACGGAATTTTGCTGCGGTTTCCTCCAGCAGCCCCTCGCGCCGCCCGCAGATGATCAATTCGGCGCCGAGTTCGGCGAAGCGGTAGCCCATCGCAGCACCAAGGCCGGAGCCGCCGCCGGTGATCAGGATGCGCTTTTTTGCTAGCAGGCCTTTTTCAAACATAGTTTGATCCCTCCGCTTTGTATTGTCGCTCCGCCGCAAATCCGGCATGAAGCTTGTAGTCCAAGATCTTGCAGCTCTTTCTGCGTCCGAAACTCAGGTGTGTCCATGAAAGCCATCCTCTGCTCGCAATACTGTCAACCTGACGATCTCGTGCTGGCTGATGTGCCCGATCCGGTGGCGGCTCCCGGCGAAGCCGTGATCGCGATCAAGGCGGCGGCGCTGAATTTCTTCGACATCCTGATGATCCAGGGCAAGTACCAGATCAAGCCGCCGTTCCCGTTCTCGCCGGCTGCCGAAGTTGCCGGCGTGATCGAAAGCGTCGGCGCCGGCGTCACTGACCTGAAGGTCGGCGATCGTGTCGTCGCGTCCTGCGGCCACAACGGCGCGCGCGACAAGATCGCGCTGCCGGCGAATTCGATCGTGAAGATTCCCGACAATCTCGACTACGACCGCGCCGCCGGCATCATCATCATCTACGGCACCGCGCTGCATGCGCTGGAAGATCGCGCGAGCCCGAAGCCGGGCGAGACGCTCGCGGTGCTGGGGGCCGCCGGTGGCACCGGCCTTGCTGCGTGCGAGCTCGGCAAACTGATGGGGTTGAAGGTGATTGCCTGCGCCTCGTCGGACGAGAAGCTGGCATTCGCCAAGCAACACGGCGCCGAGCTGACGCTGAACTATGCGAAGGAAGATCTCAAAGAGGGCCTGCGCAAGCTGACCGACGGCAAGGGCGCCGACATCGTGTTCGATCCGGTCGGCGGCGCCTATGCCGAAGCCGCGTTGCGCTCGACCGCGTGGGAAGGCCGCTTCCTGGTCATCGGCTTTGCCGCCGGCGAGATTCCGAAGATCCCGCTCAACCTCGCACTGCTGAAGGGCTGCGATATCCGCGGCGTGTTCTGGGGCGCCTGGGCGCGGCAGAATCCGGACAAGAACCGCAAGAACCTCGAGAAGCTCGTGCAGTGGACCGCGGAAGGCAAGATCTCCTCGCATGTCGACCGCACCTTCCCGCTGTCGCAGACATCAGAAGCCCTGAAGGTGCTCGCCGGCCGCAAGGCGATGGGCAAGGTGATCCTGCATCCGGGAAGCTGAACCGAGATTGCGCAGCCCGGAAGGAGCCGAACGGACTACCATGGCGCTCCCTACCGTCTCCGTCACCATGAGGAGCGCGCTCTTGCGCGCGTCTCGACGGGTCGACGGCCCCGCTGGTGGCCGTACATCCTTCGAGACGCGCTTCGCGCTCCTCAGGATGACGGATCGAAAGTTTCGTAGCCCGGATGGAGCGCAGCGAAATCCGGGATGCATCATAACCTTCCCTTGAAAAGAGGAGGTCGCTTTGCTCGCGAGAGCAAAGCGGGTGGGGATCAAATCTGCCGGCTTGCAGCGTCGCCTGTGGCTGACCCCCTTCCCGACCTTCCCCCTTTCAGGGGGAAGGAGAAGGCAGATCTCACTCCTCTTCCGGCACCCCGCGCTTCAGCGCGGCGCGGGCGGCATCGCGATGCTCCGGCGTGATGTGGCTTGCCACCATGCGGAGCGCAGTTGCGAGCACTGCGGCGTCATCGGTGAAGCCGAGGATCGGCAGCATGTCGGGCACGAAATCGAACGGCAGGATGAAATAGGCGATTGCCCCGAGCAGCGCCGCCTGGACATGGCGCGGCGTCTGCCGGTCAAAGGCGCAGTAATAGGCGGCCAGCAGGTCCTCCGCGAAGGGCAGGCTCGCCACCACCTTCTTGAACTTGATCCAGAAACGGCGGCGCACGCTTTCGGGGTCCTGCGCCAGCCGATCGGCAGGCCCAAATCCCACGCCGGGTTCGCTCGATGTCATCGCAAGGTTCCTCGACGCCGCGCCAGTTCGGCGGCGGACGATGCGAATCTGGGGACATCGGCGGACCCGCGCAAGGTTCCACGCGCCGGAGTCAATTGACCCCAAGCTGCCTTGCGATCGCGTTCATGGCCTTGGCGAGGTCGATATCGCGCTTGGTCACCCCGCCGACATCGTGGGTCGACAGCACCACCTCGACGGTCTTGTAGACGTTTTTCCACTCGGGGTGATGGTCGCTCTTCTCGGCGACCAGGGCGGCGCGGGCCATGAACCCGAAGGCCTCGTTGAAGTCCTTGAACACGAAAGTCTTGGCGATCGCCTCGCGACCGGACATCTCCGACCAGCCGGCCAGTTCCCAAAGGGCGGCCTTCTTTGCTTCCGCTGACAGCCGTTCGACCATGGTAACCCTCCCGTTTGACGCCGACTTTAGCCTAACAACCGGCCTCCGGGATGGGATCCACGCCCAAATTAAGGCCGAAATCGCGTCCTATCGCCGCTGGTAACCATGACGGAGTTGTAACATCTGTCCGTTCAGTAATTTGCTACACATAGAGGATGTGTGCGCGTTGGTAGTTTTGCGAGATTGAGCCCCGACGATTGTTTGCGAGATCGATGACAGACGGCTCCGCCAGCATGTCGCCCAAGCCGCTGCGTTCGGCAAAGCGGCGGCTGATGTTCGTTTTGATCGCGGGCGCGCTGGCCATCATCGGCACGTTGCTGGCCGGCTATTATTTCGCCGTGCGTCCGGTGACGCTGCGGATCGCGGTCGGTCCTGCCAACAGCGATGACGTCAAGGTCGTGCAGGCGCTGGCGCAGGCCTTCAACAACCAGCAGAACACCCAGGTCAAGCTGAGGCCGGTGCAGACCGAGGGCGCCACTGCCAGCGCCCAGACGCTGGCCGACGGCAAGGCCGATCTCGCCATCATCCGCGGCGATCTTGAGGTGCCGAAGAATGCCCAGGCGGTCGCGACCCTGCGCAAGAATGTCGTGGTGATGTGGGTTCCGCCCGCCAAGGGCAAGGTTCGGAAATCCGCGCGGATCACCAAGATCGCGCAGCTTGCCGGCCGCAAGATCGGCGTCGTCGGCCGCACCCCGGCCAATGTCAATCTGCTGAAGCTGATCCTGACGCAATACGGCGTCGACCCGATGAAGGTCGAGATCGTTCAATTCCCGGCCAATGAGGCGGCGGAAGCGATCAAGAACCTCAAGGCCGACGCCTATCTCGCCGTCGGCCCGGCCAACAGCAAGATCACGATCGATGCGATCACGGCGTCGGTCCGCGACGGCGGCGAGCCCAGCTTCCTTGCGATCGACGCCTCCGAGGCGATCGCGCAGAACCATCCGGCCTATGAGGCCGCGGAAATCCCCGCCGGCTCGCTCGGCTCCGCTGACCGGCCCGATGATGAGGTGAAGACGATCAGCTTCTCGCACCACATCGTTGCGCGGAAGGGCCTGTCGGACTCGACGGTCGCGGCATTCACGCGGCAATTGTTCGCGATCCGGCAGTCGCTCAAGACCGATTTCCCGCTCGCCGCCAAGATCGAGACGCCGGACACCGACAAGGATGCCACCATTCCGGTGCATCCGGGCGCCGCCGCGTTTGTCGACGGCGAGGAAAAAACCTTCCTCGACCGCTACAGCGACTACATCTGGTGGAGTCTGATGGCGTTCTCGGCGATGGGCTCGGCCGGTGCGTGGTTCGCCGGCTATCTCAAGCAGGACGAGCGCAACACCAACACCTCGCAGCGCGAACGCCTGCTGGAGATGCTGAAAGCCGCGCGGCACAGCGATTCGATCGAGGAACTCGACCAGATGCAGGCGGAGGCCGACGACATCCTGCGCCACACGCTGGACTGCTTCGAGCACGGCGCGATCGAGGAAGGCACGCTGACCGCGTTCAACATCGCGCTCGAGCAGCTTCATAACGCCGTCGCAGACCGCAAGGCGCTGTTGTTCAGCATGCCGCAGAATTTGCAACGGGCTGCGACGCAGTTCAGGGCGGCGGGCACGGCGTAGGGGCGCCGCCAATCTTTATCCGCAAATCCCCCTTGCCTCCCCCCGCACTCGGGAGAGGGAGCCTGACAGATGCGGTTCCCTTACGTCCCGCACTCCCGCCGCTGTAATCTCTCCGTCATGGAGTTTTTCTAGGTCTTGGCGCGCCTGCGGCGCATTGTCGCTGTGACCTGAGGAGGCTCCCTATGACGATCCGGTTCTCGCGAAATCTCACCCGCCGACGCTTTCTCTCCACGGCGGCTGCGGCCGGCGCCGGCGTGATTGCGATGCCCTATCTGTCGCGCGCCGCCGACCGTCCCGTGATCACCCATGGCGTGCAGTCCGGCGATGTCGGCGTCGACGGCGGCGTGGTGTGGGCGCGTGCGGACCGGCCGGCGCAGATGATGGTCGAGGTCGCGACCACTGAATCGTTCAAGGACGCCCATACACTGCCGCCGATCACGGCGCTGCCCGAGAGCGACTTCACCGCCAAGATGCTGCTGGAGAACCTGCCCTCCGGCCAGGACATCTTCTACCGCGTCCGCTTCCGCGACCTCGCCCATATCGACATCGTCGGCGAGCCGGTGGTCGGACGCTTCCGCACCGCGCCGAGCGACCGCCGCGACGTCTCCTTCGTGTGGGGCGGCGATGTCGCCGGCCAGGGCTGGGGCATCAATCCCGACGACGGCGGCATGATCACCTTCGCCGCGATGAAGAAGCACGCTCCGGATTTCCTTCTGCACTCCGGCGACACGATCTACGCCGACGGCGTGATCCCGTCCGAGGTGAAGCTTCCCGACGGCAAGATCTGGAAGAACGTCACTATACCCGAGAAGGCGAAGGTGGCCGAGACGCTCGACGAATACCGGGCCGCCCACAAGTATAACTTCCTCGACAACAACGTCCGCGCCTTCAATGCCGAGGTGCCGATCTTCGTGCAGTGGGACGATCACGAGGTGACCAACAATTGGTCGCTGTCGAAACAGCTGCCGGCGGCCTACAAGGAGCGCGACATCACCGTGCTCGCGGCGCGCGCGGCAAAGGCCTTCCACGAGATGTATCCGATGCGCGAGAGTATCGTCGAGCCGGGCCGCGTCTATCGCACGCTGAGCTACGGTCCGCATCTCGACGTCTTCATGCTCGATGAGCGCAGCTATCGCGGCCCCAACGGCCCGAACCTGCAGGAGCAGTATGGCCCCGACGCCTATTTCATCGGCCCGGACCAGATGGCCTGGCTGAAGCGCGCGCTGCTCAACTCGCGCGCCACCTGGAAGGTGATCGCCTCCGACATGCCGCTCTCGCTGATCGTCTATGACGATGCCGCCAACAAGAAGGGCTCGGAAGCCTTTGCGCAGGGCGATGGCCCGGCGCGCGGCCGCGAGCTCGAAATCGCCGATATACTGCGTTTCATCAAGACCGCGGGAATCGTCAACACGGTGTGGCTGACCGCCGACGTGCATTACGCCGCCGCGCACTACTACAACCCGAACAAGGCCCAGTTCCAGGAGTTCGATCCGTTCTGGGAATTCGTCTCCGGCCCGCTGCATGCCGGCACGTTCGGTCCGAACGAGCTCGACAACACCTTCGGCCCCGAGGTGAAGTTCATCAAGGCGCCGGGCGAAGGCAACCAGAACCTGCCGCCGTCGGCCGGCATGCAGTTCTTCGGCCACGTCAAGATCGACGGCAAGAGCGGGCAGATGACGGTAAGCCTGCGCGACCGCGTCGACGCCGAGCTGTGGGCGATCACGCTCGACCCGAAGCCGGTCTAGTGTGCTGAATGCGAAGTTCGTGCGATTTCGCGGCAGCCACTTTCACGCACTTCGCATTCATAAAGCACACTAGAATTATAAGTTTGCTAGTGTCCTTATCGAATCCGAAGTTCGCTCCGAAGGTGCGGCAAATGATGCGAACTTCGGATTCGGGACACTAGTTCGGTCACAGCCACGACGGAACCGGACTCTTGGTCTTGACGGCCTTGCCGCCAAGGCGAGGCAACGCGATTGCCGGGGATGGACCTCCCCGGCATCTTCCGGTACCGATGTCGGAGCCGTTATGCTGGGGGCCCGGAGGGGCGGAGCATGAGGCGCTGCGAATTCTTTCGCGTGCTCAGTGGTAGCGTTGCGAGGTTTCGGCCTCGCCGCTTGTTGGTCGTCGCGATCGCAGTGTTCGCGCTGCTGCCGATCGAAGTCAGCGATGCCGGCTGGCTGCCCGATCTCTTCAGGAGCTCACCCAAGCATGCCAAGTCGCCGAAGCGCGCGAAGGCGACAAGGGCTGCCAAATTGGCAAGGCACCGCGCTCCGCCCAGGCACCGCGCCATGCGGCTGGCCGCCCTTGGGCCAGTCACCCTGCCGCTTTCGGCTCTCAAGCCGGCCGCTGCCAAATGCGATCCCGCGACGTTCCGGATCGTGCTGGATGTCGGACATACCGCGCAATCGGAAGGCGCGATCAGCGCGCGGAATGTCGCCGAGTTCACCTTCAACCTGCGCCTTGCGCGGCTGATCGAGGAGAGGTTGAAGGCCGAAGGCTTTACCGAAACCAGGCTGCTACTGACCGAAGGCAAAGCGAGACCGAGCCTCTTCAAGCGGGTCGCCGCCGCCAACAATCTGCACGCGGATCTGCTGATGTCGATCCACCATGACTCCGTGCCCAACAAGATGCTCGAGGACTGGGAGTTCGAGGGCAAGAAAAGCCACTTCAGCGACCGCTTCAGCGGCTACTCCGTGTTCGTCTCCCGGGACAATCCGGACTTCAAGACCAGCCTCCGGTTCGCCGAACTGGTCGCCGGGGAAATGAAGGCCCAGGGCCTGCATTATGCCGAGCAATACAGCCAGGCCATCATGGGTCGTTACCAGCACCCGTTGCTGAACAAGGATACCGGCGTCTACAGCAATGATGAACTCATCGTGCTGAGAAAGACCGCGATGCCCGCGATCCTGCTGGAGGCGGGCTCGATCATCAACCGGGACGAGGAACGCGAGATGGACTCGCCCGAGCGCCAAAACCTCATCAGCAGCAGCGTTGCTTCCGCCGTGAAGGAATTCTGCGAGCCGCGATGGGCGCTGCTCGGTCCACCCTGACGGCCGAGCGATCGACTCCTCCTCAGCCCGGCTTGCCCGACTTGATCTCCTTGAACTTGGCAAGCGCCTGCTCGAACTTGGCGTTGAACAGCCACATCGCATCGAGGATCTCGCGGAAGGTCGCGGATGTTCTTACCCGGTCGGCCCGGCCGAACGCGAAGATGCTGTTGTTGCGCAGATATCGCATGATCCTGGGATCGGAAATTCTGTAGCCGACGAGGTTGCCCGATTTGAGCGCTGCCCTGGTCGGCGTGGGAATGATCTGGATCAGCTCAAAGACCTTCATCTGATCGATCGGGTCCGGCAGCGCTTTCTGGATCGCCGCGACCTGCGGGAAAAGTTCGGCGTGTGCGTTCATGAGGCCGTCCCGCACGGCGGTCCAGTGATTGAACCTGTGGTCGAGGTTGCCGACCCGCGCCTCTTCCCGGTCGTCGCGACGGCTCAGCGCAGGATCGAGCGTCGCGATCGACCCCTTGATGGCGGCCCATTTCCTTCGGCCGTCGCGATCCTCGGACGGGCCGGTCTGCAGGCTTCCTTTATAGGTGTTCGATCGTGCATTGCCCGCATTCTGCTTGCCGTTCGTCTCGGCAAAGAAGAGGCCGAGGCTGATACGGCCCGCGACGGCGGCGTCGGCGGCGTCAAGACCCTTGGCCCGCGCGATCACCGTCGCCAGATCGACCACGTCCTTGAATGGCGTATCGGATGTTTGCGCACCGGCGGGCGGCGCCTCCATGACGTCGAAGAGCTTCCGGTACTCATCGAGCAGCGGCTCCTTGTCGGCGTCGAAATAGGCCGGAGGGATTCCGAATCTGTTGGGCCTACCGATCCTGGACGGAAGCGCATCGGTGAGGTCCTTGTAGGCGCTCATCATCTCGACACGGGCCAGATAGATCGCCTGACCCGGCAAGTCGGGCAGCGGCTGATTGGCATCGATCTGCGCGCGGCGCTGGCGCAGGATCGACTCGAAGCCCTTCAGGGCTTTGTCGTAGGTCTCAAGCGCGGCCGATTGCTCGCTCGAGAGTGCGGCCGGCGTAGCGAGAGCTGGCGACACGAAGCGACCGACGACGGCCGAGCCGAACGGCGGCGCTGGCAGCAGCCCGAGAGCGAGCGCGGCTGCGGGCGCGGCAAATATCCTGACCACCATGACGCTTTCCCGAAGCGCTTGCGTCACCGAATCCGACAGGCTGGATGGTAGACGACGAACGCGCCGACGGCGAGGCCGAAGCCGGCAATGCGTCAACGTCCGTTTCGCAGCGCCGCCTCCAGCGCCTCGCTCGAGCACGGCTTGGTCAGCCGCGGTTTGTCGGCGAGCGATGCCGGCAGCCGGATGTCCGCACCATAGCCCGTGACGAACGCGAACGGCACCTTCAGCGCATCCAGCCGCTCGGCGATGGCGAACGTCTTCTCGCCCCTGACGAGGCCGACGTCGAGCAGCGCGAAATCCGGCGCGCGTTCGGCGATCAATTCGAGCGCCCGGGCGACGTTCGTGGCGGTGCGCACCGTCCGGGCGCCGAAGCCGAGGATGGTGTCCTCGAAATAGAGCGAGATGATCGGATCGTCCTCAACCACGAGGACGTCACCGGGCGTGCCGGCATTGGGGGTGAAGTCCATGGCGTGCCAGTTTCCGTTTTTAAAGCATGGATGAAAGACCGGATCAGTCCGGCCGGATTGGCCCGCGACCGGCGCCTGAAAGCACGCCGGCTGTTCCCGAGGTGAAACCCATCACATCGCGGGCTGCCGCGTCTGTTCACTAGTGAACATAAATCCGGGAACTTTCCGATTATGGTCCGCGTTGGGTTCTCAGGATTTCCAATGATCACGAAACGGACCGAGTTGGCCGGGACGAGTGACCGGCCGTTCAACAATCTTTTGCGCCGGCTGAACGCCGCCGATTACGAACTGATCGCGCCGCACCTTGCCTTGGTCGAGGCCGCGGCCGGCGATCTGCTCTACAATCCCGGCGACGACGTCCAGACCGTGCATTTTCCATGCGGGCCAAGCCTTGCGTCCTACATGGTGCCCAATGAGGACGGCCGCGATGTCGAGACCATCCTGGTCGGTCGCGAGGGCGCGGTCGGCGGCATCGTCAGCCAGGGCTTCCTGCCGGCCTACACCCGCATCACCGTCAAGTTCGGCGGCCCGTTCGCGCGGCTGCCGGTCAGCAAGCTCGACGCCGCCAAGCTGACGTCGATCTCCGTGCGCAACATCTTCGCGCGCTATGCCGATTGTATGCTGGCGCAGATCTTTCAGTCGACCGCCTGCAATGCGATCCACTCGATCGAGCAGCGCGCGGCGAAATGGATCATCTCGGCGATGGAGCGCACCAATGGCAACGGCATGGTGCCACTCACGCATGAACAGCTCTCGACTTTGCTCGGCGTCGGCCGCAGCTACACCAGCCGCGTGATCCAGAACTTCAAGGCGGAAGGCGTGCTCGAGACGCGTCGCGGCGCGATCGTGATCCGCGACGCGGACAAGCTGCGGCAGCGCTCTTGCCTGTGCAACGACGCCGTCAAGGATCATTTCGAGGAAGTGCTGCGCGGCGTGTATCCAAGCGAGGACAACCCGCAGAACTAGGGTGTGTACTCATTATTCGTCGCATCCGCCATGCTTCCGGAAGCCGACGCTGAACCCGATATCGCCGTAGGGGTTCGTCCTATCGCCCCAACCCCGCGCGCTTAATGAGCGCTTAACGCTTTTGCGCAACAGATAGGATCACCAGCGCGGAATTAGTCCTAGTTATGAGTGCGAGCCGAGCTCCCGAGGAGGGGAATCGGATGGGACTGCTTTTTGTCGGAGCGCTGGCAGGAATCCTGATCGGCTTTGGCTGGTTCGCGCCTTCCCGAGGGGATTTCCTTGGGTGTGAGTCAAGACCCTGTTTCGACAAGGTTGCAGTCGCCCGACCCACGGAGCCAGTGCCGGCGGCGTTAGCGCCCGCGCCTGCGATCGTCAAATCGAATTCTGCAACCCCGGCAAAATCCGGCAGGAGACCATCATCGAAGAAACACGGACCGCCCGACCTCGCCAAGGCGGCGTCCCCGCGGACGAGGATCAACGTCCCGACACCCGAACACGCCGCGGACATGGCAGATCCTGTCCTCACCAAAGCGAAGGTCACGATTGCAGCGCAGATAGAGGATCCGGGATCGGCCGAATTCAGCGACATGAAGCGCGCCATGCGAAAGAACACGTTCGGACGCGCCGTGGATACGATTTGCGGGCGCGTGAAAGGAAGAAGTGCGTCGGGCGGAGAGACTGGAGGGAGGCCGTTTCTGTATCTTGTGAAGGAGGATGAAGCGTATGTCGTCGACGGCAAGTCGGGGTCGGCGGCGTCAACGGCGTATCGAAATATCTGCAAATAGGGGATGCGTCGACCGCGCCACGGCGCGCGTCCAAATGATTTGAGCGGAAAGAATTTCCCACCGAGGCGCCAGGCTATCCCGCAATGGATGCGATCCTGATGTCGGGGCTGCGCGTGATGATGCATTCAGGATGAATGCCGCAACGGTAAATGCGCAATACGGATCGATGGGACTGTCGCAGAAATTCTTTTCATTCCGAGGAAATCATGGACGACATAACCTCAAAACGGCTCAATGGAGCGCTTCACGTACCGGTTCTGGTGATCATCGAGCCGCACCTGTTGCCCCGCACATGTATTCTCAACGTCCTCAGGCGGGAATTGGCCGACTTCGAGATCCTCGACATGGCAACGGTCCGAGGCCTGGACTGCATGTCAACCCGCGACGTTCGTCTGGTGCTGCTGAGCATCGCGGACAAGCCCATCGGCGATCCCTCGGTCGAGGACGATCTCGCCTTCGTGGCCGAGCACTGTCCCAATGCCGCCGTCGCAATCCTGTCAAACCATGACGACGAGCCGACCGCGCAAGCCGCGATGCAGCGGGGTGTTCGCGGCTTTCTTCCCACCTCGCTACCAATCGAGGTCGTCATAGCCGGCCTGCGCCTTGTTCTTGTCGGCGGCGTCTACAGGCCGTTGCCGGTCGCCGAGATGAACAGGATGCCGGGTTTCGATCCGCCGGACGCGCGCGGGCTTGCGTCCGCATATCTGATGAACGAGGCAGCCAGGGCGGCCATCGACAGGAGCGGTCTCACGCCTCGAGAGCAGCACGTTCTCGCGGAATTGGAGCTCGGCCTGCCTAACAAGCTGATCGCAGCCAAATTGAAGCTCTCGGAAAGCACCGTCAAAATGCACATTCAGCATATCATGAGGAAATGTGCCGCTCACAATCGCACGGAAGCGGTCCTCCGCTGGCGCGGCCGGTCGCTCGCGCAGAATCGCGATCACGACCCGGGCACAGCCCCAATGCCGGAGACCTAGTCACGCTGAGCGGGATCAATCCTCTCTGAATGCACCGCGGAAGCTGTCGAGCAGGGGCCTGAGCGCGTAAAGTGCGACGGTACCGCGCCCCGTGGTGATGAACACTTGAACCGGCATACCGGGGACGATCTGGAAGTCGTTTGCGGCGATCTGCGCATCGTCGATCCGGATCTTGGTCGCGTAGTATGGCTGGTCGGTACGCTTGTCGAGTAGCCGGTCTGCCGATACGTGCACGACGATTCCCTTCAGGCGCGGTACGCGACGCTGATTGTACGGCACGAGATGCACCTCGGCATTGAGGCCGGGATGAACCACATCAATGTCCTCGGGCCTCAGGCGGGCGGTCACGATGAGGCGGTCTTGCCGCGGCACCAGCTCCATGAGCGGAGCACCCGCCCCGATGACGCCGCCCGTCGTATGGATCCGCAAGTCGGTTATCACGCCGTCCTCAGGCGCCTTCACCTCCGTTCGCGATAGCTGATCCCTGGCCGCAAGCAACCGTTCGCGGAGCTGGAACATCTGGTTCTGTGCTTCACGAAGCGACTGTGCGATCTCGCTCTGCCTGTCGCTCTCGAGCTTGAACAATGTGGCCTGCTGCTCGCTGATGACCTGCCCGGCGCGAGAAATCTGCGCGGTGATCTCGCCGCGGCGCCCCTCAACGTCGGCCAGTTCACGTTGCAGGTTCAGAAGCCGCGGCCGCCGTTCGAGTCCCTTGTTCACGAGCGTCGTGACCATATCCAGTTCTTCCCGGACGATGTCGACCCGCTGCCCGGTAGCGTTCTGCTGAGCCTTGAGACCTTCGATCTCCCTCTCGACTTGAAGCCTCCGTTCGCGAACGACCGCAAGCTGCGACTCATGAACCTGCCGGCGCGCCAGAAAAATGAACTGCTGCGCCGATACCGCGGCGGCGGCCACCCCATTTCGCTTGCTGTCCTGCTCCAGCGCGCTCGGGATTGCGATGCTCTCGAAGTTCTGCTGCTCGGCCTGAAGCCGTGCGGCACGAGCAATTGCATCCCACAACTGGCCTTGAAGGCTTTGCACCTCCGAACCGGGCCGTGTGTCGTCCAGCGCGATCAGCGTCTGTCCGCTTCGCACGATATCGCCGTCCGCAACCAGGATCTTCCTGACGATCCCGCCTTCCAGGTGCTGAATCGTCTTGCGGCTCGATTCTGATTCCACGACGCCGGAAGCGATCGCGGCGCTCTCGAGAGGCGCGAGGCACGCCCATGTGCCAAGCCCCAGCATGAAGCAGAGCACCAGCAGGTTGCCCGCCAGCGTGATACCGCGAAGCCGTCTACGCGGAGAGATGGGTGTCGGGGTCGCACACCATGGATATTCGAGGGGCTCGAAATCGTCGATCGCGGTAACCACGACTCCGAGCCGTCCGGCGAGCGGGGGGCTTGCCGGCGTTCGCACGAGCTGGTCCCAGATCGCGGGTAGCCTCGATATCGTGGGAAGCTTCCAGATGGTGAGAGGGTTCCGGATCATGGCGCAATCCGCGATGTAACCTGGGGTCGGTTCAGGTGCCGCTCAAAGATTTCCTCGCTGTCGCCGAAAGCGACGACCGCCCCCTCTTCCATAATGGCAATCTTGTCTGTGGCTGCGAGGAGACCCATACGATGAGTGACGACGACCAGGATGACACCGGCGAGCTTCATGCGCTCGATAGCGTCCAGCAGCATTCGCTCGCCCCCGTAATCGAGACTGGCATTCGGTTCGTCGAGAACGATCAGGCGTGGACCGCCGAAAAAGGCCCGGGCAAGACCGAGGCGCTGCCGATATCCGCGCGAGAAGGATTTTTCACGGTGAATCACCGTGTCGTACCCGTTCGGCAGGCGCATGATCGCCTCATGAATTCCGACCAGCTTGGCCGCTTCCACGACCTTCCGCCGATCGGCATCATCAAGCCGTGCGATGATATCGCTTATCGTATCGCCGAGCAGGTCGATGTCCTGGGGGAGATAACCGAGACGGTGACCGCTTAGGCCCTCGCGAAGCAGCGAGACGTCGGTATTGTCGAGCAGGACACAGCCATGGGTTGGCGTCGACAGCCCGGCAATCACCCGGCCAAGCAGCGACTTGCCTGACCCGGACGCACCGATAACGCCAAGGCATTCTCCGCGCGCGAGCGTGAACGAGACACCGTTCAGCAGAAGGTGGTTGGTCCCTGATAGCCTCACGCCGACGTTGTCGACAACGAGACCGCTCGATGCTTGCCGCTGCGAAACCTCCGGATCCTGCCGTCCGGCGGCGGCGGGGGACGCGGCGAGAACCGCGCCGAGCCGCTGGCAGGCACTCACGGCCGTCCTGAGTGACTTCCAGCCTGCGATCGCACTTTCGACCGGCGCGAGCGCGCGGCTGAACATCAGTGTCGAAGCAAAAATGATCGCCGGACTCTTTCCGTGCTCGAGGACAAGCCACGCGGCAGCCCCCATTATCAACACCTGCGACAGCGCGCGGATCGGCTTGGTGACCAGCATCACGATCTCGCTTCGCCGGACTGCCACATCGTGCTCTCTGCGTGCCTCCTGCGCGTCATGATAGATCGCGCGCGCAGCGCTATCGAGCATTCCCATGGCGCGGATCATATGGATGTTGCCTGCGGCGGCCTGGAGGCGGCCGTAGCTTCTGGACAGCGCGGCGCCGGATCTGAGCAGAACGTCCTCGGTAACCAGATCTCCGGCAACCGTGAGAGCGAAGAGGAAAGCCACACAGCAGGCGCCTACCACGCCAAGCAGGGGATGGATGAGAAAGAGGACCAGGAGGAACAGGGGCGCCCAGAGTGCGTCGAACAGCATCGGACATGCGCCGGAATCGATGAACTGGCGCAGCGCGGTGAGATCCCGATATGCGTCCGACGCCCGCGTCCAATCGCTGCGAAACGCGGATTCGAGGCTGGCCGAAAGCACGCAAGGACGGAGCCGATCGTCGAGCCAGGCGCCAAGGCGACCCAGGACAGCGCGCCGCAAGGCATCGAACACGCCGCCGACCACGACCGTGATCGCGACAATGAGCGTGAGCAGGAGCAGCGTGTCGCCGCTCCGGCTCGACAACACCCTGTCGTAGATCTGAAGAAGGTAGATGGAGGGCGCAAACAAAAGCAGGTTGTAGCTGCAGCTATATGCGAATACGAGACCAAGCGGTCCCGCACAGGACCAAAGGGCCGCGTGCAGTGGCGTCGAGATCTGCGGCAGGACAGGCAACCGAATGGGCGGCATCAGCATGATCGTCACCGCCTGAAATCGAAGTCCGGCGCACTTGCCCGACGGCCAACGCGATCTGCCAAGAAGGGCATCGGCTTGAACTGCGGGACCGGCAGCAAAGGCCGCCGGTCCCGCCACGGTCGGACGAGCCGATGGTCAGAATGTATCGAGGTGGAAGCTCACTTCTCCACCCAGCGCGGCGTTGCCGTCTCCGCCATTGCCGCCGATGCCGGCCAGGACCTCCTGGTGCTGGTCCACCGCGAGCTTGTTGATCTGGGTGGCATCCGTATTGGCATATACCTTGGAGGTATCGTGGCCGCTGTAGGATTTCTGGCTTCCGTTCGACTCGGCGCTTCCGCCATGGGCCTTCGCAAACACCGAGGCCGTCGCGTTCGCGCCGCCGGCGTCCCAATCTGCCGTCTGAGTGACGTGGTCGCCGGTGTTCACATGCACATCGGCGCCTTCTGCCTTGTTGGTTGGATCGAAGTTGAGGGTCGGCTTGCTGATGATAGCTCCCTTGAAGGTACCGTCGCCGCCATTTCCGACACTTTGACCACCGGTGTTGATCGATTTGAATTCGATCGAATCCGAGATGCTGATCGCCTTGGGCAACATTTGAGCCTCCGTCCTTGTGTTGGCTGTCGTGCATCATCCATCCCGATCAGGCGGACGCGCACGGGCGAGTCTGATCCGGCGATGCGCGCTGCCGATAGATGTCAAATCGGACACCATCCGGCTTGGTCGACCTACGTACGAAAGTATGACATTCGTCGCGCAACATCGGAGCTCGAAACATCGGGAGGCGCCCCTGCGCGAGATTTGCATGCGCAGGGAGTCCGCTACCTTGCGACCGGCCTGCGCGAGCGGTGCGATGTTTCGCTATGCCAACAGGTGAAGATCGGACAGAAGATGGGCGGAAAGATCGCCACCCAGCGCGAGATTGCCGTAGCCGCCGTCCCCACCAAGTCCGGCAATCTGGACCGCACTCTGGTCGATGTGCACGTTGTTGACCTGATCGGCCACGGCCGTCGAATGGGGCCCCGCGATTGCGATATTGATGGGTGCATAGATCGCGACGCTGACATCGATCAGGCTGCCGGCAAAATAGCCGTTGCCGCCGTTGCCTGCGCCGTTCGAGCCGGTCGCAATGGTGTCGGAGCCGCCCCACAAGCCGTGGGAAAGAAGGCTTGCATGGCCGCCCGTCGCGGCGTTGCCATTGCCGCCGTGCCCGCCCATAGCGTCGATCTGAACTACGGATTGATCCACGTTGGCGTCATTCGTCTGGACTGAATGAACGTTGGAGCCATAGCCCGCGACTGCGATGTTGATCGGGTCGTACACTAAGATCGAGGAATGCACGAGACTCCCGTGGAACGCGCCGTCGCCGCCATTGCCGGCCTGACTCCCGCCCGTTTGAACGTCCCAGACACTCCCTCCGTTGCTTGATCCCCAGCTGGGGTCGAGCGTGATGATGCTGCCGCCGACGGCCACATTGCCATTTCCGCCACTGCCGCCGACGCCCGCGACCTGCGTAGCCGATTGATCGATGTCGACTGTGTTCGATTGACTTGCATGGGCCGTGCCGCCTGAGCTCGCCACCGCAATATTGATCGGATGATAGATCACCACCGGAGCGTCCACCAACGCACCCGAGAAATAGCCGCTGCCGCCGTTTCCGGCGCCGTTGTCGCCGCTCCCGATCACGCCGGAGCCCAGGGAAGCGCTGATGCTGCCTCCCGATGCAAGGTTGTCATTCCCACCATGTCCGCCGACGCCGGCGATCTGAAAGGCGGATTGATCGACATTCAAATCGTTCGACTGGTTGGCCACGGCGGCCGAGCCGTATCCCAAACTCACCGAAATGTTGATCGGTTCATAGATCAACAGGGATGCGTGAATGATACCTCCGTAAAAGTAACCGTCTCCGCCGTTCCCGGCGGTGTTCGCCCCGCTCTCGATCGAAGCGATGCCCGTCGCGGAATGCGATGCGCCGGCAGCAGGCTTCGTTGCCGAAGCATCCAGGCTCGCTGCAGTGTGGTTGCCGACGTGGCCGCCCGTGCCGACCCCCGACGCGGTGGGATGGACGGATTGGCCTAGGCCAGAGTCATAGGGCGGGGAATTCGACGTCGCGGGATGCGCATCGAGCCCTGCAAACGGGCTGCTCGGTGCCGGACCCGACTCGTCGTCACCATCGTGCCCATCGTGGCGATGAGAGGCGTGATGCAGCCGGATCCCATCCGACATCCGCGAAAAATCCATCGTAGCCTCCCTCATCGCAATCGCTCCGCGCAATCGGGACGGGTCCTGCACTCCGGACAGAATGTCATCCTGGGACGGTCGAAAGCCCAGCCGTCAGTTCGGATATAGCGCTTCGGATGGACGCCGTAACATCGGCTATATCCGTTCTGGCGCGGTTACAGCCTTTGTCGTTTTGCGCGGGGCCGGCGTCGCCGGTGTGGTCCATCAGCGCGCCGCTCCCAGGCGGACGGTTGATAACCTCGCCCCGCCATTGCAATCGGGAAGCCGCTATCGCGGACCGCGAAAATCGCGCTACACTCGCCTCATGGGTGGGGCTGAACTTCACGCCGTCTTCGACGTTGCAGCATGGGGCGCGGCCGCGCTCGCGATGTGGTGGCTGTCGCGCCGGCGCGGGCTGCAATTCCCGCGGCAATCCTTCGAGCTCACCTACATCGCCGCGCTGGTATTCGGCGCCGGCATCGGCGCCTACATCTTCGGCACGCTGAACCTGTGGTTCTCCGGCATGTCCGGCATCGCCCGCTCGGTCGAGGGCGCGCTGGCCGGCGGCATCGTCGCGATCGAGCTCTACAAATGGCGACACGGGATTTCGTTGCGCACCGGCGCGCGGTTCGCGCTGCCGCTTGCGATCGGCGTCGCGGTCGGCCGTCTCGGCTGCTATTTCGCGGGGCTCGAGGACTTCACCTATGGCACACCGACCACGCTGCCCTGGGGCCATGATTTCGGCGACGGCGTGCTGCGCCATCCGGTGCAGCTCTATGAAAGCTTGGCGATGGCGGGGTTCGCGGCATTCTATGCCTGGGCCGTATTGAACCGAAATGCCGCCGTCATCACCAACGGATTCTACCTCATGCTGTTCTACTACGGGCTGCAGCGCTTCCTGTGGGAATTCATCAAGCCCTATGGCGCGCTGATCGGACCATTCTCGCTGTTTCACCTGCTGTCGCTGTTTGTCATGATTTACGCCGCCGTCATGCTGGCGACGGCGCCGAATGTGAGCTTGAAGCATGAACGCGCCGCTGCGTAACGCACGCCCTTACATCTTCTGGGGCCAGAGCCAGTCGCTATGCGAAACTTGCCTCACCCTGGTGCCGACCAAGATCCAGATATCAGGCAACGAGGTCTGGTACGAGAAGCGCTGCAAGCAGCATGGCGTGCAGTCGACGCTGGTCTCGACGGATGCGGCCTATTGGCGGCTGTGCAAGGATTTCATCAAGCCCGGCGACCGGCCGCTCGCGTTCCAGCGCCACACCGAATTCGGCTGCCCCTATGATTGCGGACTGTGCCCCGACCACGAGCAGCACTCCTGCCTGGCGCTGATCGAGATTACCGAGCATTGCAATTTGACCTGCCCGGTATGCTTTGCGGATTCCTCGCCGGCGCGCACCAGCTTCACGCCGCTGGCGAAAATCGAGAAGATGCTGGACGCGCTGGTCGCGAGCGAGGGCGAGCCCGACCTGGTGCAGATCTCCGGCGGCGAGCCGACGCTGCATCCGGATTTCTTCGCCATTCTGGATGCGGTGCGCGCCCGCCCGATCCGCCATGTGATGATCAACACCAATGGCCTCAGGATCGCGCGCGAGCCCGACTTCGTGGCGAAGCTCGCCGAGAACAAGCGCGGGCTTGAGGTCTATCTGCAGTTCGATTCGCTGCAGCGCGAGGCGCTGGTCAATCTGCGCGGCGCGGACTTACGCAAGATCCGCCAACAGGCACTGGAGAATCTCGAGCGCCACGGCGTCTCGACCACGCTGGTCGCGACCATTAAGCGCAGCGTCAACGACGGCGAGATCGGCGACATCGTCCGTCACGCGCTGACCTGGAAGTGCGTCCGCGGCGTCACGCTGCAGCCGGTGCAGGATGCCGGCCGCAACGAGCATTTCAACAAGGACACCGACCGCATCATGCTGTCGGAGATCCGCCGGCGCGTGATCGAGACCGGGGTGTTCGGCGCTGACGACATGATCCCGTTGCCCTGCAATCCCGAGAGCATCTCGATCGGCTACGGCCTGCGCAACGGCGACAAGGTGCTGCCGCTGACGTCGCTGATTCCGCAGGAGCAGCTCATCGCCGTGATGCCCAACACCATCAGCCCGGAGAAGTATCCGGTGTTGCGGGAGAAGTTTGTCGACCTGTTCTCGCTGTCGTCGGGGCCGCTGAACACATCGGAGCGGGTCTGCGAATTGCTGTGCTGCCTGCCGAGCTTCGAGGTGCCGGAGGGGCTTACCTACGAGAACGTGTTCCGCGTCACCATCGTGCAGTTTCTCGACCGCTTCAATTTCTGTGTCGGCAACGTCAAGCGAAGCTGCATCCACTTCGTCACCGAAAGCGGCGCGATCATCCCATTCGACACCTACAATCTGTTCTACCGTGACGGAAAGATCGACGGCATCCGCGCCGCGCTGGCCGGCCAGACCTATCGTGAAGCCCGGCAAAGCGAGGAGGCGCCGCGATGAGCGAGACCAATCCACCGCCCATCCCGCCTGCACCACCGGAGCCACCCTACCAATACGTCCCGCCGCCACCGTCACCACGCAGCGGCTGCGCCACCGCGTTCATGGTGCTGTTCGGGCTGGTCCTGCTGCTGCCGGGGCTCTGCGCCCTGCTGTTCGGGTTCGGCGTCCTGAGCGAGTCGAAAACCGATCCCTCCATTCTCTTCCTGATCCTGCTCGGGCTCGCGGTCTGCTTCGCCGGCGTGATGCTGATCCGCGCCGCGATTAAGGGACGCTAGTCCGGGGTATCGTGAGCAGTTTTCAGCAAAACCCGGAACAGAGACAGCGCAACGGCTGCCTGACCGCCCTCATGCTGGTGGTAGGGGTGATCCTGCTGATCCCTGGCGTCCTGTGCGCCATTCTCAACGCCAAGATGGGCGCCGGGGCCGGCGGCGACCCCATCACCATGTTCGTGATGATGGTGGCGCTGGGTGGGCTTGGCCTGATTGTGTTCGCGATTACCCGGAAGTAAGACCTGAAAGCCCCCCAAAACCCGCCTTTGGAACCAAAATCAGCCCTCCAAACAGCCAATAAATCATTGTTTTTTGGCGTTTTCTGACTATATTGCGCCGCAACGCGCAAGGTGCCCGGTCCTCTGACCGGGCTTCCTTTTTGGGGTGATGCGTCCCCGTCAAATTTCTTGGGTATGAGCGTGATCCGGGCCCGAATGGGCCACGCGAGCGAGCGGCCGGCCAAACTGGTCCGGCGAGATCGCGCATCTGACCATTGCACGACCAGAAGAAGAGCCATGAACCTTCGCAACGTCGCCATCATCGCCCACGTCGACCACGGCAAGACCACCCTCGTCGACCGCCTGCTGCAGCAATCCGGCACCTTCCGCGAGAACCAGAAGGTCACCGAGCGCGCCATGGACTCCAACGACCTGGAGCGCGAGCGCGGCATCACCATCCTGGCCAAGGCCGCCTCGGTGCAGTGGAAGGACATCCGCGTCAACATCGTCGACACCCCCGGCCACGCCGACTTCGGCGGTGAGGTCGAGCGCATCCTCAACATGGTGGACGGCGCGCTGGTGCTGGTCGACGCCGCCGAGGGCCCGCTGCCGCAGACCAAGTTCGTGGTGTCGAAGGCGCTCAAGATCGGGCTGAAGCCGATCGTCGTGATCAACAAGGTCGACCGTCCCGACGCGCGCCCGACTGAAGTCATCAACGAGGTGTTCGACCTGTTCGCGGCGCTCGACGCCAGCGAGGAGCAGCTGGACTTCCCGATTTTGTACGGATCGGCCAAGCAGGGCTGGATGGCGGAAAGCCCGGAGGGTCCGAAGGACCTCGGCATGCAGCCGCTGTTCGACCTGATCGTACGTCACGTCGAGCCGCCGAAGGTCGAGGAAGGTCCGTTCCGCATGATCGGCACCATCCTCGAGGCCAACCCCTATCTCGGCCGCATCATCACGGGCCGCATCTCCTCGGGCTCGATCAAGCCGAACCAGCAGGTCAAGGTGCTATCCGCCGACGGCAAGCTGATCGAGAGCGGCCGCCTGACCAAGATCCTCGCCTTCCGCGGCCTTGAGCGGACCCCGCTCGAGGAGGCCGAGGCCGGCGACATCGTCGCGATCGCGGGCCTCACCAAGGGCACCGTTGCCGACACCTTCTGCGATCCCACCGTCGAGACGCCGCTGCCGGCGCAGCCGATCGATCCGCCGACGGTGTCGATGTCGTTCATCGTCAACAACTCGCCGCTCGCCGGCACCGAAGGCGACAAGGTGACCTCGCGCATGATCCGCGACCGCCTGATGCGCGAGGCCGAGGGCAATGTCGCGCTGCGCGTGGTCGAGGCCGCCGACAAGGATTCCATGGAAGTCTCCGGACGCGGCGAATTGCAGCTCGCGATCCTGATCGAGACCATGCGCCGCGAGGGCTTTGAGCTCTCGGTGTCGCGCCCGCGCGTCGTGCTGCAGAAGGACGAGGCGACCGGCGCCTGGCAGGAGCCGATCGAGGAAGTCGTGATCGACGTCGACGAGGAGCATTCCGGCGTCGTCGTGCAGAAGATGAGCGAGCGCAAGGCCGAGATGATCGAGATGCGCCCCTCCGGCGGCAACCGCCTGCGGCTGGTGTTCTACGCGCCGACCCGCGGCCTGATCGGCTACCAGGGCGAACTGCTGACCGACACCCGCGGCACCGCGATCATGAACCGCATCTTCCACGGCTATGCCGCCTACAAGGGCGAGATCCAGGGCCGCCGCAACGGCGTCCTGATCTCCAACGACCAGGGCGAAGCGGTGGCCTATGCGATGTTCAAGCTGGAAGACCGCGGCCCGATGATGATCGAGCCGGGCTGGAAGGTCTACAAGGGCATGATCGTCGGCGAGCACACCCGCGACAACGACCTCGAGATCAACGTGCTGAAGGGCAAGCAGCTCACCAACATCCGCACCACCTCGAAGGACGAGGCGGTGCGCCTGACACCGCCGATCCGGATGACGCTGGAAAAGGCGCTCGCCTATATCGAGGACGACGAGCTCGTCGAGGTGACGCCGAAGTCGATCCGACTGCGCAAGAAGCACCTCGACCCGAACGACCGCAAGCGCGCCGAAAAGGCCAAGGAAGCGGTGGCGTAAGCTGTCATGCCCCGGTTCGACCGGGGCATCCAGTACGCCGCGGCCCATCAGTTCAATCGCTACTGTCTCTGGAATACTGGATCACCCGCCTTCGCCTGCGCGGGTGATGACAGTCATGCATGTGGCGGCTTCAGGCCCGGCGGCGGACGTGCTAGAGCCGGGACATGACTTCCCCTCCCTCCACGGTCGATGTTGCCATCATCGGCGCCGGCGCCGCCGGCCTCGGTGCCGCGAATGCGCTGAAGGACTCCGGCCTCTCCACGATCGTGCTGGAAGCCCGCGACCGCCTCGGCGGCCGCGCGCATACGATTCAGGCCGCGCCTGACGTGGTGTTCGACATCGGCTGCGGCTGGCTGCACTCGGCCGACCGGAACAACTTTGTCGGCATCGCCCGGCAACTCAACTTCGAGCTCAACAAGGACCTGCCGCCGTGGCGCGAGCGCGCCTACGGCGAGGCGTTCCCGCAGGCCGCTCGCGACGACTTCACGCACGCACTCGACCAATTCTACGACCGCATCGAGCAGGCGGCGCGGCATGGCAAGGACTGCCCGGCCAGCCTGTATCTCGAGCCCGGCAACCGCTGGAACCCGATGATCGATGCGATCTCCACCTATGTAAACGGCAGCGAGCTCGACCAGGTCTCGATCCTCGATGTCGATGCCTATGAAGACACCGACATCAATTGGCGGGTGCGGCGCGGCTATGGCGCGCTGGTCGCGGCCTATGGCGCGCAGGTGCCGGTGGCGCTGAACTGCGAGGTCAGCCTGATCGATCACTCCGGCAAGCGGATCCGCATCGAGACCTCGCGCGGCGCGCTTGAGGCGGACAAGGTGATCGTCACCGTGCCGACCAACCTGATCGCCGATCAGACGATCCGCTTTTTACCTGCGCTGCCGGACAAGCTCGACGCCGCGCGCGGCCTGCCGCTCGGCCTCGCCGACAAGGTGACGCTGGCGCTCGCCGAGCCCGAGGCGCTGCCGAAGGAAGGCAATCTGCGCGGCGCCACCATGCGCACCGAGATGGGCACCTATCACATCCGCCCGTTCGGCCAGCCCTGCATCGAAGGTTTCTTCGGCGGCCGTTTTGCGCGACAGCTTGAAGATGCCGGCGACGGCGCCATCGCCGCGCACAGCATCGACGAGATCGTCTCCTTTCTCGGCAGCGATTTCCGCCGCAAGCTGAAGCCGCTCAGCGAGTCTCGCTGGGCCCACGACCCGTTCGCCCGCGGCTCCTACTCGCACGCACTGCCCGGCCACGCCGACAAGCGCGCCGTGCTGGCCGCGCCGGTCGACGGCCGGCTGTTCTTCGCCGGCGAAGCGACTTCGCCGGAGTTTTTCTCGACCGCGCACGGCGCGCGGGATTCGGGGGAGAGAGCGGCGAGGGAAGTCCTTAATTCTTTAGTTCAACACCCATAAGTTGCGACTCGGTCGACAGGCCGCCCGAAAATGGATATTTCTCCAGGATTTCTGTCTTGGGGGATGAAATGTCTGACGCAGTAAATTTAGATGCAATGATTCGTCGAGATGATTTTGCTGTCAAAGGATCGCAAGTAGCATCCGCAGAACCAATCAAATCACTCTCGATCGAAACTTTGAGCAGTACGGGAATGCTGGTTCCGCTGCTGCGCAAGCCCGACTTTCAGCGCGAGACCAATCACTGGACATCAGTACAGGTCGTTTCATTTCTCGAAAGCTTTTTGGACAACGAGCTGATTCCATCGATCATTCTATGGCAGTCTGAGTCGTACGTCTTCGTGATCGATGGCGGTCAGCCATCGAAAAAAAGTCAAAGCGATTGCACGAGCTGTTCTTCACGCCCGAGATCAATCAACCCATTAAAACGCTCGACCTACCACTTGGCGGAACAAAATCTCCGATACTTGCACTCGACCTACTAATGAATCTGATTTCAACGACGTGCGCCGATGCAGGCAAGAGCCGACGCTCGATCAGTGATTTTGCAGTTGACGCCGATGGCTCAGAGACCATTGGGGTATTGGATGAGTGTTTGGACGTAATGAACCGCGTGACCGGAAATGACGCTGCAAGCCTTGGACTTCATCCAGCAGTGTACTTCTACTCCGACAAGGGGCGTCATATTCCTGATCTTTTGCTTGGAATGCTCTACTTATTCAAAGAGAGAATAAAGAACAACGACGGGTTCTTCTTTAAGAAGTTCATTAAGGCGCGCGCGACGATGGAGAATAATCGAGCCTGCGAAATCTGTTTCGTATGATCACGTGGATCGAGTGCGCGATGGCGGCGTCGGCGCCGCCGCCAACGGCCAGATGACACACCCTTACTGCAACACCTCAATTAAGAACTAAGAAAGATCACTCCATGACCCGCGCCCGCAAATCCGCATCCGGCACGAAGCACGTCTCGTACTTCCCGAAAATCTTATAGCGATTGCGGGCGATGAGGTTGTAGACGGCGTCGCGCAGCGGCTTGGGCACGGCGAACAGCGTGCGGGTCCAGCGCCAGCCGGGCAGATGGCTCAGCACCGTCAGCGCCGCGTCGGATTTCATGTAGGCGACGCCGCCGTGGACGACGGCGTTGGTGTCGGGGTCGTCAGGATCGATGCCGAAGCTCTTCGCCAGCCGCGTGCCGTAGCCGGACTGGATCGGCGTGAAGCGAAAGCGGCGTGCCGTGTCGCGGGCGATGACGAAGCGGACCCAGCGCGAGCAGAAGATGCAGACGCCGTCATAGAGGATCACGTCGTCGTCGGGCCAAGTGCTCATCTCGATTCCCTCAACGCGTTTTCTTCACGCGAACCGGTTCCCACTTCGCTCGAAAACGCTACCGGTTATCCAGGATCAACAGCGCGATCAGCATCAGCACGATCGCAGGTCCCGTCTTCACCAGCGCGCCGAGCGGCTCGATCCAGAGATCCGGCGTCAGTATCGCCGATCCCGCCATGTAGCCGAGCGAGGCGACGATGCCTGCGATCAGACCGAACGCCGCGGTGCGACGGATCGCGATCAGCACCCCGATGCTCATGTCCATCAGGCTGGTCAACACCGTCACCGGCCCGACCAGCGGCGGCGGGAAATGGTGCGCGCTCAGGATGCCGGCGGCGGCGTCATAAGAGATCACCAGCGCGATGAAGCCGGATGCGACCCAGAACAGCACGAGGCTTGCGAAGATCAGCGCCTTGATCAAAAACAGCCGCGCGAACCATTTGTCCTGAATGGTCGCGGGGCGCCCGCCGACCGCTTGCGCGATTGTCTTCGGCACGATGCCGGTCGCTTGCATCCAGCCTGCGGGATCGCCGGTGACGCCGCGGCGCAGTTCGGCGATCGCGGTGGAGCGCAGCGGCGGCATCCAGCCGAGCCGGCTCGCGAGATCGCCGAGGCGGGCGCCGAGATCGATCAGGACCGGCGGCGTCGCGATGCGGACATGCTTTGCCGTGCCGAACGACCGGCGGAACTGGGCGATAACGCCGCCGAGCGAAATCGGCTGCTCCTGCATCAGGTCCCATGTCACCGATCGCACCGCTTCATCAGCGACATCGCGCGCCGCGAGCCAGGCGATGGTGGCGGCGATATCCTCGACTGCGACCGGCTGGAACGGCGTAGCAGCCTCCTCGGCCGGCAGATCGACCGGCAGCGCCGCCAGCGCGCGCAGCATGGCGCTGCCGCCATAAGCCGACGGCGCGATGACGAAGCCCGGACGCAGGATCGCGTGGGGAATCCCGGACGCCGCGATCAGCCGTTCGGCCTCGCGCTTGGTGGTGCTGAAGGCGGTGCGGTCCGCATCGGCCGTGCCGGGAATCGAGATGTGGACGAGACGGATGGCGCGGTGGCTGTCACCGATCGCCTGCAACAGCCGCGCGACGAGGTCGCGATGCACCGCGCTTGTGTCGCTGCCCGGGCCATCCTGCAGCACGCCGAGGCAGTTCACGACGATGTTGACCTCGTGCGTGCGAAGCAGCTGCGTCAGCGCCGCGGCATCCATCGACATGACAGGCAGCTCGATGTCGGTCGCGCTGATTTTCTGCGCCGGCGTGAAATGCCGCGCGACCCCGATCACGTGAAAGCCGCGCGCCCTCAGATCGTCGGTGATGGTGCGCCCGATCAGGCCCGAGGCGCCGAGCACGAGGATGTTGTGTGATGCGTCGTCACTCATGAGGCCCCAGACTATTTGGCGTCATTCCGGGGTGCGAAGCGAACCCGGAATGACGACACTGCGCTAAAATGGTTTCGCGATCATCAGCCAGAGGATGATCATCACGGAGCCGAAGCCGGGAATACCGAACAGGAACCAGCGGCGAAACAGCGCAAAATAACGCGGCGGCAGCGGAAGGCCTTTTTCGACGGCCGCCTGCGCGAGGTTGCGCATCTCGATCTGCATGAAGACGACGGGAACCCAGAACACGCCGGCCAGCGCGTAGAGCGCAAGCGAAACCGCCAGCCAGCGCTCGGTGATGCTCGTTGCCGACAACAGCATCAGCAGTCCGCCGCTCACCGGCTGAAGCAGCACGGCACTCAGCGTGAAGATCATGTCCGCGATCACGACGGTCGCCGCCGTGCGCGCGATGAACGCCACATCCTGCGTGCGATGCGCCGCCAGCATGAAGAAGGCGATGCCGGTCCCGGTGCCCAGGATCACGATGGCCCCGAGCACGTGCAGATATTTGATCAGGAAGTAGAGCGTCATCGCAGTCCGCTCGTGATCAGGCCAACTTCGGCGCGCACAAATACCGCCGCTGCCATAGGCCGGTCGGGCGCGAAAATCCACTGCGGCGGCGCAGGCGTGGCGCGGTCGGAGTACCCACATCGCGTCTGGATTCGCCCGCAGAATCCCGGCCGCGAATCAGCCCCCGAATGAGCTTTTTCCAACTATGGCAGTGTCATACTGCGCTCGCGATCCACGCTTTGCACAGCTCCGGATCGGCGGTTGGCCGCTTGAACTCCGGCAAGTGTCCTCTTTCGGAACAAGTTCTCACGACACTGATGCAAAAAATCCACAGATTAACCGATAATTAACGATGGACCTTGAAGGCGGCCCGCCGACTTGCTTTGATTACACCCATGAGCACAACGCTAATCGAGGTCCGGCCGGCCAAAGCTGCAGACGCGGCGGCGGTGGCGTCTACCCATGACGAAGCCTGGCGCTCGGCGTATCAGGGAATCATCCCCGGCGCCGAACTCGAAAAGCTGATCAATCGCCGCGGCCCGCAGTGGTGGGACAGCGCCATCCGCAAGGGCAGCCGCGTCAGCGTGCTGGTGTTCGGCGACCGGGTCGCAGGCTACGCCAATTACGGCCGCAACCGCGCCCGCAGCCTGCATTTCGAAGGCGAGATCTACGAGCTCTATCTGCGGCCGGAATTCCAGGGGCTTGGCTTCGGCCGGCGCCTGTTCGCCTCCGCCCGCCGCGACCTGATGCAGAGCGGCCTCAAGAGCATGGTGATCTGGGCGCTCTCCGACAACGAGCCGGCAACCGAGTTTTACCGTGCGCTGGGCGGCCGGATGGTGGCGCGCTCTTCGGAGCGGTTCGGGCCCAAGTCGCTCGACAAGGTCGCTTTCGCCTGGGCCAACTGAAAATCCTGCTTCTCTCGCAGCTGCAGCAAGGCTAAACCAGCCTCCAGCGCTGCGCGCGTCGGCCAGCCCGGTCTCAAGGCCGGGCCGGGAGCCGTTTCGCGGCCCGGCGGCGCCAACCAAAAAATCACATCGTTCTCAACTTCCAGAGGCCACGCGGAGCAATCCATGCGTATCGACGCCATATCGATCGGAAAAAATCCGCCCCACGACGTCAACGTCATCATCGAGGTTGCCGTCGGCGGCGAGCCAATCAAGTACGAAATGGACAAGGAAGCCGGCACGCTCGTGGTGGACCGCTTCCTCTACACGCCGATGCGCTATCCCGGCAATTACGGCTTCATCCCGCACACGCTGTCCGGCGACGGCGATCCCTGCGACGTGCTGATCGTCAACACCCGCGCGATCGTGCCGGGCGCGGTGATGAGCGTCCGCGTGGTCGGCGTGCTCCTGATGGAGGACGAGGCCGGCGGCGACGAGAAGATCATCGCGGTGCCGTCATCGAAGCTGACCCAGCGCTACGACAAGGTGCAGAACTACAGCGACCTGCCCGACATCACGCTGCAGCAGATCCAGCACTTCTTCGAGCACTACAAGGATCTCGAGAAGGGCAAGTGGGTGAAGGTGCTGCGCTGGGGCGACGCCGACGAAGCCCGCAGGCTGATCCTCGAAGGCATCGAGCGCGCGAAGATGAAGTGACTAACCTCGCCCCGCTTGCGGGGAGAGGTCGGATCGCATGTAGCGGAGCGGAATGCGATCCGGGTGAGGGGGTACAGGTCTTTCGACAGTCCCATCTCGGAGAGGGGCCCCTCACCCCAACCCTCTCCCCGCAAGAGCGGGGCGAGGGAGCATTTCACACCGCCGGCGCCGGCAGGCCGGCAATCGCGCAGGCGGCGCGCAGCGTGTTGACCAGGAGGCACGCCACCGTCATCTGCCCGACGCCGCCGGGCACCGGCGTGATTGCGCCGGCGACATTGAGGGCTTCCAGGAACGCGACATCGCCGACCAGTTTCGGCTTGCCGCCGGGCACCGGGATGCGGTTGATGCCGACATCGATCACCGTCGCGCCCGGCTTCAGCCAGTCGCCCCGCACCATCTCGGGCCGGCCGACCGCGGCATAGACCAGATCGGCCTGGGCGCAGAGCTTTGGCAGATCGCGCGAGCGCGAATGCGCGATCGTCACCGTCGCATTCTCGTTCAGCAGCAATTGCACCAGCGGACGGCCGACCAGATTGGAGCGGCCGATCACGATCGCGTTCATGCCTTCGAGCGAGGCGTGCACGCTCTTGGTCAGGATGATGCAGCCGAGCGGCGTGCAGGGCGACAGCGCGGTCAGGCCTCCGGCGAGCCGGCCGGCATTGTTGGGGTGCAGACCATCGACGTCCTTGGCCGGATCGATCGCGTTGATGATGGTCTCGGTGTGCAGCGACTTCGGCAGCGGCAGCTGCACCAGGATGCCATGCACCATGGGATCGCGGTTGAGCCGCGTGATCAGCGCCAGCAGATCGGCCTGCGACACATCCTCCGGCAGCTTGTGCTCGAACGAAGCCATGCCGGCGGCCTGGGTCTGGGTGTGCTTGCTGCGGACATAGACCTCGCTCGCGGGATCATGGCCGACCAGCACGACGGCGAGCCCCGGCGTGAGCTGGTGGTCGCGCTTGACGCGGGCGACCTCGTCGGCGACGCGGGCGCGAAGCTCGGCGGCGATGGCTTTTCCGTCGATGATGCGGGCAGTCATGTCAGTCCCTTGTCTGCTGGTTCGGCTTGGCCGCAGTCAGCTTCCTCAATGTATCGCCGAGCCCTTTCGGATCGCCGTCGACCGCGACCTGCTTGAGCCGCGAGGTTGCGCCGGACAGCAGCTTCACCCTGGCTTTCGGCACGCCGAGCGCCTTGGCCAGCAGCTCAGTCACCGCACGGTTGGCCTCGCCGCCCTCGGCGATGGCGCGCACCCGCACCTTCACCACCGAACGGCCGTTGGCCAGCGTCTCGATCCCGTCGATGTCGTCGCGGCCGCCGCGCGGCGTCACGCGCAGCGCGATGCTGATGCCCTCGGTGGAATAGCGCCACGGATCCATCAAGGCCACGTCGAGAAAGGGTCAGATCACGTTGGGATAGATGTAATAGGCGATCACCCGCTGGATGAACATGATGATCAGGATCACGATGATCGGCGAGATATCGAGCCCGCCCAGATTCGGCATCACGTTGCGGATCGGCCGCAGCACCGGCTCGGTGATCCGGTAGAGGAACTCGGCCACCGCGGAAACGAACTGGTTGCGCGTGTTGACCACATTGAAGGCGACCAGCCAGGACAGGATGGCGGAGGCGATCAGCAGCCAGACATAGAGGTCGAGGATGATAATGACGATGTCGAGAACAGCGCGCATATGAGGGGGGCTCGCGGGTAAGACAACCGGATGAAGCGCAACGAGACCGGACTGAGCCGCCATCGCGCTTCTTGTTTGAGCGGGATCGTTTCGGAAAACCGCTATGCACTGGGCGCTCGGGCGGTCCGCCGGGTCGGGATCACGCCCTAGATATCGGTTCATCCCCCCGCAAACAAGGGAAGTTCCCGGCGGGACGGGCCGAAAACCGCGCTTTCACTGTTCTTGACTTGACCTTGGACGGGACTGTAAATGGCGCCCGACTGACGGCCGGGATACTCAGCAACACCCGGCCGCGATGGGGCCATAGCTCAGCTGGGAGAGCGCGTCGTTCGCAATGACGAGGTCGGCGGTTCGATCCCGCCTGGCTCCACCAGCCTTCGCTCGCTTCGCGGGCTTCGGCTCGGCAAGCCCGGATAGTCCATCGCAGCGATGCGAGCGAAGGCTGCCGCGGCGTAGCCCGAAGGGCGAAGCCGGGCTGGTGTTATGAACTCCGACCCAATCCCTCCCCCTTACGTCCCCGTAAACCGCGGTGGCCGCTTCCCGACGAAGCTCTCGCTTCGCGAGCTTCGGCTCGGCAAGCCCGGATAGTCCATCGCAGCGATGCGAACGAAGGCTGCCGCGGCGTAGCCCGAAGGACGAAGCCGGGCTGAGACAAGCTGCCCACGCCCAAAGGGCGAAGACGGACTTTATCCGTTAGCCCCTCCCCCTCACGTCCCGGTAAACCTGGGCGGCCGCTTCTCCACGAAGCTCGCGACGCCTTCCCTGAAATCATTGCCCTTCAGCGCGATCTGCATCTCGCGGTTGGCATCGATGGTGGCCTCCGCGAGCGTCTGGAACGGCACGTCGTAGATCTGGCGCTTGATCACAGCGATCGCGCTCGGCGAGACGAAATCGGCGAGGTCGCGGGCATAGGCATAGGTCTCCTCGCGCAGCTTCTCCGGCGAAGAGAGCCGGTTGACGAGGCCGATGCGCAGCGCCTCCTCGGCCGACACCCGCCGCGCCGACATCAACAGATCGAGCGCGTTGGCGTGGCCGACGATCCGCGGCAGCATCCAGCTGATGCCGTGTTCGGCGATCAGGCCGCGCCGCGCGAAGGCGGTGGTGAACACCGCAGTGTCGGCGGCGAAGCGCAAATCGCAATAGAGCGCGTGAACCAGGCCGATGCCGGCGGTGGCGCCGTTGAGCATCGCGATCACGGGCTTCCGGATCGCGGGATAGTAGGCGTAGCGCGTCTGCCAGTCGGCGCGGCGGTTCATGTCGAACGGGATGTTCTCGCCGCGCCTGACCTCGTTGGGATCGATCCCCTTCAGCGCGTCCATGTCGGCGCCGGCGCAGAAGCCGCGGCCCGCGCCGGTCAGCACGATGACGCGAACGTTCTCGTCGTTGGCCGCCGCCTCCATGGCGTGGCGCACGTCGCGCTCCATGATCGCGGTCCACGCATTCATGCGATCGGGGCGATTGAGCGTGATGGTCGCGATCCTGTCGCTGACCTCATAGAGGATGTGCTCGTAGCTCACGGCGATCTCCCTGTGCCTTGTTGTTATCGATACGCGCGGCGATGCGGCCTGCGCGCGGCGGCCGACAGTAGCACATTCACGAGAATGAAAAGCCGGCGCGAAATTCCGCGTGGCGGCTATTCAGCGGCCTGCAGCAGCTGCCGCTGCGGCACGCGCGCGATCCAGCCGTCGATGAAATGCTTCAGCCACGCGCGCTCGGCGGCATCGTGCACGGCACGCTCGGCGAAGTGCAGATGGCCCGGTTGTGCGCCCGGCGAATCCATCCGTGCGCAACCGCGTGTGGTCCAGCGATGCATCATCGCGTAGGTCACGTCGGGATGGAATTGCAGGCCGAAGGCGTTGCCGAACTGGAACGCCTGCACCGGGAAATCGTCGCCCGCCGCGAGCAGGTCGGCGCCGGCGGGCAATTGAAATCCCTCGCCGTGCCAGTGATAGACCCGCGCCGGCCAGTCCGGGCAGAGCGCGCGGCCCGCCTCGGTCGGCCTGACCGGATAATAGCCGACCTCGACACGGCCTTGCGGATGCGGCGCGACCTCGGCGCCGAGCTGCCGCGCCAGCATCTGCGCGCCGAGGCAGATGCCCAGAAACGGACGCTGCTCGCGCAGCGGAACGGCGATCCAGTCGATCTCGCGCCGCACATAGTCGTCGCCATCATTGGCGCTCATCGGACCGCCGAAGACCACCGCGCCGGCATGCGCGTCGAGCGTTTCGGGCAGCGCGTCGCCGAAGCGCGGGCGGCGGATGTCGAGGCGGTAGCCCAGCGCGCGCAGGGCGTTGCCGATCCGGCCGGGAGTCGATGTCTCCTGATGCAGCACGATCAGCACCGGCCGCAACGAGACCTGAGCCGAAACCTGATCCAAGATCTGATCCCTGGGCGTGGCCGCGGCCTGCCTTCGGCTGGCGAAGGGCACCACGACACGGCTCTGGTCAGTCCGGAACGACATTGCCTCTGCTTAAAGTTTCGGCACGTAAGGCGCGATCATAGCTAAGTGGTCGTTAACATCGTGTGAGTTTGCGCACAGCCAGGCGAAGCAAATCGCGGGCCAGAAACAGCCTTAGCGGCAACGAGTGGGCTTTCCAGGGCAGCTAGCGCTTGCGGAGCTGAAATCCGCCGACCGCCGTCAGGATGAAGTCGCGCGGAAACAGCCGGAGCAGGAACGGCACCAGCTTGATGAAGGTGCCGGGCAGCACCGCGCGCTTGTTGGCCATCAACCCGCGATAGGCCTGACGGGCCACCTCTTCCGGTGAAACGTTGAGGATGGCGGAATCGAATCCGGGGGCAAATCCGGCGCGATCCTGAAACTCCGATGGTACCGGGCCCGGGCAACACACGGTGACACGCACGCCCTGCGGCGCCAGCTCACAGCGCAACGCCTCGGTAAACGACAGCACATAGGCCTTGCTGGCGTAGTACACGGCCATGCCGGGGCCCGGCAGAAATCCGGCGATCGAGCCGAGATTGAGGATGCCGCCGCGGTTGCGGATCAGCTGGTCGGCAAAGCGCAGCGTCAGATCGGTCAGCGCTCGGATGTTGACGTTGATGATGTTGAGTTGCTCGGCACGGTCGCGCTCGATGGCGCGGCCGAACAGGCCGAAGCCGGCATTATTGACGAGAAATTCGACCTCGACCCCAGCGTCGGTCAGGGCCTGCGCGATCCGGTCGCCCGCATCGGCGTGCTGGAGATCACAGGGGATCACAATCGGCGCTGCGCCGCCCTTGGCCCCGAGTTCGTCGGCGAGCGCCTTCAGGCGGTCGGCGCGCCGCGCCACCAGCGCCACACGGTGACCATTCGATGCAAACACGCGCGCCAGTTCGGTGCCTATGCCCGCCGATGCCCCGGTTATCAGCGTCACACGCTCGGTCACGTTTCAAACTCTTACTGCAAATTCTAGTGAGGTCCCCAACAAGCCGACGAGAGCATAGGCATGCGGTGGGACGCAAGCCGTGTGTAAGCTTGTGGACAGCGGCGAGGCACTGGTTTTGTGATGAAACGCCAGATTTTCAGTCGGATCGCCCACAATCGCGGCGGACATTAAAATTTCGTCATCCCTGATACCGGTGACGATGCGTCCGCCGACGCGGGCAATCGCGTCAGATTGCGGCGTCCGCCGTGCCCCATGGGCCCTTTGGCAGCGCCGCCTGCTTCTCGGCAACCCGATGCTTGAGATCGATGCGGTCGCGCGAGGAAATGCCGAGCAGATCGGCGGCGCGCCAGACCACATTGTCCTCGAACTCGCTGACCTGACCGTCGGCATAGACCAGCTCCCACATCATCTCGACGATGCGCAGGCGTCCCTCCTCGTTCACCGAGCGCATGATCACACTGGTAAAGTGATAGAGATCCACGGCCTCACCCTCGACGCGCATGGCAGAGGCGATCAGCTTGTCGGCCGCGCCGCGGTCAAGCTGGAAACGGCTCTCGATCAGGCCGTGCAGCTTGCGCGTCTCGGCCGGCGTCGGCTCGCCGTCCAGCGAGACGACATGCACCAGCAGCGCGGTCGCCGCCAGGCGATAGTCGCCGTCATCGAAGGTGCGGTCGGCCTGGGCGTCGGGGGAAACGATATCGGCAATGAATTGGCGAAGTCCGTCGAGCATCGTTCTCTCTGTGGAATGAAGTCTGCCTGATTTGAGCGCGATCTATCCGGCTATCAAGTTTTTCCGGATCCCGCTCCGTTGAAATCTATATGGCGTGGAAACAGAACCGGTGCAATCCGCGCAGGTTCCCGCTGCGACATTACGTTTCGGCAACATGGATTGAGTCATTCCGGGGCGATGCGAAGCATCGAACCCGGAATCTCGAGATTCCCCGATGCGCAATTGCGCATCTGAGGTCTGGTCCTGACGGACCATCCCGGAATGACGATGTGCTCAACTACGGTATCTCGTACACCACGAGCTTGTCGGCAATGCCACGCAGTGCCGCTTCCTTCTGGATCGGCCTGATCGCGGCGCGATCGAGGATGCCCGCGACCTCAGCCGATTCCATCACCGGCTGGGTCAAATGGATTTCCTGCGACGTCGACAGGCTCTGCACCCTGGCTGCGATATTCACGGTCTGGCCGAAATAATCCTGCCGCTCGTTGAGTGTCACCGCGAGGCACGGCCCCTCATGGATGCCGATCTTGACGATCAGATCTTCCTTGCCGCGCTCGGTGTTGAGCTGCTTCATCGCCGCCCGCATGCGCAGGCCCGCCGACAATGCATGCTCTGGCCGGATGAAGGTCGCCATCACGGCATCGCCGATCGTCTTCACCACGGCGCCGTGCTCGGAAGCGATGATCTCGAGCAGCGCGTGGAAATGCGCGCGCACCAGATCGAACGCGGCGAGATCTCCGACCCGTTCATAGAGCGCAGTCGAGCCTTTGAGGTCGGTGAACAGGAAGGTGAGCGCGGTGATCTTCAGCCGCTGGTCGACCGTGAGGTTGTCGGCCTTGAACACATCGCGGAAGGTCTGGTTCGACAGCATCCGCTTCGCGGTGAGGATCGGCTTGCGCTTGCCGAGCAGCTCATGCAGCGCATCGGCTGCTACCCAAACAGCGGGCAGCACGCGGGTGTCGGTTTGGTTGTCCAGCGACAGCCGGAGCGGCCCCGGCCGCAGCACCGTGGTGCCGGTCGGCGCCTGCAGTTTGTTGAACACGATCGAGAATTGCTGGCGCTCAGTGGTCGGCTCGCCCTGCACGTCGAAGAAATGCGCCGAGTGCGTCACCGGCTCGAACACGATCAGGAACTGCTTCGGCAATTGCAGCGACAGCAGCGCCTTCTCGCCGGCCGGCAATTCCAGCGATTCCAGCGTCACCTCCTTGAGCAGGCGCTCCAGCGAGTCTTCGTTGAGCTCGATGCCCGAGCTCCAGAACATCTGGCGGACATATTCCCAGATCGGCAGCGTGTTCGGATCATGCGCGCCGATGCGGCGCACGCGCGGGCTGACGGTGAAGGCGACCTCGACCAGATCGTCGACGGACGCCTCGTAACCGGCCGCGCACAGCGCGCAGTTGTAGTCGTCATGGCGCAACGACTTCAGCGTCGAATGCGCGTCGAGCACGCCGCCGCAGCCCGGGCACAGCACATTCCAGCTCATGTCGAACAGGCCGAGCCGCGACGCATGCAGGAAGCCGGAAATCACCTTTTCCTGGTCGAGCCCGGTGCGGCTCGAGAAATCCAGCAGATTGATGCGATTGAGATCCCTATCATGACCGTCCGCGATCAGCTGCTGCATGGCATCGACGACGGCCGGATCGGTCGTCTGCCTGAGGACTGCGAAATGGGCCTGCGTATCGCTCATGGTGAGCCCCTAGATGAGCATTGGGACACCGCCGCGCAAGATCAGCGCGGCTTGATCGTAAACACCGGCGAACGGTTCGGCTGTGTCGTCACCACGCCGATCGGCAGCACCGGATCCTTGTCCGCCAGCGCAACGCGGAATGCGCCGACAATCTTCGCAAGCGCGAGCGTCGCCTCGACCAGCGCAAAATGCGCGCCGATGCAGACCCGCGCGCCGACTCCGAACGGCAGATAGGCGAACCGATCGGGCGGCGCTCCCGTCATGAAACGCGACGGCACGAACGCGTTCGGATCGCGCCACAGCTTCTCATGCCGGTGCAACAGCCACGGCGCGATCAGGATTACGTCACCCTTCCTGACCGGACGGCCCGCGATGGTATCGGGACCGCCTGCCGCACGCGCAATCAGGAACGCCGGCGGATAAAGCCGCATGGTTTCGTCGATCACCGCGCGGGTGAATTTCAGCCGCTCGATGTCGAGCGCGCCAGACGTCGCCGCGCTCCCGACTTCTGCCGCCAGCTGTTCCTGGGTCAGGGGATCGAGCGCCAGCAGATAGAGCGCCCAGAACAGCGCGGTCGCAGTCGTCTCGTGGCCGGCCAGGATCATGGTGGCGACCTGATCGCCGAGTTGGGCATCGGTGAAGGCCTCGCCGGTTTCAGGATCACGCGCGGCGCCCATCAGGTCGAACAGGTCGCGGGCCGGCGCGTTGTCATCCTTGCCGGCCGCACGTCGCTCGGCCATCAGCATGCCGACGAACGCGGTCCAGCGCTTGCGGAAACGGGCGCGGCGGAAATCCTGCGGCGTCGGCCAGTTCAACGGCAGCACCAGATCCAGCATGTGCGGCCGCGCCAGCGTGTTGCCATACTCCATCACGAAATCCCGCAGCGCGGCGCCGTGGCGATCCATGCCGAACGAGAACATGGTGCGGCCGGCGATCTCCAGCGTCATCCGCTGCATCGCCTCGCGCAGATCGACCGGGCCGCCGCTGGCGGAGTTCAGCTTTGCGATGGTCTCGTCGACCGCCGCAATCATGTAAGGCACCAGCGTCGTCACCGCGCGCGGCGTGAACGCCGGCGCCAGCGTGCGGCGCTGGTGTTTCCATGCACGCCCTTCGGCGATCAATAGCCCCTCGCCGAGCATCGGACGCAGCACGCGAAGGCCGGCCGGCGTGCGGGTGTAGTTCTCGTAATTGTCGACCAGCACATGGCGGATCGCATCCGGCGTGTTGAGGATGAAGCTCGAGTGCTTGAGGAAGCGGCCCTGGACGATATCGTCCTCATAGGCGCGCTGGCCCCAGGTCTCGATCGGCGAGTTGCGCATCACCCGCATGCGCTGGAACGCGCCCATGTCGTCGGGCGCGCGCGGCGGGGCCGGCGGGACCAGGGGACGCCGCGTGACCGTGATATCGTAGACCTCGGCTATGCTCATGGTCCTCGCTTCCCTGCCTCACGCGACGGCCGATCCGGCCATGCGATCCCGGCGCCATGAAGGCGCGCGGACCCTGCACCAGACCTAATAAGTCAGCTCGGCGACCGCAATGCGATTCTCCGATGCCGGCCAGGCCCGCATCATAATGCGTTCCCCGTTGAAGATCGCGGCGACCGGACGGCCGACGTCGTCCGCGGCGAGCCGCAGCGTCGTCACCGAATCGGTCGGCACGCCCGGCTTTACATCAGCCGGCTCCTTGCCGTCGAACAGCACGATATCGCGCGGCAGGCCGAAATAGCCGCGCGGCCGCGACATCAGCACGACCGCGCCTGCGCCGGCATCGGCCGGTCCCAGCGGCCGCGCCGCGCGCAGATGCACGATCTCGGACGAGCGCGGAAACGGCGAGCGATAGATGTGCGTCGTCGCCGTACCAGGTGACGTCAGCACGAATTCGAGCGGCCACGACGGATCGACCTGCGCCGGACCCCAGCGACCGTCAGCGCCGGTCTGCGAGCTGTGCAGCGGGCCGCCGATGCGCTCGCCGGTCTCCGCCGCGACATGATAGATATCTACCGTGGCCCCCGGCACCGGCCGGTTGGTCGGCACGCCGCCGGGCATGCCTGTGACGAGGCCGCTCAGCCTCACCGCGGTCTCCGGCACGATCTCGATCCGCGACGGCTCGTGCCTTGCGATGAATTTGTAGATCTCGCGAAAGGCCCGCGGATGAAAGGCGGTCTCGCGATGATCGACCGCGCCAAGCACCAGATTGGTCGCGCCTTTCAGCGCCGGGCCGTCCGTCGTGACGTTGGTCGGCGTGCCCGGCTTGCCGACGAAGCGGCCGTCGGCCTGCGCATATTTATCGAGGCCGTCGCTGCGCAGCGTCAGGAACAGGGTGCCGACAGTCACTTCGCTGTCGCCATCGTTCAGTCCGCGCAGGAACGGACCACGCCCGTTGAACTCGTTGCCGAGCCCGTCGTCCCACGCATACACACCGTGATTGGGCGTGCCGCACAGCACCGCGTGGCTGATGTCGCCGCCGCCACCATTCTTGATGTAATTGCGGATCGCGTTGCCGCCGCGCGAACTGCCGACCAGTGCGACCCGCGGCGCACCGGTCTTCTGCTTCAGCTCCCTGATCGCCTCGGCGAGCTCGCGGCGCTGATCCTCGGTCGAGGAGCGGCCGGCCTGTTCGACCTTGTCGTCGGTGCGTGCCAGCGGATCGGTGAAATTGATCGCGGCCATGCGCTCGCGCGGCACGCCGTTCGATTCCATCCGCCAGCACGTCGTCATCCAGAGCGGGGCGTGATCGCCATTGCCGTGCACGAACAGAATCGGCGGGGTGTCACCGGCGGGCGCCGGCTGAGCCAAGGCCGGGGCGCCGAGGCGGCCGGCCAGCAGGGACAGGGCGCCGGCCCCTTGCAATATTCTCCGCCGCGACAGCGCCATTGGCCCCTTCCCCCGACTTTCCTCGGCCTTCCTCAGGTCTTTCAGTGCCTTAGCTGTGCCCTGTCCCCGCCAAGGATGCCGTAATCGCTGGACAGAACACGCGTTTCGCGGGCATCAGTTGGTGCAGCCGGAATCGTCCAACAAGCCATAGCAGGCCAACCGGAACTGGATATGACCGAACCGCGCGATCGCTCCGACAGTATCACTGCACCGTTGCGGCATTCAATCTTCAGGCGAATCTGGCTCGCGAGCCTGCTCTCCAATCTAGGCATCCTGATCCAGGGCGTCGGCGCGGCCTGGGCGATGACGCAAATGACCTCGGAGGCCGACAAGGTCGCGCTGGTGCAGACCGCCTTGATGTTGCCGGTGATGCTGATCTCGATGCCGGCCGGGGCCATCGCCGACATGCACGACCGCCGCATCGTCGCGCTGGTGTCGCTGGCGATCGCGCTGACCGGCGCCACCAGCCTGACCGTGCTGGCCTGGCTCAATCTGGTAACGCCGAACATCCTGCTCGCGCTGTGCTTCGTCGTCGGCAGCGGCATGGCGCTGTTCGGCCCGGCCTGGCAGTCCTCGGTCAGCGAACAGGTGCCGCCGGAGACGCTGCCCGCGGCGGTCGCGCTGAACGGCATCAGCTACAACATCGCGCGCAGCTTTGGTCCGGCGATCGGCGGCATCGTGGTCGCGTCCGCGGGCGCCGTGGCCGCCTTCGCCGCCAATGCCGTGCTGTATCTGCCGCTGCTCGTCGTGCTGTTCCTGTGGAATCGCGTCAGCGAGCCGTCGCGGCTGCCGCGCGAGCGGCTGAACCGCGCCATCGTCTCCGGGGTGCGCTACATCACCAATTCGCCGTCGATCAAGATCGTGCTGACCCGCACCATGGTGACCGGCATCATCGGCGGCTCGGTCTCGGCGCTGATGCCGCTGGTGGCGCGTGATCTGTTGCATGGCGGCGCGCAGACCTACGGCATCATGCTCGGCGCCTTCGGCATGGGCGCGGTGATCGGCGCGCTCAACATCAGCGAGATCCGCAGCCGGCTCAGCGGCGAAGCCGCCATCCGCGTCTGTGCGTTGACGATGGGCGCGGCGATCGCCGCGGTTGCCGTGAGCAAGCAGCCGGTGATCACCGCCGCCGCGCTGGTGGTTGCCGGAGCGGTGTGGATGCTGGCGATCGCGCTGTTCAATATCGGCGTGCAGCTCTCCGCACCGCGCTGGGTCGCGGGACGTTCGCTGGCGGCCTTCCAGGCCGCGATCGCCGGCGGCATCGCGATCGGCAGCTGGTGCTGGGGCCGCATCACGGACGTCGGCGGCGTCGAGATGGCGCTGTTGATCTCCGCCGGTCTGATGCTGCTGTCGCCGCTGCTCGGCATCTGGCTCAGGATGCCGCCGATCGGCGCGCGCAACGAGGACGCGACGGATGCGCTGGCCGACCCCGAGGTGCGGCTGCAACTGAGCGGGCGCAGCGGCCCGCTGGTGGTCGAGATCGAATACCGGGTGGCCCAGGACAACGCCCGCGCGTTCCACAATGTGATGCAGGACGTGCAGCTCAGCCGCCAGCGCAACGGCGCCTATGGCTGGTCGATCGCCCGCGACATCGCCGATCCCGAATTGTGGACCGAGCGCTATCATTGCCCGACCTGGCTCGATTTCCTGCGCCAGCGCAACCGCGCCACGCAGATCGAGCGCGAACTGCATCAGAAGGCCGCCGACTTCCACATCGGCGCCGAGCCGATCCGCGTGCGCCGGATGCTGGAGCGTCCGTTCGGATCGGTGCGCTGGAAGGACGAGACCCCGGACCGCGCCGCCAAGGAGGTGATCCCGGTGGTCGCGACCGCAGCGGGCAGCAGTACGTAGTCACTCCATTGTCATTCCGGGGCGCGCGAATAGCGCGAACCCGGAATCTGGAGATCATCAGCTCGAGATTCCCCGATGCGCAGTTGCGCATCTGAGGTTCATCGCTCCGCAATGCCCCGGAATGACAGCTGATGGGTCTACTGCCCGTGATCGGCGAGCGTCTGCTGGCAGGCCTTGCTGAGGCGGCTGCGATGCTCCTTCAGGCACGCCAATACGACCTGATCGCCCTCGCCGAGATGGGCGCGGCAGAACCGCGAGGCATCGCGCGAGCAGGCATCGCGCCCCTGCTGCTGCGCCGAGGCGGCCGACGTCAACAGAACCAGCGGAACGACGGCAAGCAGAAATCGGGTCATCTCTCAAAGCCTCTCAAGCGTTTTCGCGCGAAGGGGTGCGGTTCGCGTGAAGACAACGCGTCAAATAAGGAATCCGGAGCCCCGTTCCGATTTCATCGGAGCGGAAACAGCTCCAGGGAATGCGACGCCGGTTCTATAGCGTTTCCGTGCCGCGAAGAAGCTTGAAACCGACTGTGACGGTCATCACGCATGGTAACGCCCGCTTTTTCTTGTCCTTCCGGCGCCTTGTTGGGATCGCGTTAAGACCTTGTTGGCATTAATCGCTCGTTACGGCTGTGGCGTATCCTTAAGTTCCGAGAGAGTGTGTAGCGATGCGTAGTGCGTTGGGCCTGATGCTGGCCAGTGTTGTAACGGCGATCGTGATCGCCGGCGTGTGGTTCTGGACCTCCTCGCCGCGTGCCGACGCGGCTCCTCCGCAAACCACGGCTGCGGCCAAGGCCGATCCGATGCCTGCGGCGGCAAAACAGGCCGCCAGGGACGATGTCGAGACGACCGCCGCGCTGTCGAAGCGCGCCGATGCCACCCAGGCCGCGGCCCCGGCCGCCACTCCTGCCCCGGCGCCGGCGCCGGCCCCCGTCGCGGCCGCGCCCAAATGCGCCAACCCCGACGCGCTCGGCATCAGCCGCACCGTCGTGGTCGACACCAATGGCGGCCCGGGCTTCGGTTTCCTGCAGTACAAGCAGTATGACTTCCTGACCGACAAGGAGGTCGTGCTGACCTTCGACGACGGTCCGTGGCCGACCACGCCGGCCGTGCTCAAGGCGCTGGCCGATGAATGCACCAAGGCGGTGTTCTTCCCGATCGGCCTGCACACCACCTATCACCCGGACATCCTGCGCCAGGTCGCCGCCGCCGGCCACACCATCGGCGCCCATACCTGGTCGCATGCGCATCTCGCCAGCAAGAAGTTGACCGAGCAGCAGGCCAAGGACGAGATCGAGAAGGGTTTTAGCGCGGTGAAGATGGCGCTGGGCGCGAGCCCCGCCCCGTTCTTCCGCTTCCCGGCGCTGGCGCACACGCCGGCGACGACAGCCTATCTCGGCACCCGCAACATCGCGATGTTCTCGGTCGACGTCGACTCCAACGACTTCAAGTCCAAGAGCGCGGACGAGGTGATCAACAACGTGATGACCAAGCTCGACAAGGAGCACAAGGGCATCATCCTGATGCACGATTTGCAGAAGCACACCGCGCAGGCGCTGCCGACGCTGCTCCGCAAGCTCAAGGCCGGCGGCTACAAGGTGGTCTGGATGAAGGCCAAGACCCAGCTCGAGACGCTGCCCGAATACGACGCGATGATGGCGAAGACCGAGAAGCCGATCGCAACGGGCCGGCCGATCGGCAACGTCGTGCAGACGGTCGCCGAGTAACCCCGCGAACGCACTCTCAACGCAAAGCGCCCCTGGACCCGATCCAGGGGCGCTTCGCTTTCTGATCGCAGCCACCCTCTGCTGATCCGACACGGCCGGACGACGGTGAACGCCCGTGCGCCTTCGAGAGTGGCACCATCGCGCCCGGTGGCTGCGGCTCAACCAAAATATCGAAAACAACCCCATGCAAAGGAGCTGGCGGATGCCGTCTCCAGACTGACCGTTTGAGGGCTGGTGCGCCGCACCAGGTGAAGATGAGAACTATCTTTACTCCATAGCCCTCTGGAGCCCTCCTTTTGCAAGACGGCGAAGGCTTGAGGCCCTCGACGCAGCATCTACCGGCTTGTTTCCATTCGTGGTTCGGATCGGGAGCACCGGAACGTTGACCGGGTTGCTCGATGGTGCCGGCCAGGCGCATCCTCACCTTCGCCCCGGCGCGGGCGCAGCGGGCGTTCGGATCGGCCGAGATGTATTGTCCCGTCTCACGCTCCCATCACATGAAACCTCCAACCATCTTCGGAAACGCTGATGCGATCGGATAGAGTTCAGATCGAGCCAGCTGGCGCAACGGCAGGAAAATCCTGCTCGGGATCGAACGCGTTATTGAAAAAGTTCGTCAGGGAGTACATGGCCACTAGCGCGACGATCTCCATGACGTTCGCATCTGTGTAGCCAGCGTCCCGGACGGCTTTCATATCGGCGTCACCGACCTTGCCGCGGGTTGTGATGACTTTGCGCGCAAACTGGAGAGCGGCGTCCCGCTTCGGATCACTGGCATGACCCTTCCGAGCGAGAATGATTTCGTTAGCCGGCAGCTTGGCCATATGCTCGGCCGTAAAGCTGTGAACCGTCAGGCAGTAGTTGCACCCATTCACTTCGGAGACAGCGAGGCCGATGCTGTCACGTGTCTTCACGTCAAGCGCCTTGCTCAAAGAGCTGAGCAGTGTAGCCCATGCGTTGAACGCGATCGGGCTCAGCGCGAAGGTCGTCATCATATTCGGAGTGAACCCGATGTTCCTGGTGAATCCATCGAGAGTCGGTTTCGAAGCTGCCGGCACCTGAGCCGGTGTTGGCAATGCATTTCGAGCCATCAGTAATCTCCGTAGATCGTATTATACCAGGTCCAGCACATCGGCCACCGGACGGCGCGGCTTCTGCGCCCAGTTTCCCGGACGCTCCGGCCCCACGGCCAACAGCAGGACCGGCACTTCGTCCTTCGCCAATCCGAACTCGCGGTGCACCGGTTCGGCGTCGAAACCGATCATCGGCGTCGAACCCAGGCCTAGCGAGCGGGCCGCATAGATGATCGCTGCCGCGCCGAAGGAGGCGGTTCGTAGCGCTTCATCGCGCTGGCGTTGTGGGTACTCCATGTACAGATTGCGCGCCGGGATCTCCCATTCCGGCACCATCTTCGCCGGCATGACGCCCGATTCCACCAGCGGCGCCAGGCGCTCTGGTATTACGCTGGAATCGGCCAACTTGCCGCAGACGATGAAGGTAACGGCTGCGTCGGTGATCGTGGGTTGATTCCAAGCGATCGGACTCAGCCGGGCTTTGGCTTCAGGCGTGCGCACGGCGATGAAGCGCCAGTTCTGCATGTGGAAGGATGTCGGTGCGGCGGTGCCGATTCGCACGAGCTCTCGGATCTGGTCGTCGCTCAGGGTGGCGGCAGGGTCGTAATACTTGGTGGAGCTGCGGCTCAGGATACATTCGATAACAGCATTGGTCATGGTTGGTCCTATAAGTGACGGGATAGGTTGAGGCGCGAGAGTGCTTTCGCTCTCTTTGAGAGCGGGCCGGCCGCATTCATCGATAGGCGCGCGCCGCTCACGGACGAGCGCGAATGATCGTCTTCCCGCTGATCCGCTCGGTCGGGTTGAAGGCGGCAACGGCATCGTCGAGGGCAGCCACGTTGCCGATGTTTGTCCGCACACGTCCGTCACGCGCCCGCCGGACAATCTCACTCAGTTGCGCGCGATCGGGTTCGACGACGAAGTCTATCGTCCGGCCGTCAGCGGGCCGTGCCTCAGTCGGACCGGCGATGGTCACGAGCGTTCCTCCGGCTCGAATCAGGCGCGCGGACCGCTTCGCGATGTCGCCGCCAAGCACATCGAACACCAGATCGACTCCGCCGACATCTTCCAGAGTGTCGTTGTCGAGGTCGACGAACTCCTGTGCGCCGAAGTCGAGAGCCGTCTGACGGCCGGCAGCGCGTCCGGTACCGATGACGTAAGCACCGGCCTCACGTGCGAGCTGGGTTGCCATCGAACCGACGACGCCGGCGGCACCGTGCACGAGGACGCTCTGCCCCGCCCGAAGCCGGCCGTGATCGAACAGCCCCTGCCACGCGGTAAGGCCTGGCATCACGAGGGCCGCGCCCACCGTGAAATCGACATCGCCCGGCAGCGGCGCGAGGTTGCGCGCCTCGATGGCCACATATTCCGCCAAGGTGCCGTCGCGATACCAGTCCGCGAGACCGAATACCCGCTGTCCCACCGACAGCCCCGCCGTGCCATAGCCGAGGGCGGTGACCACTCCAGCCAACTCGTGGCCAGGGATCGACGGTGTTCGGTCACGCTCGCGGCGATCGGTCCAAGTCGGGGGCCACGTCAGCTCATCCCGGGTGAATCCCGCCGCATGAATCTCAACGACGACGTCGTTTATCGCGGCCTGCGGCTCGGGCCGCTCCACCAGCTTCATTCCGGCCGTTCCCGCCGCTTGGTCCGTCACAACGATTGCCTTCATCGTGCACCTGCCTGAGTGTGGCAGCTCATCATCTTCCGAACTCCTTTTCAGACGAACGAAAACCGGAAGGCGAAACTCGATGGCTCCAATGACCTTGGATATTGAATCGATGCCATCGACGCGGCGCATTTCCTAAAGCCACGTTGCCACTGGTCCCGGCGCGATGAAACCCGCGACGGGCGTTCCTGGACGCGCGGACACGCATTCTGGACTCCAGAGCTCGCCAACGCCGAGGATCAGTGCGCCGAGTGTGCGCGAATCTGGCTAGGGAACGGGAAAGAGCCCGGTTGGGTCGCAGCGTCGGGTATGCACGAGCCCACGCGGCTTGCTTTCGGCCTTTGCTGTTTCCAGTTTTTTCTTCGGTCGGGCAGCGAGTTCAGCCAACGCTGATAGCCCGACGAACAGTTTCAATCGATGAGCGGAGTCGCTATTGGCACGCCCATCCAGATCGCACACTTGACGGGAGAGGTGCCTCGGAGGCGGTACTTGGCTCAAGTGCCCTTATCACTCCCAGCGTTCTTCACGCGCAGCCGGTACTCGCTAGGATCAACGTTGTAGGCTTTGCGGAATGCTCGCACGAAACTTGACCGGCTTTCGTAGCCGGCGTTGTAGGCCACAACATCGACCGGGGCTGATGTCGTCGTGAGATCGAGCGCCGCCTGCCGCATCCTGAGATCCCGAAGGATGGCCATCGGCGAACGGCCAAAGATCTCCGAGAACTTCGCCATGAATGCCGACCGGCTCAGACCCGCGCTATGCGCAAGGCTCTGAACCGTGTGAGCGGCCCCCGGCCGCGCCACCATATCGCCGAATGCACGCGTGATCTGCCGATCCGCGAGAATCGAAAACCGATCAGTCCAGCTGCGGGAGGACTTCATCGACCGCCTCACCAGAGCGATGATGACCTGCTTTAGCAGGGACGCCGTCATGGCGCCCATACCGATTTCCTGCACGCAAAGCTCCCCGACCGCTTCGCGAAGCTTCAGGTCGATCTTGTCCGTCGGCTCGAACTTCTCGATCACGGGCTCGCGCAATTCGCGAAACAACCCGACGGATTGTCCGAAGGATGCGTTGAAGAAGCCGCAGATCTGGATGATCTCGGGCTGCTCGGTCGGTGTTGCGATACGCAACACGCTGTCATGCTGCTTCCAGCAATCGCGGGAGATGAGCCTCTTCGGGCCGCTGGTTCCGTCGACTTCGATTACGAACGGGGTGCTCGGAGGCTTGATGATGAGGAGATGGGGTTCGAGCGACATCCAAGGCCCATCGCCGATCGAAATTCGTCCCCTACCACTAATGGTGTAATGGACCGCCGGTGCATCGATCGTCCCCATCTCGGCGCGATGGCCTGAGGGAATCAGCATTTCGGTGAGCGCGACGACATCGATCTCAAGTGCCCGCATGAGGTTGTTGAGATCGGCGGTGGCGAGCTTCGAGGCAGAGACGGCGATCCGCGAATCTGGCCGCTCGCCCTGTCCGCTTCCGGCCCGCGATTTGGCCGTGTTTTGCATGGCAACCTGCTTACAAGATCAACCCGTGAATCCGCTAGGCGAATCTGTCTTCACCCTTGGACTGGATTTTGTGGCACGCCAAAAGGAACCTTGGCATGGTTCAGTCCGATGGTTGGAACTTGGTCCTATCGGTGGGACCGTATCGCTGTAGGTTCTGGCCTTGAGACATGGTCTCGGCGCAACGCCGTCGCCCGTGCACGCCAGCGTCCAGCACAAGCTTGCGTGCCGCAGCTCCGATGATGCCTTGGGAATAGACTCGTCGGTTTGGCCTTCTCCTTCACGACGCCCGAACTCCGGAGAAACCCAGTGAGTGCATTCGAACAAGGTCGCGTGCGGCCCGCCGACAATGGCTTGGCGAATACGACCGCCGACAGGCTTCGCTGGCTGATCCCGGCGGCTGGAGCGATGGCCTATCCGTTCCTGCTCGATGCATTTCATCTCGCGGTCTCTCCCGCTGCTGGTCCGATGTCGTTTGGGCGACTGGCCCTGGCGGCGCTTTGCCTGTTGGCCGCGACCGCCGCGCCCTTGCTGGGTCTTGCCTGCGCATACCGGATGACCAAGGTCGAGCCTTCGTCGTTCGAGCTGCGCGCCCGGCGGCTCGCCTATCTCAGCATCGCTGCGCCGCCCTTGTTCGTGCTGACCGGCGTCGGCCTCGGTTTGCTGCACATCCCTGTCAGTGACGAGATTGTCTGGGTCGCGGGTTGGCTCGTCGCGTGCCTCTATGTGCTTTTCGGCAGCGAGCAGGCGCAACGTGCGGCACCATCAGCCGCGATTGCGCCCTCTATCGCCAAATGGCGCGTGACACATGGCGTCGCCGCAGCGATCATCCTTTTCTACGTCGCATTCCATCTCACCAATCATCTGCTGGGTTGGCTCGGACCTGATGTTCATGCCGCCGTGATGAAGGCGGGGCGCACCGTCTATCGGTCGTCCGTGGTGGAGCCCATCCTCGTCGTATTGATGCTGTTCCAGGTCGCCGTCGGGATGCGGCTCGCCTGGCGCTGGAGCTCGGCGCCTGCGGATGCATACCGCGTGTTTCAGATCGGCTCCGGCGTCTACCTCGCGGCGTTCATCGTGACCCATCTGAATTCCGCATTGGTCTCGGCGCGCGCCGTGCACCACATCGACACCAACTGGGCCTGGGCGTCGGGCGCACCGACCGGCCTGATCCACGACGCCTGGAGCATTCGCCTGGTGCCGCACTACGCGCTCGGCGTCTTCTTCGTCCTCGCGCATCTCACGTCGGGATTACGCGGCGTCCTGATCGCGCACGGCGTTGCCACGGCGGTTGCCAACCGGATCTGGGCAACCGGGCTCGCGATAGGCGGGCTGGTCGCGATCGCGATCATGAGCGGATTGTGTGGGGTGCGGATCTAGGCTTCAGCGGGCGGCCCGAGCGAGCCCGGTTGAGAAGAACATCGATGCCGTCAAGCTGAGGTTGACTTGCTGCGGTCACGCCAAAGCGCAAAGATCGCTGTTGCGAGCTTGTTCGGCCGATCAGGCCTCGCATAGCTGACCACCGGCTTGCTGGAATGATTTTCCATCAGTTCCCCTAGTATCTCGTAGTCAAGTTCGAGACCGAACTTTTCGTACGGTATGGATTCGGACTCAGCTCCCCCCGCAACATAAACGATATCGACTCGCGCCATGTCTTTCGCGATCGCCGCGGCTTCCTGCAAGGTGTCGCAGCCGTACGATTTGTATTCCCAGAAAGGATCGCTGAAGTGAAGTATCTTGCGGGTGCTTTCATCGAGCTTGCCGCGCTCTTCTTCAGAGAGCCCTATGATGATCACGTGGGCGATTTTCGGAAGCATCTGCCCAACCCCTTGAAATAGCGCCTCTAGAACTTGGTCTACCGGCGCGAGCGAGGGGTTCGACGCTCTGAGCAAGTCGTATCCGGGCGCCTTGATGCGCGCTGGGAGCAAGCTTCACTTCTGGCTGGGAAATGGTGCCGCAAGAGGGACTCGAACCCCCGACCCCGTCATTACGAATGACGTGCTCTACCAACTGAGCTATTGCGGCGAACCGTTCGGCAACGGCCGGATCACGCGGCCACCTGATATCGGGCATGACCCCGATTGGCAAGGACAACGCGGGTATCGAACCATACAGCCGTTAACCTAACCCCGAATTAGCTTCCCAAACGTGACAGAAATCCGCGCCAACCGCCCACCTGGGCCTTGGGCGGGCCGATTTGTTCCGCAAATTCGTCGACCGGACCGTCCTCGTCGACCCCGGGGTCATCAGGGGCCCGGATGATCGGGATTACGGCCGGAATGGGCGCCGGTGCGGCCTTGGGCAGGTCGGTCCGGGACCGGAACAAGGGGGCCGGCGCCGGGGGCGCCGATTCGGCGGCTGGAGGGGGAGCCGGTTCCGGCGCGGCGGGTTCGGCCGAGGCCGGGGCGGGCCCGGCCTCGATGGCCGCCGGCAGCGGGGCGTTATCCTGCACCGTCGGCGCGGCCGGCTCCAAGGGGTTGAGCTCGACTGGCTTCGCCTCGACCTGCTTCACCTCGACCGGCTCGGCCGGCTTGGCGTCCGCCGGCTCGCTGGCGACTTCCTTTGGCGGCTCGACCCGGCGCGGCGCCAGCATCGCCTCCTCGAAGGGCGACGGCTCGATCGCATGGCCCTTGTCGGACGGCAGCGCCGCCACCGGGGTCTGCCACTGGAAGGCGTCGAGCCGGCCGGTGACCGGCGAGACCGGACGCCAGCGGTCCGACACATAACCGTCGGCGGTCCAGACCGGATCGTGCAGCGCGCGCACGGCGCGCAGGGTCCAGGCCCGCGCCCGGCCGCTGTCGCCATGCTCGGTGCGCTCGATCTCGGCCATCAACAGCGCGACGCGTTGCGTCGGCGCCGCGACAAACGGCTCCAGCGCCGCGCGCGCCTTGGCGAACTCGGCCGCGTCGATCGCGGCGCGCGCGATCGCCAGCGCGCCCTCGATATGTCCAGGTTTTTTCGCCGCCAGCGTCTCGACCCGCACCAGGCGCTGGCGCGCGGAATCGCCGAGCCGCACATGCGAATAGGCGTCGGCGAGATCGGGATGCGGCTGCGCCAGCCACGCGGTCTCGACGATGCGCATCGCGCGGCGCACCTGATGCGCCTCGCTCTCGAACTTCGCCGCGAGCACGGCGGCCGGGATCAGCGTCGGCGCCAGCTTGACCGCCTCCATCGCGCTCGCGCGCGACAGGTCGCGATCGACGGTCTCGAACTCCAGCGCACGCGCCGTCAGCAGCACGCCGCGCTGCCGCCGATAGGTCGCCTTGTCGATCAATCCGGCACTCTGGTTGTTGTCGATGATCGACAGCGCGCCGGCCCAATCGCCCTTGGCGCAGCAGAAGCCGAGCACCGCATGCGAGGCCCATGACGACGACGGCGACATCTTCAGCGCTTCCTCGGCGATCATCACGGCCGCCACCGGATCGTCGGCGCGCTGCGCCTCGATGAACAGACCGCGCAATCCAAGCAGCCGCGTGTCCTCGCGCTCGGCCATGGCACGGAAGGCGCGCTGCGCGCCGTCGCGGTCGCCGTCGAGCTGCGCCGATTGCGCGTGCAGCAGCAGTGCCAGCGGATCGCCTCCGGCGTGGCGCCGCGCCACTTCGGCATGCGCGCGCGCCGCCGAAGAATCGCCATGCCCGATCGCAAGCAGGCCTTGCGTGATGGCGTGGCGGCCGCGGGCGTGACGCCGCTCGCGCCGGCCACGGCGGATGTGCGAGGGAATCTTCCAGAGCCCGCGCAGGATCACGCCGGCGACCATCGCGACGACGACGACGAGGCCGAGCAGATACATCGGCTGCTTGGACGTGAAGCGCAAGCCGCCCCAGTTCAGCACGAGATCGCCGGGCTGATCGGCCAACCAGGCCGCACCCGCTGCAGCGAGCGCGATCAGCAGCAGGAACAGAATGATCCGGATCATCAAAGACCTATTGCAAAGACTTACTGGTTGACCGTGGCGAGCGCCGCCATGGCGTTGTCGGCAAATTTACGCGACGCGTCGAGCGCGGCGCGACGCGCGTCCACCTTGGCGAGCCAGGCTTGTGCCGCCGTGCGATCCGCCGGCGGCAGCGACTTCAGTTCACGCTCGGTCAATGCGAGGTCATTATGCAAGGCAGCCGATGTCACGCGCGCGACGATGCTGCCGCGATCGGTCCCCGTGCCGTCGGTCCGCTCGATCTGGATCAGCGTGGAGGCACCGGCCTTCAGACGATCGACCAGCCCGGCACTGGCCGCCGCAGCCTCAGGCGGAGGCGGCGCAAGTTTCGGCACGATCTCGATCAGCTCGCGGCACAGCGCGTTCGGGCTCGGCACGCCTGACCTCGCAAACGTCTCGAGCGGCTTCAGCACCTCGGCATCGTCCGACAGCGCCTTCGCGGCCTCGAGCGCGGAGGCATAGGGATCGCCGTGACGCACCGCGACGTCGAGCAGCGATGCCGCGACGACGCGGCGCAGCGGCACATCGTCGGCCTTCGCCTCGGCCTTGGTGTCGGCGATCTTGCCGTCCTGCCTCGCGATCGCAGCACCCTGCGCCTTCACCGCACCTTCGACCTTGTCGATGCGCGCCGTGATGCCGGAGAGATCAGCCGCAGCCGCGCCATCGCGCGGCGCGGCTTTCGCGTCATTGACCGCCGCCGCAAGCTTGTCGGATTGCGCCCGCGTCGCGGCGAGTTCGGTGCGCAGTGCGGCGATCGATTTGTCGAGCGCCTCCAGCCGCGCCGTCGCCGCGGGATCGGCGGCCGCCGCGACCGGCCTGCCGGCTTTCGATTCCAGCGCACTCAGGCGCGTGCCGAGCTGGTCGATGGCGGCATTGGGTAGCGGCGCCGGGACCGGCTGCACGACGGGCCAGCCGAGCAGCCAGCCAACCCCGATCACCAGCGCCGCCGCGACGGCGCCGGATATCGGAGCCACCACCCAGGGCGATACCGGCCGCGCCGGTTCGGCGTCCGGCGCCGCGGAGGCGGTCTCGGGCTGCGGCTCCGCTTGCGCTGCGGCGTCGCCTTGGGGCTCGGCCTCAGGCGTCGCCGCGTCCGCGGACGCCTTGCCGGCATCCTGGTCGGCCTCCTTGGCGACTTCCTTGGCGGCTTCCTCGGTCCCCCCCGCCTTCGACGGTTCGCTGGAGATTTCGGTCGCCTGAAGATCGATGGTCGACGGCGCGCGCTTGGGCCGGGAATCCGGCGAAGATCCTGGGTCGTCCGGCCTTTCTTCAGCCATCGCGGGGGTCCTCAAAACTACTGGCCGCATACTGTAGAGCATGATGCGATCCGATTGAATTGGATCATGCTCTTGTCCTTTTGTTTGGTCGCGTTTTCTTAACGCGAACCGGTCCCCACTTCGCTTGAAAACGCTCGCCAGAATCGGCCCAGGTTCTTAGAGCACGATCCGAATAACCGAGCATTGCCTAACATCATGGTCAGACGAAAGAATTATTCCGGTCGAGGCCGTAGGGTGCGGCTGAGCGCCTCCAGCAGGGCATTTTCGTCCGGCCGCGCCGCCACCACCACCTTGGTCGCGCCGGCGTCATGGAGCACCGCGGCGACGGCCGCCGAGATGCAACATTGCGGCAGAGCGAGCGCCGAAATCTCGATCCCGTCGGCGCGCACCGTGTCCAGAAAGGCCCGCGCGCTGCGGCGGGAATAGTGCAGCACCGCGGTGATCCGGTTCGCCATGAAGGCGTCGCTGACTTCCCTCGGGAAGCCGGCCACCGGCGCCATCCGGTAGGTGGTGTGGGTGACGACGCTGAGCCCGCGCTCGCCCAGTTCGCCCGCAAGATCGCGCGAAAGGTCGGCGCCGGCGAGATAGAGCAGCGTCGCCGATGCCGGCAGTTCGCCGGCGTCGACCCGTGCGAGCACGAGCTTGCGCAGCGAGACTGCATCGCCCTTCGCCACGATCACCTTGTCGAAGCCTGCGGCGCGCGCCGCATCGGCGGTGTGTGCCCCGACCGCGAACAGCGGCAGCCGCAACAGCGGGCTGGTCGCGAGATCGACCGCGCGCAGCGCATTGGCGCTGGTCAGGATGACAGCATCATAATCCGCATCGTCGTCGCCGCGGAACGGCACCGGCTCGAAGCGCAGCACCGGCGCCGACAGGGCGTCAAAGCCGCGCTGGCGCAGCGTCGCGAGCGTCGCGTCATTATCCGGATGCGGTCGTGTGACAAGGATTGTCAGGGTTTCAGGCCTCCAGCCGTATAAATTGGACGTTGGCGACCGATTGCACTTTAAGACCTCGCAATGCTACCCCGGAGCGGACGTTTTGATGAGCATCATCTTGCCGGACACCGGTTCCGGCCTGTCCGGATTATGCTCGTAGCACAAGGACCGAAATTGGGACACGAACCACCGATGCTGGTGCTGGGGATCGAAACCACCTGCGATGAGACCGCGGCCGCCGTGGTCGAGCGCCAGGCTGACGGGCAGGCGAAAATCCTCTCCAACGTGGTGCGCTCGCAGACCGACGAGCACGCCCGCTTCGGCGGCGTGGTGCCGGAGATCGCGGCGCGCGCCCATGTCGACCTGCTCGACGGCATCGTCGCCACTGCAATGAAGGAGGCCGGCGTCGGCTACGGACAATTGTCGGCGGTCGCGGCAGCCGCGGGCCCCGGCCTGATCGGCGGCGTGATCGTCGGTCTCACCACCGCGAAGGCGATCGCGATGGTGCACGATACGCCGCTTATCGCGGTGAACCATCTCGAGGCGCACGCGCTGACGCCGCGGCTGACCTGCGCGCTGGCGTTTCCCTATTGCCTGTTCCTGGCCTCGGGCGGACACACCCAGATCGTCGCCGTGGTCGGCGTCGGTGAATATGTGCGGCTCGGCACCACGGTCGACGACGCGATGGGCGAGGCGTTCGACAAGGTGGCGAAGATGCTGTCGCTGCCCTATCCCGGCGGACCGGAGGTCGAGCGCGCGGCCGCCGGCGGCGACCCGACGCGGTTTGCCTTTCCACGTCCGATGCTCGGCCGCGCCGATGCGAATTTCTCGCTGTCGGGACTGAAGACGGCGGTGCGCAATGCAGCCAGCCGGCTGGAGCCGCTCGAGCCGCAGGACGTCAGCGATCTCTGCGCGAGTTTCCAGGCCGCGGTGCTGGAATCGACCGCGGACCGCCTGAGCGTCGGCCTGAAGCTGTTTCAGGAGCGGTTCGGCACGCCGCGCGCGCTGGTCGCGGCCGGGGGCGTCGCCGCCAACCATGCGATTCGAAGCGCGCTGCAGGAGGTCGCGGCGAAGGCGCAGACCACGCTGATCATCCCGCCGCCGGCGCTCTGCACCGACAATGGCGCGATGATCGCCTGGGCCGGCGCCGAGCGGATGGCGCTTGGCCTCACCGACACGATGGAGGCGCCGCCGCGCGCGCGCTGGCTGCTCGACGCCAACGCCAAGGCGCCGGCCGGCCACGCCAACAGCCGCGCCGGATATTGAACAATGTACGACGGGGCGCGCATCAGGCACCGTCGCACCTCGCCCCGCTTGCGGGGAGAGGTCGGATTGCGCAGCAATCCGGGTGAGGGGGTACAGGTCTCAACACTCGGCTCGCTCGCGGATAAAGCCCCTCACCCCAACCCTCTCCCCGCAAGAGCGGGGAGAGGGAGCGAAGACAGGCCCGCCTGATGCCGGCGCATATGTCCGTGAGCGTGATCGGTGCCGGCGCCTGGGGCACGGCATTGGCCGATGTCGCGGCGCGCGCCGGGCGCAAGGTGACGCTGTATGCGCGCAATGCCGAGCATGCCGCGCAGATCCAGGCGACGCGGGTCAATCCGCGGCTGGCTGGTGTCCGGCTTCATCCCGGCATCGCCGTGACGTCGGACATCGCCGCCGCGGCACAGGCCGACATCATCCTGGCCGTGACACCGGCGCAGCATCTGCGCGCGGCGGTCGGGCATCTTGCGCCGCATCTCAAACCCGACACGCCTGTCATCGCCTGCGCCAAGGGCATCGAGCACGGCACGCATAAATTCATGACCGAGGTGATCGCGGAAGCCGCGCCGCGCGCGGTCCCCGCGATCCTGTCGGGGCCGAGCTTTGCCGACGACGTCGCGCGCGGACTGCCCACCGCCGTCACGCTGGCCACCAGGGACGAAGCGCTGGCACGCGCGCTCGTCCAGGCGCTCGGCTCGGCGACCTTCCGACCCTATCACACCACCGATGTGCGCGGCGTCGAGATCGGCGGCGCGGCCAAGAACGTGCTGGCGATCGCCGCCGGCATCGTGGTCGGCAAGAATCTCGGCGCCTCCGCGCTCGCCGCACTGACCACGCGCGGCTTCAGCGAGCTCGCAAGATTGGGCCGCGCCTGCGGCGCCCGCGCCGAAACACTCTCCGGCCTGTCGGGATTGGGCGATCTGCTGCTGAGTTGCTCGACCGCGCAATCGCGCAATTTCGCACTCGGCCTCGCGCTCGGCCGCGGCGAAGCCGCGCCGATCGGCAAGCTCGCCGAAGGCGCGTTCACCGCGCCGGTGCTGTGCGAGCTCGCCGCTGCGCAGAAGGTCGACATGCCGGTGTCAAACGCGGTCGCCGCGATCCTGAGCGACCGGCTGACCATTGACGCAGCGATCGAAGGCCTGCTGACGCGGCCGTTCAAGGCGGAGTAGCGCACGTCACGGTCGCGCGTGGCAGAGCTTCACCATCCGTGCGCGCCGTACTAGCGTGGCGGCGAACCGTCGGATCCCGGTCCAACAAATCGAAAAACGGATCCCAAGGGAAAACCCATGCGTCAACCGCATCGCGCCATCCTTTCGATCAGCCTCGCCGTCGCATTCACCGCCTCATCCGCCATAGCCCACGCCCAAACGGCCGCCACCTACGACGACCTTGCCAAGAGCGAGGCCGCCGCCAATGCCGACAACGGCAAGCGGGTCGCGCCGCTCAAATCGATCGGCAATCCAACCGCCGACGTGTCTGCCGAGATGCAGGCAATGATCGGCGCGCCCTATCCGCCGCATTTCAATGCCGACCCCAAAACCCCTGCGGAATGGAAGGAGTTGATCGATCGCCGCGCCAAGCTTCTGATCGCGGGTATTCCGGCGCTGAAGGCGAAGCTCGGCGTCAAGGTCGAGGAAACCAGGCTTGCCGGCGTGCACTGCTACATCGTGACCCCGAACAAGATCGCGCTCGAGAACAGGCGACGCCTGCTGATCCACGTCCATGGCGGTGGTTACGTGTTCGGCCCCGGCGAAGCCGCGTTGCCGGAAGCCATCATGATGGCCGGCTTTGGCGGCTTCAAGGTCCTCTCGGTCGACTACCGGATGCCGCCGGACTTCCCCTATCCGGCCGCGATGGACGACGCGATGGCGGTCTGGAAGGAAGTTCTGAAATCGCACGAGCACCGCCGGCTGGCCATCTTCGGCACCTCAACCGGTGGGGCGATGACGCTTGCGATGGTGTTGCGGGCGAAGGATGAGAAGCTGCCGCTGCCCGCCGCCATCGCGCCGGGCACGCCATGGTCCGATATCGACAAGATCGGCGACAGCTACGCGAGCAATGAATGGGTCGACAACGTGCTGGTGACCTGGGACGGCTGGCTCGGCCGCGCCGCCAGGCTTTATTCAAACGGCACCAGCCTGAAGAACCCCTACATTTCGCCGATCTATGGTGACTTCAAGGGCTTCCCACCGACCATCCTGACATCGGGCACGCGCGATCTCTTCCTCAGCAACACGGTTCGCACGCATCGCAAGTTGCGCCGCGCCGGCGTGATCGCCGATCTCAATGTCTATGAGGGGCAGTCGCACGCGCAGTACCAGTTCAACGTCGACGCGCCCGAGACGAAGGAGACGTTCACCGACATCGCCAAGTTCTTCGATCGCTATTTGAAACAGTAAATGCCGCGCTTCTTGATTTGACGCGTTTTCTTCACGCGAACCGGCATCCATCCCGCATCAAGTGCGGGACAGGCTTCGCTTGAAAACGCTCTGGATCGGGTGCCCGTGCTTGTCGCGGGCATCGACGTCGCTGTAGATTGCGGCGCAATCGAACGGGGTGAGTTGCGATGAATTACTGGCTGGTGAAATCCGAACCGTCGGTCTGGTCGTGGGACCATCAGGTCGCCAAGGGCGCGAAGGGCGAAGCCTGGACCGGCGTGCGCAACTTCACGGCACGGCAGAATCTCGTCAACATGAAGAAGGGCGACAAGGCGTTCTTCTATCATTCCAACGAGGGCAAGGAGATCGTCGGCATCGCCGAAATCATCAAGGAAGCCTATCCCGACCCGACCGACAAGACCGGCAAGTTCGTCTGCGTCGACATCAAGGCCGACAAGCCGCTGAAGACGCCGGTGACGATGGCCGCGATCAAGGCGGACAAGAAGCTCGCCGACATGGCGCTGGTCAAATATTCGCGGCTTTCGGTGCAGCCGGTGACCGCGGAGGAGTGGAAATACGTCTGCAAGATGGGCGGGCTGTGATGTCTCGTCCAACTCTACTGTCGTCCCGGCGAAGGCCGGGACCCATTACCCCGAATGTCGATTGCTGAAACGAGCTGGGGCCACAGCGAATTCTAGTCACAGGCGGCTGTGGTAATGGGTCCCGGCTTTCGCCCATAGGCGCTAAAATAGGATTTGCGCCTTGGCTTCGCTTGTGATTCCAAGATGGAATGGCACACGAATCGCTTGTGAACAAAGATTGGGCGCGCGTTGTCGCCCGACT
>NZ_JBUYWT010000015.1:0-172407 GCF_055264925.1 Bradyrhizobium sp. KZN70725
CCCGTCCAGACGATCCACAACCGTCTGAAACTGCCGTCGATTGATCGGTTCAAGCAGCCTTCCAAAAATGCTACCGCGATATCGCATGCTCGGCCCTCTGTGTCTCGACAATCAGAAAAGACCGATTTGCCTCGGTCCTGCCGAGCATGCACCGCGACACAGTGAATCATTCCCCGGACACCCCTGCGCTTGCAGGGAGAGGTCGAAGCCGAAGCGAAGCGTAGGCTTCGGGTGAGGGGGAGTCTCCGCAGGCGAGCTCGCGGAGAGTCCCCCTCACCCGAAATTCGCGCTGCGCGCAAATTTCGACCTCTCCCCGCAAGCGGGGCGAGGTGAGCAAACTTACGGAACCGATCATGTCCTTCAAAAAATTGCTGATTGCCAACCGCGGTGAGATCGCGATCCGGATTGCCCGCGCCGCTGCCGACAGCGGCATCGCGACCGTCGCGATCTATCCCGCCGACGATGCCGCCTCGCTGCATGTCCGATCCGCCGACGAGGCGCGCGAGATCCCCGGCCGCGGCGCGCGGGCCTATCTCGACATCGAGGCGGTGGTTGCGGCGGCCAAGGCCGCGGGCTGCGACGCGTTGCATCCAGGCTACGGCTTCCTCAGCGAGAACACCCAATTGGCGCGGCGCTGTGCCGAGGAGAAGATCACCTTCGTCGGCCCGTCGCCAGAGGCGCTCGATCTGTTCGGCGACAAGGCCAAGGCAAAGGCGCTGGCGAAAAAATGCGGCGTCCCGATCATTGCCGGCACATCAGGCGCGACCAGTCTCGACGAGGCAAAGACGTTCTTCGCCGCGCTCGGCGCCGGCGCCGCCGTGATGATCAAGGCGATCGCCGGCGGCGGTGGGCGCGGCATGCGGGTGGTCGAGGATGCCGCCAAGCTCGACGAGGCCTATGCGCGCTGCCAGTCGGAGGCCAAGGCGGCGTTCGGCAACGATGCGGTTTATGTCGAACGGCTGATCCGCAAGGCGCGCCATATCGAGGTGCAGATCATCGGCGACCGTCACGGCGTCATCAGCCATCTCTGGGAGCGCGAATGCACCATCCAGCGCCGCAACCAGAAGCTCATCGAGGTGGCGCCGAGCCCGTCGCTGAGCGAGGGAATGCGCGCGCGCATCATCGAGGCGGCGAAGCAGCTTGCCACGGCTGCGCGCTACGACAACCTCGGCACCTTCGAATTCCTGGTCGATGACGAAGCCGGCGAAGGTGAGGGTGCCTTCGCCTTCATCGAGGCCAATCCGCGACTGCAGGTCGAGCACACCGTCACCGAGGAGGTGCTCGGCGTCGACCTCGTGCGCGCGCAGCTCGCGGTCGCCGCCGGCGCCACGCTCGCTTCGCTTGGGCTGGCGCAGGCCACCGTGCCGCTGCCGCGCGGCTATGCGATGCAGCTTCGCGTCAACATGGAGGTGATGGACGAGAAGGGCATCACAAAGCCAACCGGCGGCACGCTCAGTGTGTTCGACCTGCCGTCCGGCCCCGGCGTTCGCGTCGATACGTTCGGCTATTCCGGTTACCGGACCTCTGCCGCGTTCGACTCGCTGCTGGCAAAAGTCATCGTGCATTCGCCGAGCCCAAAGTGGACCGACGTGGTGCACAAGGCATCGCGCGCCTTGCGCGAATTCCGGATCGGCGGCGTCGCCACCAACATCCCGTTCCTCGGCGCCATTCTGGCGCACCAGAGCTTTGGCCGGAACAAGATCAGCACCAACTTCATCGATACCCATGTTGCGGCGCTGGTCGGCGCGGCGCAGGATCTCGCCGCACCCTTGATCGAAGTGAGCGAGGCGGCTGCGACCAAGGCCGTTGCTGCCGAAGCAGCGCCCGAGGGATCGCTCCCGGTGCCGGCGCCGCTGCAGGGCACGATCGTGGCGATCGAGGTCGCGGAGGGCGATCTGGTTCGGCCCGGCCAGCAGATCGCGGTGCTGGAATCGATGAAGATGGAGCATCTGGTCACGGCGCCGCATGGCGGCCGGGTGACCAGGATCGCGGGCGGCATCGGCGTCACCCTGATGCATGGCGAGCCGATCCTGTTCTTCGAGCCTGCCGAGGTCGACGGCCATCACGCGGCGGAGGAGGCCGCGATCGATCTCGATCACATCCGGCCTGATCTCGCCGAGCTGATCGCGCGCAAGGCGATCACACTGGACGAGAACCGCCCGGCCTCGGTCGAGCGCCGCCGGAAGACCAACCAGCGCACCGCGCGCGAGAACATCGCGCAGCTGGTCGATGAGGGCTCGTTCGTCGAATACGGGTCGCTCGCGATCGCGGCGCAGCGCCGCCGCCGCAAGGTCGAAGATCTCATCAAGAACACGCCGGCCGACGGCCTGATATCAGGCGTCGCCACCGTCAACGCCAAGGATTTCGGCGCCGACGGCGCGCGCTGCATGGTGATCTCGTACGACTACACCGTGCTCGCCGGCACCCAGGGCCATATGAACCACAAGAAGATCGACCGCATGCTCGGCCTCGCCGAGCAGTGGCGCATGCCGCTGGTGTTCTACGCCGAGGGCGGCGGCGGTCGTCCCGGCGATACCGACCGGCTCGGCATGACCGGCCTCGACGGCCCGTCCTTCGTGCAGTTCGCAAAACTCTCCGGACTGGTGCCCGTGGTCGGCGTGGTCTCCGGCTATTGCTTCGCCGGCAATGCCGCGATGCTCGGCGTCTGCGATGTCATCATCGCCACCAAAAATGCGTCGATCGGCATGGGCGGTCCGGCGATGATCGAGGGCGGCGGGCTCGGCGTCTACCATCCGGCCGAGGTCGGCCCGGTCTCGTTCCAGTCGCCGAACGGCGTGATCGACATCCTGGTCGAGGACGAGGCCGAGGCGACCACGGTGGCACAGAAATATCTGTCCTACTTCCAGGGCGCGGTGCAGGACTGGAAGGCGCCGGACCAGCGGCTGCTGCGCCGTGCGATCCCGGAAAATCGCCTGCGGGTCTACGACATCCGCAACGTGATCGACCTGATCGCCGACGAAGGCTCGGTGCTGGAGATCCGGCGCGATTTCGGCGTCGGCATGATCACCGCCTTCATCCGCATCGAGGGCAAGCCGTTCGGCCTGATCGCCAACAATCCAAAGCATCTCGGCGGGGCGATCGACGCACCTGCCGGCGACAAGGCCGCGCGCTTCATGCAGCTGTGCGACGCCTTCGACATTCCGATCGTCTCGCTCTGCGACACGCCGGGCTTCATGGTCGGCCCCGAGGCAGAGAAGACCGCGATCGTGCGCCACGTCGCGCGGATGTTCGTCACCGGCGCGAGCATCACGGTGCCGCTGTTCGGCATCGTGCTGCGCAAGGGCTATGGCCTCGGCGCACAGTCGATGATCGGCGGCGGCTTCCACGCCTCGTTCTTCACGGTGGCGTGGCCGACCGGCGAGTTCGGCGGCATGGGTCTCGAAGGCTATGTCCGCCTCGGCTTCCGCAAGGAGATGGAGGCGATCGAGGACCCGGTCGAGCGCGAGAAGTATTTCCAGACCAAGGTCGCCGAGCTCTACGCCAACGGCAAGGCGGTCTCGATCGCCTCGGTGCTCGAGATCGACGAGGTGATCGATCCCGCCGACACCCGGCACTGGATCATGGCCGGCCTGCGCTCGGTGCCGAAAGCTGAGCCGCGGACCCACCGCAAGCGGCCGTGCATCGATGCGTGGTAGGGTGGCGTAGGGCGAGTTAGATCGTGCATCAAACTCGGTGTCGTCCCGGCGAAGGCCGGGACCCATAACCACCGATGGTCATTGTTGCACGGTGCTGGGGCCATAGCCTCCTTCAACAACCCAACCCTGTGGTTATGGGTCCCGGCTTTCGCCGGGACGACGGCGGCGGGTGGGCGGGCGTCTCGCGTCATTGAGAGAGTTACCCCAACCGCAACTCCGCATACCCCTTCGCCGCCACCTCGTCGCATCGCGCGCGATATGCCGGGGCGCTGCCGCTGTAGCGGGCGACGATGCGGGTTTGCTTGCCCTCGACGTTGCGGTTGATGCCGGTCATCCAGGAATCGACCTCGTTTGAGAGCAGGCCGACGCCGAGCGCCTTGACATGCTCGGTCCAGTCGGCGGTGCCTTCGGGCGTGGCGTCGAGGAAGGTCAGGCCTCTCTCCTGCGCAAAGCGGATCAGCCCGGTGACCCAATCCACGCTGTATTCGATGCTGCGCGGGATGTTGCCGAGCGCGGTGTGCGGGCCCATCAGCATCATCATGTTGGGGAAGCCGTCGACCATCAGCCCGAGATAGGTTTCCGGGCCGTGCGTCCATTTCTCCTTCAGCCGCGCACCGTGCGCGCCGCGGAAATCGATCTTGTCGAAGCTGCCGGTGATGGCATCGAAGCCGGTGGCGTAGATGATGATGTCGAAGGCGTAGTCCTTGTCGGTCGTCCGGATGCCCTCGGGCGTGATCCGCTCGATCGGCGTCTCCTTGATATCGACCAGCTCGACATTGTCGCGGTTGTAGACCTCGTAATAGAAGGTCTCGAGCGGCAGCCGCCGCGTGCCGAAGCCGTGGTTCTTCGGGATCAGCATCTCGGCGACCGCCTGGTTCTTCACGCGCTGACGGATCTTGCGCGCGACGAAATCGCTGATCGTGGCATTCGCCGCGCGGTCGATCAGGATGTCCTTGAAGTTGCCCTGCCAGATGCCGAAGCCGCGCTCGCCATAGAGCTTCTCGTAGAACGCCTCGCGCTCCGCCTCGCTCACCTCGAACGCGCCGCGCGGATCGGGCGTATGCACGAAGCAGGCGAAGGTCTCCTTGCAGCGCGCGAAGATCTCGGGATAGCCGGCCTTGATCATGGCTTGCGTCTCGGCGTCGATCTTGCCGTTGTGCAGCGGCGCCGCCCAGTTGGCGGTGCGCTGGAACACGGTGAGATGCCCGACCTCGCCGGCGATGGTCTGGATGGTCTGGATGCCGGTCGCGCCGGTGCCGATCACGGCGACGCGCTTGCCGGTGAAATCCACGTTCTCCTTCGGCCAGCGCGCGGTGTGGAACGATTGGCCCCTGAAATCGTCGCGGCCCTCGATGCGCGGCAGGGTCGGCGTCGACAACGGGCCGATCGCGGTGATCAGGAAGCGGCAGGAGTGCTGCGCGCCACTTTCGAGTGTGACCCGCCAGCTTCGCGTGTCGTCCTGGTAGATCGCGGACGTGACGCGGCTCTCGAACTGGATGTCGCGGCGCAGGTCGAACTTGTCGGCGACATAGTTGCAGTAGCGCAAGGTCTCGGGCTGGCCGGCGAAATGCTCCGACCACTCCCATTCCTCGAGCAGCTCCTTCGAGAACGAGTAGCCATAGGAATAGCTCTCGGAATCGAAACGTGCGCCGGGATAGCGGTTCCAGTACCAGGTGCCGCCGACGCCGGTGCCGGCCTCGAACACGCGCGCGCTGAGACCAAGCTCGCGCAGCCGGTAGAGCTGGTACATGCCGGACAGGCCGGCGCCGATGATGATGACGTCGTAGTCCAGCGCAGCCGTCTGGGCGGTGTTGTCCTGGCGCAATTCGGCCACCTGTCGTTGCTCCCCGATGGATTGATTGCCCGCAAGGCTAGCCGGTCTTCCTGCTGCCGACAAACATCGCGGAGCGGGGCAGCTATCGGGATTTGCCGGGTGCGTCGGCCCGCGCGCATTCCGCGCGGCGGACTGTCCGCCCCGCGGCTTTACTCGGCTGCGGGATTCCCTCTATCGTCGGCCCGACACGACGATCGCCCGCCAAGCGGCGACGGAACCTAACGGGAGTGAAGCGATGGGAGAGGCGCTGCGCAGGCCGACGTCCATAGACGTCAGCAATCCCCGGCTTTATCAGGACGACACCTGGCGGCCGCTGTTCGCGCAACTCCGCCGCGACGATCCCGTGCATTATTGCGAGGCGTCGGCCTACGGCCCCTACTGGTCGGTGACGCGCTATGACGACATCTTCGCGGTCGAGCTGGATCACCAGAACTATTCGTCGGCCTCCGAGCTTGGCGGTATCCAGGTCACGGACCAGCCGAAGGGGCAGGAGCGGCCGAGCTTCATCCGCATGGATCCGCCCGGCCACACCGCGCAGCGCCGCACGGTGGCGCCGATCGTAGCGCCGTCGAACCTCGCCAATTTCGACGCCCTGATCCGCAAGCGCACCGCAGCCGTACTCGATGCGCTGCCGCGCAACGAGACCTTCGACTGGGCCGAGCGGGTCTCGGTCGACCTCACCAACATGATGCTGGCGACGCTGTTCGATTTCCCCCCTGAAGACCGCGCCAAGCTGACCTGGTGGTCGGATGTTGCGATCGCCAACGTCGAATCCCCCGATTCGGTGGTGCGTTCGGAGGCTGAACGCACCGCCGAACTGGTCAAGATGGGAGAATATTTCCGCAAGCTGTGGGAGGCGCGGGCCGATGCGCCGCCGACCTTCGATTTGATCTCGATGCTGGCGCATTCGGACGCGACGCGGAATCTGGAGCCGCGCGAGTTCATCGGCACGATCGGGCTGTTGATCGTCGGCGGCAACGACACCACGCGCAACTCAATGTCGGCCGGGCTGATGGCGCTGTACGAGAACCCGGAGCAGTTCGAGCTGGTCCGCGCGAGGCCGGAGCTGATCCCGAACCTGGTGTCCGAGACCATCCGCTACCACACGCCGGTGCTGCACATGCGCCGCACCGCACGCAACGACGTCGAGCTTGCCGGCCGCCGGATCAAGAAGGGCGACAAGGTCGTGATGTGGTACATCTCCGGCAACCGCGACGAGGACAAGATCGAGCGTGCCGATGAATTCATCATCGACCGCGCCAAGCCGCGCCAGCATCTCGCCTTCGGCGCCGGCGTCCACCGCTGCGTCGGCGATCGCCTCGCCGAGCAGCAGCTGCGCATCCTCTGGGAGGAGGTTCTGGCGCGCGATCTGCGTTTTGAGCTGATGGGTCCGCCGCAAAGGCTCTATTCCAATTTCATCCGCGGTATACGAAGCTTGCCGGTGAGAATCGTCAATTGAAGTTGTGGGGTTGTCATTCCGGGGCGATGCAGAGCATCGAACCCGGAATCTCGAGATTCCGGGTCTGGTCCTTCGGACCATCCCGGAATGACGGGGTCATCTGAGATCAAGGAACAAGAATGAAGAACGATCCCGTTGACGTCCTGATCATCGGCGCCGGCGCCTCCGGCGCCGCGGTGGCCTGGAGCCTCGCCGATACCAAGATGCATATCCTCTGCCTCGATCAGGGCGGCTGGATGAATCCGGCCGAATATCCGAGCACCGGGCGCGACTGGGAGGCGAAGTTCTACGGCGAGTGGTCGTCCAGCCCGAACGTCCGCAAGCGGCCCGAGGACTATCCGATCAACGACGACAATTCGCCGATCAAGGTCGTCAACTTCAACGCCGTCGGCGGCTCGACGGTGATGTACACCGCGCACTGGCCGCGGCTGCATCCGTCCGACTTCAAGGTGAAGACGCTCGACGGCGTCGCCGATGACTGGCCGATCGACTACGACGCGCTCACCCCGTTCTTCGAGGAGAACGATCGGATGATGGGCGTCTCGGGCCTGTCGGGCGATCCGCTGTCGCCGCTGAGCCACCCGCCGATGCCGCAGCAGCCGCTCGGGCTATCCGGCCCGCTGATCGGCAAGGCCATGAACAAGCTCGGCTGGCACTGGTGGCCGTCGGACACGACCGTGGCGACGATGGATTACGAGGGCAGGGCGCGCTGCATCAATCTCGGCCACTGCACGCCGGCCTGCGCGCAGGGTGCCAAGGCCTCGACCGACATCACCTACTGGCCGCACGCGGTCCGCGCCGGGGTCGAGCTCAAGACCCATTGCCGGGTGCGCGAGATCCTGACCAACGAGCACGGCATGGCCTCCGGCGTGGTCTACTACGACAAGGACGGCGTCGAGCAGTTTCAGCCGGCCGAGGTCGTCATCATCGCCTGCAACGGTGTCGGCACGCCGCGGCTGCTGCTCAATTCGGTGTCAGGCAAATTCCCGAATGGCCTCGCCAACTCGTCGGGCCTGGTCGGCAAGAACCTGATGTTCCACCCCTACGCGCAGATCTACGGCTTCGTGAAGGAGCCGACCGACAGCAACCGCGCGCCGCCGACCTGCCTGTGGAGCAAGGAGTTCTACGACACCGATCTGTCGCGCGGCTTCGTCCGCGGCTACGGCATCCAGTTCGGCCGCGGCGCCGGGCCGGTGTTCGAGGCGGTCGCGAGCGAGCAGAAGGGCATCCTGCCCTGGGGCAAGGATCATCACCGCGTGTTCCGCAAGCTCAACGGCCATCGTCTCGCGGTATCGGCGATCTGCGAGGATCTGCCGGAGGAGCACAACCGCGTCACGCTCGATCCCGTGTTGAAGGACAGCCACGGCATCCCGGCGCCGAAGATCGACTACACGATCAGCGCGAACAGCCGGAAGATGATGGATCACGGGCTGGCGCGCGGCCGGGAGATTCTCGAGGCCGCCGGCGCCACCGACATCTGCATCAACGATCCGATCCCGTGGGGCGGCTGGCATCTGCTCGGCACCGCGCGGATGGGCACCGATCCGGCGCGCTCCGTGGTCAACGAATGGGGCCGCTCGCACGACGTGAAGAACCTCTTCATCGTCGACGGCAGCATCTTCGTCACCTCGGGCGGCGTGAACCCGACCTCCACCATCCAGGCCCTTGCGCTCTACATCGCCGACCAGATGAAGCAGCGCCTCGCCAACCTGTTCGACTGAGACCGTCCATGTCCGATGCAAAACAACTGACCGCAGCCCAGCGCGCCGATCTGCGCACCGTCGCCGCGATGATCGTTCCCGAAAGTGACGAGTACAAGGTGCCGGGTGCGGATGATGCCGCGATCCAGGCCGACATGCTGGCGACGCTCGGCCGCGACACCGCGCTGGTCGCGCAGGCGCTGGATCATCTGGCTGATCTCGCGGGCAAGCCGCTCGCCGAGCTCGACGATGCCGGGCGCGATGCGGTGGCGCGGGAGTTTCGTAGCCGTGGCGGTGCTGCCGCGGCGACGCTCGTCCGCGTGGTGCTGCAATGCTACTACCGCGACGACCGCGTGCTGCGCTCGCTCGGCCTCGAGCTGCGCGCGCCGTTCCCGAAAGGCCATGTGCTGCCGGAGGGCGACTGGTCGCTGCTCGATCCGGTCAGGGCGCGCGGCGGCACGCTGCGACGGGCGACCTAGCGTTGTGTCCGTGACTTGACAGTCCATTCCGTCATTCCGGGGCGCGACGAAGTCGCGAACCTCAGATGCGCAATCGCGCATCGGGGAATCCAGAGGTCGTGCATCGAGATTCCGGGTTCTCGCTTCGCGAGCCCCGGAATGACACTGAGTCAATCGCGCGTCAGAGACGCAGCCCTAGCCATCCGGGCAGGTGCAGGGCGTAACCACTTGCGGCGTGGGGAGCCGGTCACCATCTGAGGAGACCAAAGGATTCTCGCCATGCTGGATATTACCTCAGATACCGCCGGTGACACGCCGTCACCGCGAACGGCCGATGCTGCCCAGGATAACGACCGGGCTTTGCTGGATGCCTATTCGAATGCCGTGATCGACGTCACCGACCGCGTCGGCCCGGCCGTGGTCCGGGTCGAGACCGGGCCGAAGCTGCGCAACGCGCGCGAGCGCGGCGCGCTCGGCTCGGGCATCGTGATCTCGCCCGATGGCTTCGTGCTGACCAACAGCCATGTGGTCGGATCGTCGAAGGAGATCCGCCTGCGCGACACCGAGGGCTTCGTCACCGACGCCCATGTGCTCGGCGTCGATCCCGACACCGATCTCGCGCTGCTGCGGGCCGATGGCGCGCGCGATCTGCCTTACGCGTCGCTCGGCAACTCCAAGACGCTGCGGCGCGGCCAGCTCGTGGTCGCGATCGGCAATCCGCTCGGCTTCGAATCGACCGTCACCGCCGGCGTGGTGTCGGCGCTCGGACGTTCGATCCGCTCGGTGAGCGGGCGCACCATCGAGGACGTGATCCAGACCGATGCCGCGCTCAACCCCGGCAATTCCGGCGGGCCGCTGGTGTCGTCGAAGGGCGAGGTGATCGGCATCAACACCGCAATCATCAACGGCGCGCAGGGCATCTGCTTTGCGGTCGCCAGCAACACCGCGCAGTTCGTCCTGTCGGAGATCATCCGCCATGGCTATGTCCGCCGCGCCTATATCGGCGTCGCCGGCCAGACCGCGCCGGTGCCGCGGCGCCACGCGGTGCTGGCCGGTGTCGAGAACAAGATGGGCGCGCTCTTGATGCAGATCGAGCCGGACAGCCCGGCCGCGCGCGCCGCGCTGCTGCCCGGCGACGTCGTGATCAGGCTCGACGGCATCGAGATCAACGGCGTCGACGATCTGATCCGCGCGCTCGACCACAGCCGGATCGACCGGACCCTGTCGATGAACGTGCTCCGCCTCGGCCGCCTGCGCGCGATCGAGATCCATCCGATCGGGAGGAAGCCGGCGAAGCAGTGAAGCGGGTGAGGGGTCCGTCTCCGCGGATAGAGACTTCATTCGCAACTCGGCATGCGGGCCGGGCGGCCCGGCAACAACCCTAAGCCCCAAAGTTCCTGACTAGTTCAATGCAAACCAGACCTTGGCGACAAACGTCGCGCCGCACCAGTTCGAGGTCAGGCCATCCGGGTTGGTGGAGAGGTTTACACGACCGCCTGGCTGCGCGTTTGGATCGCCGGTAAAGACAAAGCAGTTTTCCTTCGTCAGATTGGTGTCGTAGTAGCGCAGGTCGAAGTTGAAAGCCTTGTGGGTGAAGGTCACGCCCGCCTGCCAATTGAGATAGGAAGGTAAAGGGAATCCGCCGAGCTGCTGGCTTTGATTGCCGAACCAGGAATAACCGGCAGCGGTTGTGAAGGATATGGCGACGTCGTGCGGCAGCAATTGGCTCGGCACATCATAGCCGACGCCACCTGCCACATATTGGCTCCAAGCCCCGGTGTTCGAGACGTTCGGCGAATAGGCGTAGCCTGCGGCAAGGCGGACTTGTTCGCTGATTTTCCGGTCACCGCGGATAACCGTCTCCCAATAATTGATTCCGTTGGTTTCGCCGGGAAGTCTTTCTCCGGGATAGGCGAAATAGGTCACGCCAAAATCGAAATCGATGGTTGCGAATGTCGGACGGATACCAGCGGTGTAGGTGAACTCGGCGGCTGGTTGTGTCGGCAGGTTGACGGTGGCGACCGTTGTGCCGGCATATAGCTGGCCCCATCTTGCTTCCAGGGCGGCGCCGACTGCAGGTCCGTGATTGGACAATGTCACGCCGCGATAGATGTAGTCGGACGCAAGTCCCGCGCGGGCGCTGAATTCCAGTTCGTTCGCAGACGTCGTGTGGTTGGTGTCGGCCGCCGACCATCCGCGATTACCAAGGCCGATTGCTCCGGTTGGGTTGGGGGCTTGGGCAAAAGCGAGATCGCTGGTCGAAAGCAAAAGCCATAGCGCGACCACCCCTGTGATCGAGCGACCACGTGTTGCGTCTTTTCGCTGCCGCACTGTCGCTTACCCTCCAAGAGCTACCGCGACGCCAACCAGTGCACTCCCCATAGCCACCATCGACAGCCCTGCCATCCAGGGCCGCAACCCGCTACGGACTCCAAATGCGTAACCGCAGCAGAACAGCATCACGATGGCGACAACGTAGGTCACATGCAAGGCTAATCTGGGGTCGCGCAGCAACACGAACGGAATTGTCAGCGGGAAGATCGAAAAGAAACTCAACAAGCAAAGGCCCAGCGCTCCCGTCCAGTCGCGCTTCGTCAGCCTTGGACCAAGGAACGGTTCAGGCAATTGCTGCAAAGTTTTCCGAAGGACTTCCAGTCGGTCCAGAGGTAGGATTGCCGCCAATTGAGGCGGCAATGCATCTGAGATGATGCGCTGCGCTGTTTCGGGATCGGGCGCCTGCCTGATTGCGCGAAGCGTGAGAGCCTTGTTACCCCGGTCATTGATACGAGCCAGAAGATAAAGACCGCCGTCAACAATACCCCAGGCCAGATTGCAGCCTAGCGCTCCCAGCAGCATCGTACGATGTTGATGCCAGCACCCGATGCGATACTCAGGGAGCAGATGAAGGTAAGTGCCATAATCAGACCGAATAAGGTCTCCGAGATTCGTTCCATCGGATCCAGTACGCGTCGAGGCGCTGAGGCGTCTGACATGAAATCATCTCCCGTTGGCCTTCTCGGCTCCGTTTAGGTGCTGCGCACTCTGCGCCTGACATCGATTGATCCATGTCAAGGCGGGATTTCAATTCCGTGCAGGTATCCGGCCCTAAGTATACGCGGAGGCGAAATATGTTTCTTTTCGCTGCGCTCTGGTGCGGTTGTCTGATGATGAGCGGCCGCAGCTTCCGCGCTGCACCGTGGCTCCGGCGCGATGGCTGGCAAAGATCATCTCTTCTTTTCGTAGCGCTAATACTTGCGGGAGCTGGCGCTGTGTCGCCGGTGCAAGCTGCCTCCGAAGATTCCGAGTGGCACGAGTTCAGCGGAACGTGGACCGCGGCTGGCAGCCGCCGCGACATTGGACTCGGTGGCGATCGACGAGCTTCGGTTGCCGATTACAGAGGATCACTCATGCTCTACGGGTCCTCACGTCCTGCGCTGGGCTTCCGCGCCGAGGCCATCGTACTCAACGACAGCGCTACCGGCCTGACAGGACGGGCTGTCTGGACGGATGACACAGACAATCACGTCTATAGCGAGCTTCGCGGCGAAACCACCCCGGCAGGCAATCGCATCGTCGGGACATTTGTGGGCGGCAGCGGTCGGTACAAGGGTGCGACGGGCACCTACGAATTCTCCTGGCGCTTTCTTCTGGAAAACGAAGACGGTGTCGTTCAGGGCCAGTCGATGGGGCTCAGCGGCAAGGTCCGATTTCTTTCAACACCAAGTGAGCCCGGCGCAGGAACGTCCAAGCCATGAAACGCCCCCTCACATTCCTGAAGCCGGCGTTGCCGTTCATGCTGGCGGTCGGCATCTGGCTGACACCCGTTCCGGCTGGATTGACCCCGCCCGCCTGGCACCTGTTCGCCGTGTTTGCATCGGCGATCGCATCGGTCCTGATCGGCTCTTTTCCGTTGCTCCCATCCGCGCTGCTCGCTGTCGCGGCGGTGGTCCTGACCGGCACTATTTCGCCGGCGAAGGCCTTTGCGGGCTTTGCCAACGCCAGCGTGTTGCTGGTCGTGATTGCCTTCCTGGTCGCGCTCGCCGTGGTGAAGTCGGGCTTGGGGCGGCGGATCAGCCTGTTCATGGTCGGTCTGTTCGGCAAATCGTCTCTCGGGCTTGCCTACAGTATCGTCATAACGGACGCCATCATTGCTCCGGGTTTTCCCAGTAACACGGCGCGAGGTGGTGTTCTATTCCCGATAGTGCTGTCGGTCGCCAGCGGGTCCGGTTCGCGACCGGAGGAGCCCGAGGGGCGTAAACTGGGCGGCTATCTCATGTTCTGCGGGATGGCGAGCTTGTCGGTTTCGTCTGCGCTTTGGATGACCGCCACCTCGGCCAACCCGCTCGGGGTCCAGATAGTCAAGGGGTTCGGGGTAGAAATCGGCTTCGGCCAGTGGCTGATCGTGGCCGCAGTGCCTGCGCTGATTGCGCTCTTGCTGCTTCCCTGGCTTGTGGCGCGCATTTTCCCGCCAGGGATTGGCCAAACACCCGATGCACCCGTTGCTGCCCGGAAGGAGCTTGCGGCACTTGGTCCGCTCAAGCGCGATGAATGGATCACGGCCGGAATCTTCGCATTCATGATCCTGGGTTGGGTATTTGGCGATTCGTTGCAGCTGAATTCGACCAGCGTCGCTTTCGCTGGCCTCGGAATGTTGCTCATGTCAAATGTCATAGGATTGAAAGACATTGCAGAACACGGAGAGGCCCTCGAAGCGTTTCTGTGGCTTGCCGTGCTGTTTGCCTTGAGCGGGCAGCTCAACGAACTCGGATTTATGGGGTACGTCGGCCAGCGGCTGGCGTCCTACATCGTCGGCCTTTCGTGGCAGATGACCTACGTCATACTGGTCGCACTGTACGTGTTAATTCACTACATGTTTGTCAGTCAGACTTCACAGGTGCTGGCTTTGCTCGGCGTCTTTGTTGACGTCGGCATCCGAGGAGGCGTGCCCGCACCGTTGATGGCGTTTGCTCTGCTGTTTGCAAGCAGTTACTTCTCAGTCATTACGCCCCAGGGTGGCAGCCAGAACGTCATCTTCGTAAGCAGCGGCTATCTCGCACAGCGGGAGCTCTATCGGCTTGGCCTGCTTGTGACGCTCTTCTTTCTCGCCGTGTTCCTTGTAATCGGAACTCCCTGGATCCTGCTGGTCACGTGACTGCGCGCAGCCTTGACCTACCAGTCTGACTTCGGGAGTTCACTAGGGTTCGAGGCGGCGACAGCATCCGCACGCGCGGATGCGCATGCGATGACGTTTGGCAAAAATTCTGAATAATAGAAGATATCGTTGATTTGCCCGACATGTCAAGTTGCCTCTCCACGCGCCGGCGGGCGCCCTGCTACTTTGCATGGGGTTGTTTTCGATATTTTGGGGGCGCGCACCTTCGAAGGAGGTTCTCCAACTCACCGGCAGTAGCAGCGGCAAACGGCAGTTCGAGTGCAAGAGCATCGGAGCGGGGTGAGGGTTCTGTCTCCCCGATCTCATCTGCGGAGAGAGCCCCTCATCCGCCGCCGTAGCCGACGCTGCGCGTCGGCGTTGTTTAGAAACGGCGGCCATTGGCCGCCTATGCCACCTTCTCCCACATCCGCCTTCGCCAAGGCTACGGCGGACATGAGGGGAGAAGGGAAGAGGAGCTTGCGCGCCGCTACTGCAGCGCTGCCAGCAGTTCGTCGGGCGTCTCGACCATCATCATGTGGCCGGCGCCCGACAGCACGACGGTGCGGGCGTTCGGCGTCGCGGCGGCGAGTGTCTTGCCGGCCTTGGCCGGGGTCATCATGTCGCGTTCGCCGAGCACGAAGGTCGCGGGCACCTTGACCGCGGCCGCAGCAGTGAGCGCGTTCTGGTAGGCGTTGCAGGCGTTGAGGTCGTTGTAGAGCACGCCGGGCTTCGCCTCCTGCAGCACCCGCTGCGCGCCCTGATGCATCCACAGGCCCGGCGCGAGGCTGCCGCCGAGCTCGGCCTTGAAGCCGAGGCCCCAGATCGAGACCATGTCGATCGCAGCGACGTCATTGGCCTCGGCGGCCTTCAACAGATCGGGGCCGACCGTCATGGTCGCGGCGGTGCCGATCAGCGCGAGGCCTGAAACTTTGTCGGGATGCCGCGCCGAGGTCTCGATCGCGATCAGCGAGCCCATCGAATGGCCGATCAGCCGCGCTTTCGACGCGCCGGCTGCCGTGATCAGCGCCGCGATCCAGTCGGCCATCTCGGCGATGGTCGGGAGCGGCTGGCCGGCGGAGCGGCCGTGGCCCGGCAGATCCGGCGCCAGCACGGAATGGCCATGATGGGCGAACCAGCGGCTGTGCAGCGCCCAGGTCGAGGAATCGAAGCCGGCGCCGTGGATCATCACCACCGCCGGCAGCGACGGATCGAACGGCTTGCCGCCGGTCGCGATGAAGGTGTCTGATCCGTTCACGGAAAGCTGCATGGCGCTCAAGTCCTTTGCGAGGCGCGCAGCGCCTGGCCGAGATCGTCGATGATATCCTGCGCGGTTTCGATGCCGACCGACAGCCGCACCAGCTCCTCGCCGATGCCGGCGGCCTTGAGCTGCTCGGCGTCCATCTGCTGATGCGTGGTGCTGGCGGGATGGATCACCAGCGTCTTGGCGTCGCCGACATTGGCGAGATGGCTGATCAGCTTCAAGGACTCGATGAACTTCTTGCCGGCGGCGCGGCCGCCCTTGATGCCGAAGCTGACGATCGAGCCGGCGCCGCGCGGCAACAGCTTCTTGGCGAGCGCGTAATCCGGATGCGTCTCCAGCGAGGGATGCAGCACCCAGTCGACCGCCTTGTTCGCGGCGAGGGCGTCCAGCACCGCATGGGTGTTGCTGACGTGGCGGTCCATGCGGACGCCGAGCGTCTCGATGCCCTGCAGCAGCTGGAACGCGTTGGTCGGCGACAGGCAGGCGCCGAAATCGCGCAGGCCCTCGGTGCGGGCGCGCATGATGAAGGCGGCCTTGCCGAACTGCTCGTCGAAGACGATGCCGTGATAGCCGGCATAGGGCTCGGTGAGCTGCGGGAATTTGCCGGAGGCGCGCCAGTCGAACCGCCCGCCGTCGACGATCACGCCGCCGATCGCGATGCCGTGGCCGCCCATCCATTTGGTCGCCGAGTTCATCGCGATGTCGGCGCCGAGCTCGATCGGCTGGCTCAGATAGGGCGTCGCAAACGTATTGTCGATCAGAAGCGGAATCTTCGCATCATGCGCGATTTGAGCCACCGCGGGGATATCGAGTACTTCGAGGCCGGGATTGCCGATGGTCTCGCCGATCACGAGGCGGGTGTTCGGCTTGATCGCGGCACGGAATTCGTCGAGCGCACGCGGCTTCACGAACGTCGTGGTGATGCCGAACCGCGGCAGCGTGTGCGCCAGCAGATTGATGGTGCCGCCATAGAGCGAGGCGGAGGCGACGATGTGGTCGCCGGCATTGAGCAGGGTCGCGATCGCAAGATGCATCGCGGCCATGCCGCTGGCGGTGCAGATCGCGCCGACGCCGCATTCGAGCGCGGCGATGCGCTCTTCCAATACGGCGGTCGTCGGATTGGAGATGCGGGTGTAGATGTGGCCGGCGCGCTCCAGATTGAACAGCGCCGCGGCATGATCGGCATCCTGGAACACGTAGGACGTGGTCTGATAGATCGGAACCGCGCGCGCGCCGGTCGCGGGATCGGGGCGCTGGCCGGCGTGCAGGCTCAGGGTTTCGAAGGCAGGCGGCTTGGGTGCGGGCATGCGAAACTCGTCGGGTCAGTCGATGGGAGTGGTGGGTTGGCGAGGAGTCTTTTGTTTGACGCGTTTTCTTCACGCGAACCGGTGTCCACTTCGCTTGAAAACGCTTTGTTAGACGTGAACTGCGGTGCGAACACGGCCGACATTGCCGAACACGCGCAGATAGCGCTCGACCTCGGAGGGGATGCCGGTCGCCTTCTCCGGATTGTCGGAGAGCTTGACGGCTGGTCGTCCGTCGACCGACGTCACCTTGCACACGATCGAGATCGGGTCGAGCTCGGCGGTGCCGTCGGGCGCGCAGCCGACGAAATCGTTGGTGAGGTTGGTGCCCCAGCCGAAGCTGACGCGCACGCGTCCCTTGAAATGGTGGAACGTCTCCTCGATCGAGCCGACATCCATCGCGTCGGAGAACACCAGCAGCTTCTCCTTGGGATCGCGGCCCTTCTGCTTCCACCATTTGATGATCTCTTCGCCGGCGGTGATCGGCGGCGCACTGTCGGGACGAAAGCCGGTCCAGTCGGCGACCCAATCGGGCGCGTCGCGCAGGAACGGCTTGGTGCCGAAGGCATCGGGCAGCGCGATCAAGAGGTTGCCGCCATAGGTGTGGCGCCACTGATCGAGGATGCGATAGGGCGCCCAGCGCAGCGCCTCGTCGTCATTGGCGAGCGCGGCGGCGACCATCGGCAGCTCATGCGCGTTGGTGCCGATCGCCTCGAGGTCGTTGTCCATCGCGAGCAGCACGTTCGACGTTCCGGTAAAGGAGGGGCCGAGGCCTTCCTTGACCGCCTCGACGCACCAGCGCTGCCAGAGGAAGCCATGGCGGCGGCGTGTGCCGAAATCGGACAGCCGCAAGCCGTCCAGCTTGCGCAGCCGCTCGACCTTGGCCCACAGCTTTGCCTTGGCGCGCGCATAGAGAACATCGAGCGCGAAGCGGCCGTAGGTCTTGGTCGCCGCGCGCGAGCGCAGCTCGTTGAGGATCGCGAGCGCCGGGATCTCCCACATCGTGGTGTGGGTCCACGGCCCGTGGAAATGCAGCTCGTACTGGCCGTCGACCTTGTGCAGCTCGTATTCGGGCAACCGGAAGTTCGAGAGCCAGTTGATGAAATCGGGCGAGAACATCTGGGTCTTGCCGTAGAACGTGTTACCGGCGAGCCAGATCAGCTCCTTCTTGGTGAAGCGGATGGTGCGGGCGTGGTCGAGCTGGGCGCGCAGCTCGGCCTCGTCGATGACCTCGGCGAGTCGGATATGGGTCGAGCGGTTGATCACCGAAAAGGTCGTGCGCGTGTCCGGATAGCATTCCCGGATCATCTGCTGCATCAACAGCTTGTAGAAATCGGTGTCCAGCAGGCTGCGCACGATCGGGTCGAGCCGCCAGCCGTGGTTGTAGGTCCGGGTCGCGATATCTGTCACGGTCATGCGGGAACCTTAGCCTGCCGGGCGCCGCCCGCCCAGTGGGTATCGGGCGGAACATGGCAGGTCAGCGCGCTATGGTCTGCCGTATACGGCCGACGGTGGCGGCGACATCGGCCCAGGCCGGCTTGTCAGGGGCAAATTGCCGCCGGAGGAAGCTGACGAGCTCGGCGACCTGGCCGTCGCTCATGCTGTCCTTGAACGCCGGCATGTAGCCCAGATCGGTCACGGCCGGCTTGGCGATGCCGTGCAGGATCACCTGGATCAGATTGTCGGGCGCGTCGCTGTGCAGATTGCTGTTCAGCGCCAGCGACGGCCGGCTGCCAAACAGCGGCGGGCCGCCGACCTCATGGCAGACCGCGCAGGCGCCTTGATAGATCCGCGCCCCCGCCGAGGCGGAGGTGGTGACGACGGTGCCGGCTTCGAGCTTGGCGGCCATGGCATCGTGCGCCGACCGATTGGTGCCCTCGTTGAACGAGGCGAGGTAGACCGCCATCGCGCGGATGTCCTGGTCGGGCAGCGCGGCGAGCTCCTGCACGACCGGCGCCATCGGCCCTGCGGCAACGCCGTGCAGGCGCGACTCGCCGGTGCGCAAATAGGCGTAGAGCTCGTCCTCGCTCCAGGGGATCGGCGCCTTCGACAGCGACGTCAGCGCCGGCGCCTCCCAGCCCTCGGCGAAGCCGCCAGCGAGATAGGCGCGCTGCCGTTCGGCGCCGAGCGCATTGCGCGGCGAGTGGCAGGCGCTGCAATGGCCGAACCCTTCGATCAGATAGGCGCCGCGATTCCATATCGCTGACTTCGATGGATCGGGCTGGAACGCCTGCGCCTGATGGAACAGCGCATTCCATCCGGCGAGCAGCGGCCGCAGGTTGAACGGAAAGACGAGCGCGTTGGCCGGCGTTTCGGCGCGCTCCGGCGCCTGCGCCATCAGATAGGCATAGAGCGCCTGCAGGTCGGCGTCACTGGTCCTGGCGAAGTGCGTGTAGGGGAACGCCGGATAGAGATGGCGCCCGTCGCGATGAATGCCCTCGCGCATCGCGCGCTCGAAGGCGGGATAGGACCAGGCGCCGATGCCGGTGTCGACGTCGGGCGTGATGTTGGTGGTGAAGATGGTGCCGAACGGCGTCTCCAGCGGCCGACCGCCGGCGTTCGGAACGCCATGCTCCGACGTATGGCAGACGGCGCAGGCGCCGAGCGCTGCAAGCTCCTTGCCACGGGCGATCGTCGCAGCGGAATAGACCGAGGCGTCGGGCCGGGCGATCGGCGCGATCGCGCGCCAGGGCAGCACGGCCGCGCCGATGCCGATCGCCGCTGCGCAGAGTGCGGCAATGCCGGCGAGCACGCCGCCGCGCTTTGCAAAGGGATTCTGCCATCTGTTGAGGTCGGCCGTCTGCGCAGGCGGCGGGAGCGGGGCGGGCGCGACCGGTTGCTCGCCGCGCAATCCCTTCAAAATGCGTTCCGGTGTGAACGGCAATTCGCGGAAGCGGATGCCGGTCGCGTCATAGATCGCGTTGGCGATCGCAGCGGCGCTCGGCACCGAGGCGGACTCGCCGACGCCGAGCGGCGGTTGATCCTGCCGCGGCAGCATCAACACATCGATCTTCGGCAGCTCAGGAAACTTGATGATGGGGTAGGCGCCCCATTCCCGCGCCGCCACCGCGCCGCGCTCGAAGGAGACCTCCTCCATCAGCGCGCGGCTGGTCGACTGGATGACGTTGCCCTCGATCTGGTGCCGCACCCCCTCCGGATTGATCATCAATCCGGAATCCTGGCCGGCGACGACGCGGGTCACGCTGACATCGCCGGTCGCCTTGTTGACAGCGACGTCGGCGATCCATGCCGACCACGCCGCGCCGTAACCGGGAAACTTGCTGTGCACGTAGAGCGCATAGGCAAAGCCGCGGCCGCGCACGATGTCGCCGTCCGCCTCGGGCTCTTTCCACACCGGGCGCGGCGTCCAGCCGGCGCGCTCGGCAACGGCATTGACGAGATCGATCGCGCGCTTATCCTTCAGATAGCGCAGCCGGTACTCGATCGGATCGACCTTCGCCTCCGCCGCAAGCTCGTCGATGTAGGATTCATGCGCAAAGGTGTTCGGCAGCGCCGAGACGCCGCGAAACCATGACGCGCGCACGATCGGCGGCATGTCGTTGGCGATCACGCGCATGTTCTCGTAGTCGTAGGGCGGGATCGCGGTGCGGTCGCCCATCTCGAACACCGCGGCTTCAGGCGCGATCCGCCCTGTGAGCAGCAGTGCCAATGTCGGCGCGCCGTTCGAGGGATAGCGCGTGGCAAAATCGTAAGCGGCGACGCTGCCGTCGGCGTTGAGCCCGCCATTGACGTCCATCAGCTGCGCGGTGCCCTTCGGCTCCCAGGCATGCTCCTGCTCGCGGGTGAGCTGCACGCGCACCGGGCGGCCGACCGCGCGCGACAGCAGCAATGCATCGGCAGAGACATCGTCGGCGCAGTTGCGGCCGTAGCAGCCGGCGACCTCCATCCGGATCACGTCGATCTCGGACTCCGGCCGCTGGATCAGCAGCGCCAGGTCGCCGCGCAGGATGTGCGGGTTCTGGGTGCCGGACCAGACCCGGATCGCGCCCTCGCTGTAATCGGAGACCGCGCACGACGGGCCGATCGAGCCGTGCATCTGGTAGGGCCAGAGATAAGTCCGCTGCATCGGCTTGGCGGCGGCCTTGAGCGCGGCGTCGACGTCGCCCTTGTCGATCAGCTGGCGCGGCGTCGAGGGATTGGCGCGCAGCGCCTTCTCCACGTCGGCAAGATCGGTCAGCGCCGGTCCCGGCTTCCAGCTCACCTTGAGCTGCGCGGCGGCCTTGATCGCATTCTCCTCGCGCTCGGCAACGACGCCGACGAAATCGCCGATCCGCACCACCGCGACGAGGCCTGGAATATCGCGCACCGAAGCTTCATCGACCGCAATCAGGCTGGTGCCGACGAACGGGCCGGCATCGACGCCGGCGTAAGGGGGGCGGACCACGCGGCCGTGCAGCATGCCGGGCACGCGCACATCGTGAACGTAGACAAGCTCGCCGGTGGCCTTCGCCAGCACGTCGACGCGCGGCACGGACTTGCCGACGACGGAATAGGCGCTCACGGCCTTGACCGGAACGTCGTCGGCAAGATCGAGCCGGATGGTTTCGTCCGCGATCAGCTCGCCATAGCTGACGCTGCGGTTGTCGTGGCCGCGGATCAGGCCGTCCTCGATCGCGAGGCTACTCGCCGGCAGCTCAAGCCGCTCGGCCGCGCGTGCGAGCAAGAAGTGTCGCGCTTGCGCGGCGGCCTTGCGCAGGGGAACGGCGGTGATCTGGATGGTTTCGCTTGCGATCGTCGGGCCCTGGTTCGGCACCACGGCGGTGTCGCCGAGGATCACGACGACGCGGGCAAAGGAGACGTCGAGCTCTTCGGCAACGATCTGACCGAGCGCGGTGCGGATGCCGGTGCCGAGATCGACATGGCCGTTATAGGCATTGACCGTGCCGTCGGCCGTGATGGTGATGAAGGTCTCGAACTCATCTTCGGCGCCCAGCACCGCAGGGCGGACGACCGACAGCGAGCCGCGCTGGCGTTGCTCAGGAGCCCGTGCGTCCACCATCAATCGCGCGCCTCGAGCGCGTGGCCGGCCGCACGCATCGCCGCGCGGATGATCTCGATATGCGCGCCGCAGCGGCAGAGGTTGTAGCGCAGCGCCTCCAGCACCTCATGCTCAGACGGATTGGGATTGCGCGTCAGCAAGGCCTTGGTGGTGATGATCATGCCATTGAGGCAATAGCCGCACTGCGCGGCCTGTTCGTGGATGAAGGCATCCTGCACGGGATCGGGGTGCTCGCGGCTGCCGAGACCTTCGAGCGTGACGATGTTGCGGCCGGCGCAGCCCTCGATCGGAATCACGCAGGCACGCGCAGCGACGCCGTCGATCAGCACCGCGCAGGCGCCGCACTCGCCGAGCCCGCAGCCGTATTTCGGCCCGTTCAATTCGAGGTCGTTGCGCAGCACGTGAAGCAATGCGGTGTCGGGAGCGGCGTCGACATCATGATTCCTGCCGTTCACGGTCAGGCGCATTGCCCCGGTTCTCCCTTGATGTTTGCGCTGCAACGTCAGCGTCGGATCGCCGACGAGGATAACGTTTGTATACAAACGTGCAAGCGGCGACATGCCGCGCTGCAGCGCGTGCCCGCTTTATGAACAGGGTGCGCACGCGAAGGGCACGGTTTGATTGCAAAGGCCGCTTGACAGGTCACGGGCTCGCGCGCAGGATCATTCGTATACGAACGATATGCATGGGAGGCGGAAGCGCAGTATGATCGACCGCCGCCACAAGTCCAGGCTTGGTCACGATGGCTGACACAATGACCGTCGCCGCCGGCGACAAGCTCCGCTGCGATGCCTGTCCGGTGATGTGTTACATCAAGCCGGGCGCGGCCGGCGCCTGCGACCGCTATGCCAATCATGACGGCACGCTGGTGCGCGTCGATCCGCATGTCGTGCTGGAGCGCACCATGTCGCACGGCGGCAAGCTGGTTCCGTTCCAGGTGAGTGGCGACTGGGACGGCAAGATCGTCCGCCAGCCCGAACTGTTCGTCACCGCGATCGGCGCCGGAACCACCTATCCGGACTACAAGCCTGCGCCCTTCATCGTGTCGTCGGAAGTCGACGGCGTCGACATGGTCACCGTGGTGACCGAAGGCATTTTCTCGTATTGCGGCGTCAAGGTGAAGATCGACACCGACCGCTACCTCGGCCCGGAAACCGCGACCGTGCGCGCGGACGGCGAGGCGGTCGGCCATGTCACGACCAGCGAATATGGCTCGCAGATGCTCTCGCTCGGCGGGGTGCATCATCTGACCGGCGGCTCCAAGAAGGAAGGTCGCGTCACCTGCGACACGCTGATGGATCTCTCCAACTGCAAGGCGGTGGAGCTGACCATCGACGGTGGCGCCACCGTCGTGGTGCAGGCCGGCCGGCCGCCGATCGTCAATGGTGTGGCAGAAGAGCGCATGCGGGTCGGATGCGGCTCGGCGACCATCGGCATGTTCGCCAAGCAATGGCACGGCAAGGTCGATGAGGTCGTGGTGGTCGACGACCACATCACCGGCGTGCTCAGCGAACACCAGGCCGGCAAGCTGCTCGACATCGCCGACACCGGCATCAAGATGAAGGGGCGGCGCTCGACGCCCGGCCGCTATTTCCAGGTCGCCGATCCCGGCACCGGATGGGGCGGCACCAACATCTCCGATCCGCTGTCGATCCTCGGCCCCTTCAATGCGAAGGAGGCGCGGCCCGGGCTCACCATGCTGATGGTCTCGACCACCGGCGAGCATGCGTCCTACTACGTGCTCGACGAGGCGCTGAAGCCGGTCGAGACCGAGATGCCGGCGGACCTCAAATTTTCGGTCGAGCGCATCCAGGAGAATTGCGAGCCCGCGCTGTGCACCGTGCTGTTCATGGGCGGCGCGGGCGGATCGCTGCGCGCCGGCGTCACCGATAATCCGGTGCGGCTGACGCGCTCGGTGAAGGACGCGCTGACGCGGGTGACCAGCGGCGGTGCGCCGGTCTATGTCTGGCCCGGCGGCGGCATCACCTACATGGTCGATGTCACGCAGATGCCGGCCGGTGCCTTCGGCTACGTGCCGACGCCTGCGCTGGTAGCGCCAATCGAATTCACGATGCGAATGTCCGATTATGCGGCGCTCGGCGGCCATATGGACTATGTCCAGCCGCTGTCGTCGCTGCGCGACAGTGCCGAGGTCCGGCCGATGCCGTATCTTCCGGGGCGGCGTGCATGAAGCGGCTCCCGCAAATTGCGCTCCTTCCTGACGGCAAGCGGCTGCATTTGCAGGACGGTCCGATTGATCTGGTTGTCGAGGCCAAGGGCGGCGATGCTGACATTCGTACCGCCTATCAGGCTGCGGCGGCGCGCTTCACCGGATTGCTTGACGAACTCTGCGCGGAACTGACCGAACTGCGCAGCGCAGCCGCTCCGGGCGGGTGCACGCTGAAAGGCGTGGTCGCGCTGCGGATGCTTGCAGCGGTCGCGCCGTTTGCCGCCGATTGCTTCATCACGCCGATGGCGGCGGTCGCGGGCTCCGTCGCCGAGGAAATCCTCGGCGCGATGCTTGAGGCCGCGCCGCTCGACCGCGCCTATGTCAACAATGGCGGCGACATTGCCCTGCATCTCGGCGACGGCGAACAATTCACTGTCGGTCTGATGGATCGGCCCGACCGTCACGGCGTGATGCGCACCATGACGGTCGATGCCGATATGCCGGTTCGCGGCATCGCGACCAGCGGCCGCCACGGCCGCAGCTTTTCGCTGGGCATTGCCGATGCCGTCACCGTGCTGGCGCGGACGGCGTCGCAGGCGGATGCTGCGGCGACCGTGATCGCCAATGCGGTCGATCTGCCCAATCATCCCGCGATCCTGCGCGTTGCGGCGAGCGAGCTGCAGCCCGACAGCGACCTCGGCGCGCGGCTGGTGACCCGCGATGTCGGGCGGCTGGCGGAACACGAGGTTGAGCAGGCGCTCGAGGTGGGGGCGACGCGGGCGCGCGACCTCCTGATGTCGGGATTGATCGAGGGCGCGGCATTGCGTCTACTGGGCGAAACGCGGCTTGTCGGTGCAACTGGGATTGGGGCGCCGGCGTCGCACGCGTTTCAGGGACAAACGATAGAACACATGCTGCGGGCATGACTGGAAGCGAGGCAAGATGAGCGCCGTCATTCGCAAGATCGTCACCGTGGTCGAGGAGACCCATCTGGAGATGGGCAAGACCATCGCACCGCCGACAAGGCGTGCCGCCGCCATCGCCGTGATCGAGAACCCCTTTGCCGGCCGCTATGTCGAGGATCTGTCGCCGCTGATCGCGATCGGCGAGGAACTCGGCGAACTGCTCTCGAAGCGGGCCGTCGCCGCGCTCGGCATCGACGGCGCCAAGGCGCACAGCTACGGCAAGGCCGCCGCCGTCGGTGAGAATGGCGAGCTCGAGCATGCGGCGGCGATCCTGCATCCGAAGATGGGCGCGCCGGTGCGCAAGGTGCTGTCGAAGGGCGCGGCGCTGATCCCGTCGTCGAAGAAGCGCTCCGGCCCCGGCACCACGCTGGATATTCCGCTCGGGCACAAGGACGCGGCTTTCGTGCGCAGCCATTTCGACGGCATGGAGGTGCAGATCAACGACGCGCCGCGGGCCAACGAGATCATGGTCGCGGTCGCGGTAACCGACAGCGGGCGACCGCTGCCGCGCGTCGGCGGGCTGACGGTCGGCGAGATCAAGGGCGAAGACGGATTGCGATAATCTCTTTGAAGAAAAACTGGAGGACGGGATGCGTGGTTATTTCGTAGGGGCGGGATTGGCGATCGCGGTCGCGACCATGGCAACGAGTGCCATGACAACGCAGGCCATGGCGCAGAGCGAAATCAAGATCGGCGAGATCAACTCTTATTCCTTGCTGCCGGCATTCACCGAGCCCTATCGCAAGGGCTGGCAGCTCGCGGTGGAGGAGATCAATGCCGCCGGCGGCATCGGCGGCAAGAAGCTCGTGGTCATTTCCAAGGACGACGGCGGCAAGCCGGCGGATGCCCAGACCGCGGCGAACGAGCTGGTGTCGAGCGAGAACGTCGCGATGCTCACCGGCACGTTCCTCTCCAATATCGGCCTTGCCGTTTCTGACTTCGCCAACCAGAAGAAGGTGTTCTTTCTGGCGGCAGAGCCGCTGACCGACGCCATCACCTGGTCGAAGGGCAACCGCTACACGTTCCGCCTGCGTCCGTCGAACTACATGCAGGCGGCAATGCTGGTGGAAGAAGCCGCAAAACTGCCTGCAAAACGCTGGGCGACGATCGCGCCGAACTATGAATACGGCCAGTCGGCGGTCGCGGTGTTCAAGAAGCTGATGTCGGCGAAACGGCCCGACATCCAGTGGGTCGACGAGCAGTGGCCGCCACAGGGCAAGATCGACGCCGGCCCAGTGGTGCAGGCGGTTGCCGCGGCGAACCCGGAAGCGATCCTCAACGTCACCTTCGGCGCCGACCTCGTCAAGCTCGTGCGCGAAGGCAACACCCGCGGCCTGTTCAAGGGCCGCACCGTGGTGAGCTTCCTGACCGGCGAGCCGGAATACCTCGATCCGCTCAAGGACGAGACGCCGGAAGGCTGGATCGTCACCGGCTATCCCTGGTACGCGATCAAGACGGCTGAGCATGACGCGTTCCTGAAGGCCTACCAGGCCAAGTACAACGACTATCCGCGGCTCGGCTCGATCGTCGGCTACCAGACCATCAAGGCGGCGGCGGCGATCCTTGCCAAGGCCGGCTCGAGTGATCCGGAGAAGCTGATCGCGGCGGCGGAAGGCATCTCGATGCCGTCGCCATTCGGCGAGATCACCTTCCGCAAGATCGATCACCAGTCGACGCTGGGCGCCTTCACCGGCAAGACCGCGCTGAAGGACGGCAAGGGCATCATGGTCGACACCGCCTATCGCAAGGGGGCGGACTATCTGCCCAGCGATGCCGAGATCGAGAAGCTGCGGCCGAAGGATTGATTTTTTTCTTCTCCCTCGCCCCGCTCTTGCGGGGAGAGACTTGAACTTCTCCCTCTCCCCGTTCTTACGGGGAGAGGGGTGGGGTGAGGGGCTATCTCCGCGAACGAGCGCGCGGAGAGTCCCCCTCACCCGAAACTCAAGCTGGCGCTTGAGTTTCGACCTCTCCCCGCAGGCGGGGCGAGGTGAACGGAAACTCCAACGCGGACCGCCCATGGCTTTCTACGTCGTCCAGTTCCTGACCGGTCTTGCCAGCGCGGCGTCGCTGTTCCTGGTCGCTTCGGGTCTGTCGATCATCTTCGGCGTGACGCGGATCGTGAACTTCGCGCATGGCGCGTTCTACATGCTCGGCGCCTATGTCGCCTTTACCCTGACCGAGCGCTTTTCCGGTGCGCTCGGCTTCTGGGGCGGCATCGTCGTTGCCGCGCTGGCGGTTGCTGCGATCGGCGTGCTGGTCGAGATGGTGCTGCTGCGCCGGATCTATCATTCGCCGGAGCTGTTCCAGTTGCTCGCCACCTTCGGCCTGACGCTGATGGTCGAGGACCTCGTGGTGCTGATCTGGGGGCCGGACGATCTGGTCGGCCGCCGCGCGCCCGGCTTCAAGGGCGCGATCGATTTCTTCGGCCAGAATATTCCGAGCTATGACCTGTTCCTGATCGTGCTCGGGCCGGTCGTGCTCGGCGTGCTCTGGCTGTTGTTCCAGCGCACCCGCTGGGGTGTGCTGGTGCGCGCGGCGACGCAGGACCGCGACATGGTCGCGGCGCTCGGCGTCAATCAGAAATGGCTGTTCACCAGCGTGTTCGCGCTCGGTGTCTTCCTCGCCGCGCTCGGCGGCGCGCTGCAGATTCCGCGCGATGCGGTCAATCACGCGATGGATCTGCGCGTCATCGTCGAGGTCTTCGTCGTGGTCGTGATCGGCGGCCTCGGCAGCATCATCGGCGCCTTCGTCGCGGCGGTGCTGGTCTCGGAGCTCAACGCCTTCGGCATCCTGATCTTCCCGAAGATCTCCATCATCCTGGTGTTCCTGGTGATGGCGGTGGTGCTGATCGTCCGGCCGTGGGGGCTTTTCGGCAAGCCGGAGGCACCGGCACGGCGCACGCCGGGGCTGACCGTCAATCCGTGGCGTCCGCTGACGATGAACGAGCGGTTCGCCGCGATTGCCGTGCTGGTCCTCGCCGCCGCGCTGCCGTTCGTCGCCGGCAATTATTTGCTCACGGTCGGCTCGGAGATCGCGATCTTCGTGATCTTCGCGGTCAGCCTGCACTTCCTGATGTCGGTCGGCGGGCTCGCCTCGTTCGGCCACGCCGCCTATTTCGGCCTCGGCGCCTATGGCGTGGCGCTGCTCGCCAAGATGGCCGGCCTGCCGATGATTGCCTGCCTGCTGCTCGGGCCGCTGCTCGGGCTCCTCGGCGCCGCCGTATTCGGCTTCTTCGCGGTGCAGCTCTCCGGGGTCTATTTCGCGATGCTGACCCTGGCCTTTGCCCAGATCGTCTGGTCGATCGCGTTCCAATGGGTGTCGGTCACCGGCGGCGACAACGGCATCCTCGGGGTCTGGCCTGCGAGCTGGGCGGCGAGCCCGTCGCATTTCTACTGGCTGTCGCTCGGCATCGCCGCGCTCGCGGTGGTGATCCTCCGCATCATCGTGTTCTCGCCGTTCGGCTTCGCGCTGCGCGCGACGCGCGATTCGCCGCTGCGCAGCGAAGCCATCGGCATCGACGGCAAGCGCATCCAGTGGACCGCCTTCGTCATTGCGGGCACGGTCGCCGGCCTTGCCGGCGCGCTGTTCGCCTATCTCAAGGGCAGCGTGTTCCCCGACAATATGGGCATCTCGCTGTCGGTCGATGCGCTGGTCATGGTGCTGCTCGGCGGTGTCGAGACGGTGTCGGGCGCGGTGGTCGGCGCCATCGTCTACAAGGCGCTCAACATCTGGCTGGTTAGCCAGACCGATTGGTCAAAACTCGTGCTCGGCGCGTTCGTGGTGCTGATCGTGGTCGCGTTCCCGAAGGGCATCGTCGGCACGCTGGAAGCCTTCATGCATCGCCGGCGCAAATCCTCGTCGTCGGTATCGCCCTTGCTGACCTCCCGCATCGAGAGCGCCGAATGAGCATGGTTCCCATATTGCTGTCGGTCGAGGGGCTGACCAAATCCTATGGCGGCGTGCATGCCGTGCGCGGCGTCTCCTTCGAACTGCGTGCCGGCGAGATTTTGGCGCTGATCGGGCCGAACGGCGCGGGCAAGAGCACCTGCTTCGACATGCTCAACGGCCAGAACATTCCCGACAGCGGCCGCATTCGCGTGCTGGGCGCGGAGACCACGGGCAAGAAGCCGCGCGTGATCTGGCGCATGGGCGTCGGCCGCACCTTCCAGATCGCGGCGACATTCCCCACCATGACGGTACGCGAAAACGTGCAGGTCGCGCTGGTCTCGCATGGCGGGCAATTGTTCAACCTGTGGGCCTCGACCGCCCGCCACGCCCGCGACGAGGCCGGGCGGCTGCTCGATCTGGTCGGCATGGGTGCCTATGCGGAGCGGCCCTGCGGCGAGCTCGCCTATGGCGACGTCAAGCGGCTCGAGCTTGCGATCGCGCTCGCCAACCAGCCGAAGCTGCTCCTGATGGACGAGCCGACCGCCGGCATGGCGCCGCGCGAGCGCGTCGAGCTGATGCGGCTGACGGCGCGGATCGCGCGCGAGGAGTCGATCGGCGTGCTGTTCACCGAGCACGACATGGACGTGGTGTTCGAGCATGCCGACCGCATCCTGGTGCTGAACCGCGGTAGCCTGATCGCCGAAGGTTCGCCCGAAGAGGTGCGCGGCAATGCCCAGGTGCGGGCGATCTATCTCGGCGAGGGCCTCGTCTACGATGCGCGGCACCGCGAGGGAGCATCGGCATGAAGCTGACGGTAAAGGATCTCAACAGCTTCTACGGCCCGGCGCATATCCTGTTCGACATCGCACTCGAGGTCGGCGAGGGCGAGGTGGTCGCCTTGCTCGGGCGCAACGGCGCCGGCAAATCGACCACGTTCCGCTCCATCGTCGGCCTGGTCGAGAACCGCTCCGGCCGCGTGATGTTCGAGGGCCGGGACGTCTCCGATTTGCCGACGCATGCGATCGTGCGGGGCGGGCTCGGCTATGTGCCGGAGGAGCGGCGCATCTTCACGGATTTGACGGTCGAGGAGAATCTTGAGGTCGGCCGTCAGCCGAAGCGGGCAGGCGCGCCGCAATGGGATCGCGAAAAACTGTTCAAGCTGTTCCCGAACCTCGGCGAGATGCGCGGCCGGCCCGGCGGACGCATGAGCGGCGGCGAGCAGCAGATGCTGACGATCGCGCGCACGCTGATGGGCAATCCGTCGCTGGTGCTGCTCGATGAGCCCTCGGAGGGGCTGTCGCCGAAAATCGTCGAGCAGATGGTCGATGCGATCCTGGCGATGAAGAAAGAGGGCGTTAGCATCGTCGTCTCCGAGCAGAATTTGCATTTCGCCCGGCTGATCTCGGATCGCGCCTATATCATCGAGCGCGGCCGGATCTGTTTCGGCGGCACCATGGCGGAGCTCGATGCGCGTCCGGATATCCGGGACGCGCATCTGTCGCTGTAAGGGCGGAGTGGACAATGGCGAGGAGTGCGGCACCGAAGCGAAACGGGAAGGCGACGAAGCCGGGATATGTGCTGGACGAGCAGATCGGCTTCATCCTGCGCCAGGTGTCGCAGCGCCACGCCGTGATCTTCGCCCGCGAGATCGGCATCAATCTGACGCCGACACAGTGGGCGGCGCTGTCGAAGCTGTCCGAGGTCGGCGCCTGCTCGCAGAACCAGCTCGGGCGGCTGACCTCGATGGACGTTGCGACCATCAAGGGCGTGATCGATCGCCTGACCGCGCGCGGCCTGACCGAGACCTCGCCGGATCCCGACGACGGCCGCCGCCTGCTGGTGAGTCTGACGCGCGCCGGCCAGCAGATGGCCGACAAGGCCGCACCCAATGCGCTGGTGATCTCCAGGGAAACGCTGGCGCCGCTGGACGCCAAGGAGCGCGAGACGCTGATCGCGCTGCTCGGCAGGCTGCGGTGACATTATCTATCCCCGTCACCCTGAGGAGCCGCGCGCAGCGTGGCGTCTCGAAGGGTCGACGGCCCCGACTTCTGCCGTGGGCCGTTCACCCTTCGAGGCACGCTTGGGCGTGCACCTCAGGGTGACGGGTCGCCGCTACTGCTTCGTGCGATCTCCAGCGTCTTACCTACGGGCAGGGTGCCGCGTCCGGACTACGTTGCAAGACCAAGCACCAGCGCAACGACACCCACCAGCACCAGGCTGAGCGCCCAAACCGTGTCCAGATTGAACCAGCTCCGGGATACGAATTTGAGGCCAAGGTAGCGGTAGACCAGCCACGCCAGGCATCCGCCGGCGGCGATCATAGCGCCGGCATGGACGATGGAGACCAGCACGGCCATCGTGAGGCTGGTGTCGATCAGGCTGTTGGCGGCCGCATGGCCTTGGTCGGCTTCAGCCTCGCGGCACAGCCCCAGATAGATCGGCACCAGCATCAGCGCCGCGCCATGCGCGATCGCCACGGCGAACGACCACAAAGCGAGTTGCGTCGGCGGTATCCGCGCCAGGGCGCGCGGATGGCGCCGGTCGATCAGCCGATAGACACCAAACAGGATGACGAGCAGGCTGGCGCCGATCCGGATCGTGCGCTGCCATTCGACGAGCGTGATCAGCAGCGCGAACGGAAGGATCACCAGCAGCATCGCCAGCAAATGACCGATCGCGAGCGGGCCAAGCGCGGTCAGCAGCGCGCGCGAGCTCCTCTGCATCAATCCCGCGGAAACCGCGAGCGGCCAGCCCATGCCCGGGTTGATCCCGTGGTAGAGGCCGCTCGCGATGACCGCCAGCCACAGCCAGGCCGGAGTCCAGTCGGCCGGGCTCACGTCAGGGCCCTTTCCGTTCCGATCGAATCGGAACGGGCTCTGGATTCTTGTTTTGACGCGTTTTCTTCACGCGAACCAGTACCCACTTCGCTCGAAAACGCTCTAGACCGACGGATAGCAGAACGAGTCGGTGGAGCAGTCACCGCCATCGAGCCGGATCTGGTGCGCCCGGTAGCCGTCGGGGAAGCTGACGCAGTAGTCCTTCGCCAGTTCGAGCCCTCCGCCCGGGCTTGCATTCGCCATCACCTCGGCGCCGGGAATGCCTTGCGGATAGAACTGGTCGTCCCAGGTCGAGTAGAGCGAATTGGTCCAGTACACCCGCTTGCCGTCGCGGCTGATCTCGACCATCTGCGGCCCGCCGGCAAAGGCCTGTCCGTTCGGGTGAGGCGCGCGATGAACGATGCCGCCGATGCGGACCGATCCGGCGAGCTTCGGCTTGCGCGGATCGCTGACGTCGTATTGGCGCATCTCGCCGGTGCCCCAGCAGGCGACATAGAGAAACTTGTCATCCATCGACAAGTCGATATCGGTCACCAGCGGAGGTACGGCGCCGAAACCCTGCAACAGCGGCGGCAGTTGGTCCTTCGATGCAGGCTCGGGCGGGATCGTCACCGTCTTCTCGATGTGAAACTTGCCGCCCTCGCGCCACCAGGTCCAGATCGAACCCTCGAGGTTCGTGGTATCGACGACGACGCCAACGAAGCCGTGTTCGCGAACCGGATCGTGCGCCGGACGCACCTCCAGCGCCATCTGATGATTGGCGCCGAGGTCGATGGTCTGGACATTGCGTCGGGCGCGCAGGTCCCAGAAATGCAGCCGATGGCCGTATTTGTTCGACAGCAGGTCTTCCGGCACGATGCCGTTCTCGAACTGCGGTGGCAAGGCCCACTCGCTGCTCACCATGTAGTCGCGCGGCAGATTCCACCAGAAGTCATAATGCTTGGTCTGCGGCCCACGATCGATCTCCCACCGGCCGAGCACCTCGAATGTCTCGCAGTCCATGATGAAGATGCCGGGCGGCCCGTCGGTGCCGTCCTTGCCGCTCCCGCCGAGCGTGCTGACATAGATGCCTTCCGGCCCGCAGTGGATGGTGTGCGGTCGCGAGTAGCCGGTCTTCTTGAAGATCTCCTCGGGCTCGATGATCTTGTGGATCTTCGCTTGCGTCGGATCCGGCTTGGTGTCGACGATATAGATCCGGGAGGATCGCATGCCGGGGATGATGAGATAGCGACGCTCGAGGAAGGCGTGTCCGGCCAGCGGGGACAGCGCCGACGAGCAGGCGTTCCAGCCGAAATGGTGGAACTCGTCGCCCTTGTTGGGCATCGTCACCGTGTGGACGATCTTGCTGTAGGTCGGAGAGCCGGGCTTGACGTCGATCACCGCGAGTGCGTCCGGCTTTGAAAAATCCGGACTGAGCAGCACGGTGTAGGCAAAGCTCTCGGCCGGTGCTTCCATCGCGAGCTTCGGCGACGCGTGGAACGTAGGATCTGGCCTCATCGTCATCGGCTGCCTCCTGATTGCCTGGTGTAGATCAACACGGCATGGCGGCACGCAGCAGCAAGAACTATCCGGATCGAAAATGCCTCTTGCGAGTGCCGCCGGCTAAGGTTCGCTTGCGGTCAGGATACACCGCAATGGTGACAGGTGAAAACAAGGTTCGGTTACGCAGGCGGCGCGGCAAAGCCGCGCGCCGCCGGGCGCGCGATCTGGCAGCCCGCTCAAGGGGTTGAGCAACCGATCCAGCAGGCTCAGCCTGAGAGCAAGTGAATGTATGACTGACGAGTGGCACCAAACGTTCAGCGCCGTCCCGGCCTTCGCCGGGGCGACACCGGATATGTTGCACCGCTGTTCACCCCGTTACCTCCGCGCAACGGCTTTGGTGCACGTCACTTCGCCACCACCTCCGGCACCTTGCCCGCGGGCGGCGTGTTGCGGCTGCGCTGGGTGCGGACGATGCCGTCGATGATGGTCATGCCGATGCCCGGGAGATCGCCGAGCTGAACGCTCTCCAGGATGTTCTTGCCCGGCGAATGCTGTGCCTTGTCCATCAGCACGAAATCGGCCGAGCGGCCGACCTCGATCAGGCCGCAATCGAGCTCGCGCATCCGCGCGGTGTTGCCGGTCGCCAGGCAGAACGCCAGCTCGGCCGGGAGCTCGCCGAGCGAGGACAGCAGCGAGACCATCCGCAAGATGCCGAGCGGCTGCACGCCGGAGCCGGCGGGCGCGTCGGTGCCGAGGATGACGCGGTGCAAATCGCCCATCTCGCGCGCGGTGCGCAGCGTGAACAGCGCCGAGCGCTCATTGCCGTTATGCACCAGCTCGAGTCCGCGCTTGCAGCCCTCGCAGATGCAGCGGATCTGGTCGTCGGGCAGGGCGGTGTGGCCGCCATTGATATGACCGACCACGTCGGTGTCGGCCTCCAGCACCACGTCCTTGTCGATCAGGCCGGAGCCCGGGATCGACGGGCCGCCGGTGTGGATCGTGCTTTGAATGCCGTATTTGCGCGCCCAGCCGACCATCTTGCGCGCGGTCGGTCCGTCCTTGACGCCGCCGAGCCCGACCTCGCCGAGCAGCTTGACGCCGGCGGCGGCCATCTCCTTGAAGTCGTCCTCCACCATCTCGCATTCGATCACGGGAGCGCCGGCATGCACCTTCACGCCGCCCGGTCGCAGCGTCCAGAACGCGCGCTGTGCGAAGATCGCCATCGCCTTCAACCCGACGACGTCGCGCGGACGCCCGGGCATGTGCACCTCGCCGGCGGAGATCATGGTGGTGACGCCGCCATGCAGATAGCTGTCGATCCAGTTGATCTGGTTCTGCCGCGGCGTCCAGTCGCCGGCGACGGGGTGGACGTGGCTGTCGATCAGGCCGGGCGCGACCGTCGTGCCATTGGCATCGACGATGGTGGTGGCGCCTTCGGTGTCGACGTCCTTGAGGCGGCCGATCGCAGTGATCTTGCCGTTCTCGGCGACGATGGTGTCGGCATCCAGGATCGGCTTTTCCAGGGCCCCCGACAGCAATAGCCCGATATTGCGGATCACCAGCTTGCTCGGACCGGTCGCCTGGGGTGCATCGTGCGCCATGGTTTTTCCTTTAGGTTCAACGCCTTCGCCGGCCATTGTGCCCGTGGCTTGACGGCCGGATCAAGCTGGATTATTCATTTGTATACGAACGATCGTGTACAAATGATTTTGCCGCCAATCCGGCCCGCGCGTCAAGGAAACTGACGATGAGCAATTTCAACCAGGAAAGCGTCCTCAGCGTTCACCACTGGACCGACACGCTGTTCTCCTTCAAGACCACGCGCAACCCGTCGTTCCGCTTCCGCAACGGCGAGTTCACCATGATCGGGCTCAAGGTCGGCGAGAAGCCGCTGCTGCGGGCCTACAGCGTCGCCAGCGCGAATTACGAGGACACGCTGGAGTTCTTCTCGATCAAGGTTCCGGACGGCCCGCTGACCTCACGCCTCCAGCACCTCAAGGAAGGCGACGAGATCATCGTCAGCCGCAAGGCGACCGGCACGCTGGTCATCGACAACCTCGAGGATGGTCGCAACCTCTATCTGGTCGGCACCGGCACCGGCCTCGCGCCGTTCCTCAGCGTGATCAAGGATCCCGAGACCTACGACCGGTTCGAGAAGGTCGTGCTGCTGCACGGCTGCCGCCGCGTCAAGGAGCTCGCCTATGGCGAGATGATCACCGAGAAGCTGCCGCAGGACGAACTGATCGGCGAATTGGTACGCGACCAGCTGATCTACTACCCGACCGTGACGCGCGATCCGTTCCATAACCGCGGCCGCATCACCGACCTCATCACCTCGGGCAAGCTGTTCACCGACATCGCCCTGCCGGCGCTCGATGCCGCGCATGACCGCGTCATGATCTGCGGCTCGCCGGCGCTGGTCGCCGACACCCGCACGCTGCTGAACGGCCGCGGCTTCGTCGAAGGCAATCACGGCGAGTCCGCGCAATTCGTGGTCGAGAAGGCGTTCGCCGAGCGCTGAAGCTCGGCACGCATCTCGCCGTCATTGCGAGCGAAGCGAAGCAATCCATTGCTACCCAGCGCGCGGAGGGATGGATTGCTTCGCCGCTCCGCTCCTCGCAATGACGCGGATGGAGCTGTGTAGTCAAGGCCTGACCGCCGGCGTCTCGACCGGCATGCCGCGTGCCCGCGTCATCAGATAGAGCTCGAGCTCGACCAGCTCCGGCGAGCCGTAATCATAAGCCTGCGCGCGGATACCGGTGATGCAGGCGCGCAGCCGCCGCTGCAACGATCCGAGCGCCTGCCATTCCAGCCGGTACAGCGGATAGCCGGTCGGCTGGCCTTGCGTGATCGCGCTGCCCGCGAGCTTCTTGTCCCAGTTATCATCGTGGCAATTGGTGCAGCCGAGATTGAGCTGGCCCTGCCGTTGCATGAACAGCGCGTGGCCCCGTTCGACGAACGGCGCGAGTTCCGGATCGTCGCCGGCCGTAATCGGCATGCCGCGCGATTGCCGTGCGACATAGGCGGTCAGCGCCAGCAGCTCGCGGCTTTCATAGGCGAAAGGCGAGGCCTGCTGGTGATTGCTCTGGCAGAGGTTGATCCGTCCCTCGAGGTCGACCGGCTTGCCTAGCGCCTTGTCGAAGGCCGGATAGTGCGCCGCGACGCCATTCATGCTGACGCGGGCGTCGCTGTGGCAGTCGGCGCAGGCCTTGTTTGCGGTACCGGCCTTGCGCGTCCACAAGGCCTCGCCGTCGAGCACGGACAGCATGCCGGGATTGGCGGTGTCCTCGTCCTGCATCGCCTTGCTGTCGGCGCTCATGAAGCTGTAGCCGGAGCGGCGTTCGGATCGCGGGATCTCGGTCGCGAGCGCGGCGCCCGCCATCGCCGTCAGCAGCGCGATGCAGACCGCAATCCTCATTCGACCGTGATCGAAGCCTGCGCGGTCTCCGAAAACCCTTTGTCGCCGATCCATTCGAATTCGAACTTGCCGCTCTCGGTCACCGTGGTGAAGAAGGTGATGAACGGATTGGCCGCGATCGCAGGATAAAGATCGGCGCGGAACACTTCCTTGCCGTTGAAGCGGCAAGTGAAGCTCGTGATGATGTCGCGCGGCACCACGCTGCCCGAGGCCGTGTGGCGGTAGCCGGTCTCCATGATGTGCGACATCAGCGTCTTGATCTCGATGACGCTGCCGCGCTTGGCCTTGGCCGGGACATTGATCAGGGCCGACGGCATCAGATCGCCTCCTCGGTGCAGGCAGCGAGCGTCACCACGACGTCGGCGGTTGCAGACCAGAACGTGTCGTCGGACAGCCGCGCGATGGCGGTGACCTTCTGGCTGTCAGCGAGGCGGATGCGGGTTGACACCTGGGCGCGCCCGGCGCGCGGCCCGAGATGGAAATTGCCGATGTTCGGCTGCGGGTTCTTCTCGTTGAAGACGTGGATGCTCTTCACATACTCGTCCGCCGTCATCGGGCTGGTGACGCTGACCGTCATCGGCACCGTGTTGCCGTTCTCGACCAGCGGCGGAATGTCGAGCTTGACCTTGCCGGTGTGCACATTGGCCTCGCCGATGACATTACGGATCGCGGCCGATAGCATCGCCGGCGTCGCTTCCACGGGGCGCACGATCACCAGCGCCGCGGCGCCGCCAGTCAGGCTCAGAAACGTCCGTCGCGTGGTGTGGTCCGAATTCGCCATCGATTGATTGGTCCTAGTTCCGCAGTGTCACAAGATACGCCACGATATCCTCGATCTGCTCCGCTGACAGGATCGGCTTGCCGCGCCACGAGGTGCCGACCCGCGCGAGCCCGTCGACGCGATAGTAGGACGGCATGATCGTCGCCGCGTTGAGATGCGACGCATCGACCAGGCGGAGCCGCAACTGTCCTTCCGACCAGCGGCTGCCGCTTCCGGCAAGGTTCGGCGCGAGGTCGCCCTGGAACGCCTGCTCGGGAAATGGGCCGCTGTGACAGAGGATGCAAGTGGAGGAACGCTCGACGATCAGGGCGTGGCCGCGCGCCACATCGCCCCTGGTTCCCGTCAGCGAGGCCGGAATCGCATCGCCCACGACGGTGTAATTCCGCAGCTCCTCGGCGCCGACGGGCCAGCAGGCCGCGAACAGTCCCGCGGCGAGAAGCATTGTGAGGGCGAGCCTAGCCAAAGGCATCTCCCGTGATCCTCTTGAACCAGTCGAGCGCCTGATCGGCCTCGCGCTGGCGCAGCTCGCGCGGCGCATCGACCGGGCTCGTGGTGACCTCCGCTTCGGCGTACTGATCTTCCTTCGGTTGATAGATGCCCTTCAGCGAGAAGGCGTAGCCCGGCGCGACCGTGTTGTAGCAGGCACCATCCAGCCGCGGCGTCTCCGGCGCCTTGCCGGCAAGCGCGCTCACGATCGCGGCCGCGCAGGCGCGGCCTTGCGCTGCCGCCGCGGAGGCGGATTTCGGGATGCCGCCGGCGATCGCGGCATCACCGATGACGTGGATGTTGGGCACGAGCTTTGAAGCAAATGTGACGGGATCGATCGGGCACCAGCCGGTGTGGTCGGCGGCGCCGGCGATGTCAGCGATGCGGCCGGCCCTTTGCGGCGGGATCACATTGGCGACCGCGGCGGTGTAGTTGCCGAAGTCGGTGACGATCTCGTTGGTCGCCGGATCGACCGACGTCACCCGTCCGCCCTGCGACAGCGCGATCCGTTCGATCATGCCGGGATAGAGCTCCGTCCAGGCCTTCTCGAACAGCTTCTGCTGCGAGTAATTGTCCTTGGCGTCGAGCACCAGGATCTTCGACTTCGGCTTGTTCGCCTTCAGATAATGCGCGATCAGGCTGGCGCGCTCGTAAGGCGCGGGCGGACAGCGCAGCGGCGCAGCCGGCACTGCGATCACGACGAGGCCGCCATCGTCCATGGCTTCAAGCTGCTTGCGCAACAGCATGGTTTGCTCGCCGGCCTTCCAGGCGTGCGGCATCTTCTCGGCCGCTGCCTCGTCATAGCCGGAGAGGGCGTCGAAGCGCATGTCGATGCCGGGGGCCAGCACCAGCCGGTCATAGGACAGCGTTGTCCCATCAGCGAGCGCGATGCTGCGCGCCTGCGCGTCGACCTTCGTCGCCGCCTGTGCGGCAATCGTGATGCCGTCGGCCCCAACCTTGTCATAGGTGAATTGCTGCGCGGCAAGCTCGCGCAGACCTGCAATCACCTCGTTGCTGAAGGGGCAGGCGGTGAAAGTCCTGTTCGGCTCGATCAGCGTAACCTGAAGCTTGGTGTCGAGCCGCCGCAGCGCCCGCGCGCAGGCCGCGCCGCCGAAGCCGCCGCCGATCACCGCGATGCGCGGCGCCGCCTGCGCCAACGCCGGACGCGCCAAGGTGGCCGCTGCGACGGCAGCGGCGCCACGGATCACATCCCTGCGCGTCTGATGACGCGTGACGGCCATGCACGAGAATCCGAAAAAAGGAGGCGGCGGCCGGTCGGGGCCGCCGCTTCCGGTTTGATCAGGCGAAGCTGATGTTCTGGTTGCGCAGCGGGAAGCTGCGGATGCGCTTTCCCGTCGCGGCGAAATAGGCGTTGAGCACCGCCGGCGCCGCAACGCCGATGGTCGGCTCGCCGACGCCGCCCCAGAATCCGCCGCTCGGCACCATCACCGATTCCACCTTCGGCATCTCGTTGATGCGCATCGAGTTGTAGGTGTCGAAATTGGTCTGCTCGATGCGGCCGTCCTTCACGGTGCAGCCGCCGTAGAACAGCGCGCTGAGGCCGTAGACGAAGGAGCCCGCGATCTGCCGCTCGACTTGCGCCGGGTTGACGACATAGCCGGGATCGGTGGAGGCGACGATGCGATGCACCTTGATCTTGCTGCCGTCGGTCACCGAGATCTCGGCGGCGCCGGCAACATAGCTGCCATAGCCCATTACCTGCGCGATGCCGCGATAGACGCCCTGCGGCGCCGGCGTGCCCCAGCCGATCTTCTCGGCCACGGCGTTGAGCACGGCGAGATGCTTGGGGTGCTTGCCCATCAGCTTGCGGCGGAATTCGAGCGGGTCCTGCCCGACCGCCAGCGCCAGCTCGTCCATGAAGCATTCCATGTAGATCGCGTTGTGATTGACGTTGACGCCGCGCCAGAAGCCCGGTGGAACGTGCGGGTTGCGCATCGAATGCTCGACCAGCAGGTTAGGCACCGAATAGCCGATCGCGGCCTCGCCGGCTTGCGCGACGCCCTGGAACGCGGCGGGGTCCATGCCGTTCTGCAGCGCTTCCGGGCGCACCGAGAACAGGATGGATTGACCCGACAGCCGGTAGTGCAGCGCGACCAGGTTGTTGTCGGCATCGAACGCACCGGTCAGCTTGCACTGCGTGATCGGGTGATACTTGCCGTGCTGCATGTCCTCTTCGCGCGACCACAGCAGCTTGATCGGCGTGCCCGGCATCTGCTTGGCGATCGCCACCGCCTGCCGCACATAGTCGGTCATGCCGCGCCGGCCGAAGCCGCCGCCGAGCATCAGCTTGTGCACGTCGACCTTCTCCGCCGGCAGGCCGGAGGCCTCCAGCGCCGCCGCGAACGCCGCCTCGCCATTCTGCGTGCCGCACCAGACCTCGCATTTGTCAGGCGTGTAGAGCACGGTGGCGTTCATCGGCTCCATCGTGGCGTGGTTCTGGTAGGGATAGCTGTAGATCGCCTCGACCTTCTTGGCAGCGCCGGCGATCGCCGCCTTGGCGTCGCCATTCTGGTTGCCAATGTAGGCCGGCTGCGCATTGTCGAGACCTTCGGCGAGCCACGTCGCGATCGTCTCGCTGGAGACCTTGGCGTTGGGGCCTTCGTCCCAGACAATCGGCAACGCATCCAGCGCGGTCTTGGCGTGCCACCAGGTGTCGGCGACGACGGCAACGGCGCTGTCGCCGACCTGCACCACCTTCTTGACGCCTTTCATGCCGGCGACCTTGGCCTCGTCAAAGCTCTTCACCTTGCCGCCGAACACCGGGCAATCCTTGATCGCGGCGTTCAACATGCCCGGCAGCTTGACGTCGATGCCGTAGACCATCTTGCCGGTGGTCTTGTCGACGGTGTCGAGCCGCTTCAGGCCCTTGCCGGCGATAGTCCAGTCCTTCGGGTCCTTCAGCTTGACGTCGGCCGGCGGCTCGAGCTTGGCGGCGGCTTCCGCGACCTTGCCGTAGGTCGTGGTCTTGCCCGTGGGCGTGTGGGTGATGACGCTGTTGACGGCCTTGCATTCCGAGGCCGGCACCTTCCACTCGTTGGCTGCCGCCTGGATCAGCATCACGCGCGCGGTGGCGCCGCCCTTGCGGACATAGTCCTGCGAGGTGCGGATGCCGCGGCTGGTACCGGTCGAGAAGTCGCCCCAGGCGCGCTTGCGGGCGACGCTCTGGCCGGGCGTCGGATATTCTGTCGTGACCTTCGACCAGTCGCATTCCAGTTCTTCGGCGACGAGCTGGGCGAGGCCGGTGAGCGTGCCCTGGCCCATTTCGGAGCGGGCGATGCGGATCACCACGGTGTCGTCGGGCCGGATCACGACCCAGGCGTTGACTTCAGGCGCGCCGTCGGCCGCGCGCACCACGGCGGGGCCGCCGAACGGCAGGTCGAGGCCGAGCGCGAGGCCGGCGCCGGCGGTTGCGGTGCCGATCACAAAGGCGCGGCGATTCAGTTTTGGCATGACGTGCTGGTTCATCGCTGCGTCCTTATGCGTTCGCGGCAGCATGGATCGCCTCGCGCACCTGCTGGAAGGTGCCGCAGCGGCAGATATTGGTGATGGCGTCGTTGATGTCGTCGTCGGTCGGCTTCGGATTGTCCTTCAAGAGCGCCGCGACGGCCATGATCATGCCGCTCTGGCAATAGCCGCATTGCGGCACGTCGCTGGCGATCCAGGCGAGCTGCACCTTGTGCATCATGCCGCCCGCCGCGAGACCCTCGATCGTGGTAATTTCCTTGCCGGCCGCTTCGCTCACCGTGACGCCGCAGGAGCGCATCGCGACGCCGTCGATATGCACGGTGCAGGCGCCGCATTGGGCGATGCCGCAGCCGTATTTGGTCCCTGTGAGTCCGACGTTCTCTCTGATTGCCCACAACAGTGGCGTATCGTCCTCGACGTCTACAGTGATTGTCTTGCCGTTAATTTTGAGGTTTGCCATCGCGATCCCCTGAATGGTCCGATCCTCCGACCGGACTGCAGCGCGATGTTGGCCTTGAAACTGGAACGGTTCAAATCAAGAAAATGCGCTCGCAGCGCGAAAGAAAGTTGATGCTGTGGTGTTTGGCCGCGGACTGTGCGCGCCGCATACCTGTCATGACTTTTGCGGTGAAGCGACCGCCAAACGCAGGAAGCTCATGACGCTGCCGAGCGCGGCAAATCCGGCACCCAGCGCCAGCGCCACGGTGGCGCCCTCGCGGTCGGCCAGCGCGAAGCAGAGCGCGGCGAGGGCGGCGCCGGTGGTCTGCCCGGTCAGCCGCGCGGTCGCGACGATGCCGCTGGCGCTGCCGCTGCGATGCGACGGCGCGCTCGACATGATCGCCTTCATGTTGGGAGTCTGGAAGAAGCCGAAGCCGATGCCGCAGATCATCGTGCGCCAGACGATGTTGGCGACGCTGGGCTCGGCCGGCAGGGTCGCGAGCAGCACCATGCCAAGTCCGAGCAGCAGCATGCCGATGCCGCCGAGAATGCCGGCCGGATAGCGGTCCGACAGCCGGCCGCCGATCGGCGCCATGAAGGCGACCACCAGCGGCCAGGGCGTCATGAAGAAGCCGGTCTCGACCTGCGAGCGGTGCAATATGTCCTCGAAGTAGAACGGCAGCGACACGAAGGCGAGGCCCTGCACAGCGAATGAGCAGACGGCGGTCGCGGCCGACAGCGCGAAGATCGGCCGCCGGAACAGGTCGATCGGCAGCATCGGCGCCGGATGGTCGGCATGCCGCCGGGTCAGGATCCATCCGAACAGGACGGCGCCGACAAGCTCGGTGATGACAAGCGCCGGCGCGGCCTTGTGCGCGGCGCTGCCGATGCCGATGATGAAGAGGCCGAGACAGGCGCAGGCCAGCGCCGCGCCGGCGAAATCGAAGGCGTGGGTGGCGCGCGGCGTCGTCGGCAGCGTCTTCACGCCGATCAGCAACGCGACGACGCCGAACGGAATATTGACGGCGAACAGCCAGGGCCATGGGCCGAGCGCGAGGATTCCGGAGGCGATGGTCGGCCCCAGCGTGAAGGCGGTCGCGACCACGAGCGCATTGTGGCCGAAGCCGCGGCCGTGCATCCGGCTCGGATAGACGAAGCGCACCAGCGCTGTGTTGACGCTCATCAGGCCGCTGGCGCCGAGCCCCTGCAAGGTGCGCGCAACCAGCAGACTCGGCAGCGACCACGCCAGGGCACAGCCGAGTGACGCCAATGTGAACAGCAGCAGGCCGCCGAGATAGATTCGCTGGTGGCCGACGATCTCGCCGAGCGCGCCGAGCGGCAGCAGCGTCGCGACCAGCGCGATCTGATAGACGTTGACGACCCAGACCACTTCCGCAGGGCTGACATGCAGATCGCTCGCAATCGCCGGCAGCGCGATATTGGCGATCGCGGTATCGAGCGAGGCCATCGCCAGCGCCGTGAAGATCGCGGCCACCGCCCAGCGGCGGCGTTCCCAAGGCAACCCATCGGTGATCGGCGCCGTTGCCGCGGTGGTCGGGGTCTTCTCGAGCATGCCTGAAATGTCTCCGCGACCGCCATGTACTACGCCGGCATCCCGTTCCCCAGCCGCGCCATTGCATGATGCGTATGCGAAGCGGCCTTGCCGGAAGCGTCAGAAGTCCCGCCGCGGACCGAACAGATATCCTTCGATGGCGCGCAGCACCCGGCGGCTGGCCGCAGCCTGCGAGAGGTCGTTTTGAAGCGCGTGGTCGACCATGGCGCGGCTGATCACGATCAGATCCTCGATGGCGTCATCGTCGACTGACCTTGCGATCTCACGACGATGCCGCGCCAGCAGGGCGGCGACCAGTTCCTTCAATTCGCCGGCCGCTGACGTGCCCGATGACGCCGCGCGCAGGCGATCCTCCTCGGCCTCCAGAATGCGATTGAGCCCGGCCCGCTCGGCATGCGCCTCGAGCTGGGCCCGAACGATCAGGTTGAGCGATGCCGTCAGGCTCTTGCCCTCGGATGCCGCGACCGCATCCCGTACTTTCGCCAGCAGCGCGTCCTCGAATCTGGCGATCAATGCCAGCGTCAGCGCGTCCTTGTTCGGGAAGTACTGGTACACCGAGCCGACGCTGATCCCGCCGCGCTCGGCGACCGCATTGGTGTTGTAGTCCTCGAGCCCGCCCGCTTCCAAAACGCGAGCCGCCGCTTCCAGAATCACCGCCACGGTTTCCCGCGAACGCTGCTGAAGCGGCTGTTTGCGGGCCTTTATGCGCCGCTTCGGCGGCATGGCGGGCGTCTCCCAAAACGCGAGTTGTGGAATATGAGCAATTACTCACATTATGGCCGTGAGGAGAACCGATCAATGGTGACACTGCAAACGACCTCGTCTCCCGTGCTTCCCGAGCACGAGGACGATCCGCACAGGTTTCATATCTTCGTCATGGTCAAGACCACGCGGCACTGGCTCGATCTCCTGCACGAGGAGGTCATTCCCTTGCTCCGGCGTCGCCCGGAGCTGAAGGTGCGCTGGTTCGAGCCGGAGGCCTTCTCGACCAGGGCGACCGACGTCATGATCTGCGAGACCGATGACCTCTCGGCCTGGGCGTGGTTCTGCGACCACCTGCGCGAGACGAGGTTCTGGGACCACTATTTCGAAGTGCTCGACATCATGCCGGCGCTCGAAGGCAATTACCTTGCATAGGATGCCGACGCCGGCCCGGATCGTTCCGGGCCGGCGTCCCGGCAGCCTGTGGCGACGCAACTGCGTCCCATCCACATCTGTCATCGCCCGGCTCGATGTTCAGCCCGGACAGATCACTGACGGGTGTTCGGAGACATAGCTGACACATCAACATTGGCTGGATTGGTCCGATTCGGGAGGCCGTCCATGCCTTGGAGTGAGGTGTCAGTGATGGATCACCCGCTTTCGCTTGCGCGGGTGATGACACCGAGTGGCTGTTTTGGCATCTCGAATTCCGCCCCACCCGCATCGTCGTCCCGGCGCAGGCTGGGACCAATAACCACCGATGCTGCTTATCGGGCGCGTTGGAACGACGAGTCCCGTTCAAGACATCCGCCGCGGAGTATGGGTCCCGGCCGTCGCCGGGACGACGGCGGTGGAGCAGCGTGCGAACGCGATCAATCGATTTCGTGTTCCCGCGGTGCGTCACAGAATCGCGCCGAAGCGACTTTCGGATAGCTTGCGTCACAGTCGCGATCGACTACCCTTGGTATACAAGCAGGCCCGGCGTCAGATCGGGCCGCAAGAGGGAACGCGCATTGCACGGACAGGCCGACCGGCGCAGCGAAGCCATGCGAAGCGCCAGCGAGGGAACTCGCCGCCGCGCGTTCACCGGCCTCTGGGTCGCGGCATTGCTGGCGATCCTGACCTTCCTGGTCATCTATCCCGTCTTCATGCTGCTGCTCGGCGCGCTCACCGACACCAATCCGGTGGTCGACGGCATCCGTCTCAGCCTGAGCCATTTGTCGATCGCCAATTTCCTCGCCGTGCTGGCCAATCCGAACGTCGCCGAAGCGCTGCTCAACACGCTGATTGCCTGCGGCGGCGGCACGGTGATCGCGGTCGCGATCGGGCTGTTGTTCTCCTGGATCGTGGTGCGCACCAACACGCCGTTCAAGGGCTTCATCGCCGCGGCCAGCATCCTGCCGCTGTTCGCGCCGCCGCTGGTCGCGGGGGTGGCCTGGGCCATTCTCGGTTCGCCGAAGACCGGCTTGATCAATACGATGTTCAAGTGGATGGGCTCCGACCTGCGCGTCGATCTCTATTCGATGTGGGGCCTGGTGTTCGTGTTCGGCATCTACTACGCGCCATATGTCTACATGTTCACCTCGTCGGCGCTGCGCAACATGGACCCGAGCCTGGAGGAGGCCGCGGAGATCTCCGGCGCGAGCCCGGTCGCGACCCTGTTCACGGTGACGTTCCCGCTGATCATGCCGGCGATCGTCTCGGGCATGCTGCTGTCGTTCATCGTGATGCTCGGCATCTACGGCATCCCCGCCGTGCTCGGCGCGCCGACCAACCTGAACGTGCTCACCACTTACATCTTCAAGCTCACCAACTGGTCGCCGCCGCTCTACAACACCGCGGCTGCGGTCGCGATCATCCTGATGGTGGTCACGGGGCTCCTGGTCTATCTGCAGCAGAAATTGCTGAGCGGACGCAGCTATACCACCGTCGCGGGCAAGGCGTTCCGGCCGCGCAGCCTCGATCTCGGCCCATGGCGCTGGCTCACCTTCGCGATCGGGATCGTCTACCTCCTCATCGTCGTGGTGCTGCCGTCGCTGGCGCTGATCGTCGCGGCGTTCCGCAAGTTCATGTTCATCCGCGACGTCGCGAGCCTGTTCGACATGCGGCAATATTCGCTGACGCATTTCGAGAGCATCTTCGACAATCCGTTGACGATGCGCTCGATCTACAATGCGGTCGAGGTCGGCGTCATCACGGCCGTTGTCGGCGGCGCGCTCGCCTTTGCGATCGGCTACACTATCCATCGCACCCGCGTCAGCGGACGCGGCGCCATCGACCTGATCTCGACGCTGCCGGTCGCGATCCCCGGGCTGGTGGTCGGCGTCGCCTATCTCTGGGCCTGGATCGGCGTGCCGGGCGGGCTCTACGGCACGATCTGGATTCTCGCGCTGGCCTTCATTGCGCGCTTCATGCCGGACACCGTGAAGGCGCTGTCGACCTCGTTCCTGCAAATCCACCGCGAACTCGAGGAGGCCGCCTGGGTCTGCGGCAAGGGCATGCTCGGCACCATCAGGACGATCGTGTTGCCGCTGGCGCGGCCGGGGGTGCTGGCGTCGATGACGCTGCTGTTCGTGCTGGCGATCCGCGAGCTCGGCTCGTCGCTGTTCCTCTACACCAGCAACACCATGGTGATGTCGGTGCTGCTGCTCGACTATTATGAGGGCGGCAATATCGGCAAGACCGCGGCCTTCAGCCTGGTGCAGACCGTGCTGCTCGGTGTCCTGATCGGCGGCGCCAACTGGCTGTCGCGCGGATCGGCGCAGGGCAACGTGGCGCGGACCGGATAACAACGAAAAAGGGGAGGATTGCGATGGATAGACGAACCTTCACCACACTGGCCTTGGCAAGCGTGGCGACGCTTGCATTGGCGCCTGCGGCACAGGCGCAGGAGTTCGGCTCGGCGGAGTTGATCGCGGCGGCCAAGTCCGAAGGCAAGCTCGTCTACTACACCGCGAACTTCGCCGAGATCGAGCAGCAGGTCATCAAGGCCTTCAATAAGCGCTTTCCCGAGATCAAGGTCGAGATGGTCCGGGCGCCCGGCGGCCAGCTGATCACCCGCGTGAAGACTGAGGCCGCGGCCGGCAAGCTGATCGCCGACGTCGTCGACCATTCCGACCGCGCGCTGATGCAGCCGCTGGAAGACCTGTTCCAGGATTACGCGCCGCCGAACGCGGCCGATTACGATCCGCACGCGCTGATCTCGCCGAAATACTGGCCGCGCGCGACGATCGCCTGGTCGATCGCCTACAACACCGAGCTGGTGAAGGACCCGCCGAAATCCTGGATGGACCTGACCAAGCCGCAGTATGACAAATTGATCGGGCAGGTGTTCGCGCAGTCCGGCGGCACCACCTGGACGCGGATCATGTTCGAGCGCCAGGTGCTCGGCGAGGACTATTGGGCCAAGCAGGCGGCGACCCATCCGGTGCTGTATCCCTCCGGCGCGCCGACGGCCGATGCGCTGGTGCGCGGCGAGATCGCGATCGCGCCGCTGCTCTACAACGTGATCTACCAGAAGAAGAAGGATGGCGCGCCGATCGAGATCTTCTTTCCGCCTGAAGGCGCTCCGGTCAATCCCTACGCGACCGGCATTCCGAAGACGGCAGCCCATCCCAATGCAGCAAAGCTGTTCTTGAACTGGTGTCTGTCCAAGGAAGGGCAGACCTTCATGATCAAGGAGCTCGGCAATCTCACATCCCTGAAGGCGCCGCCGGCATATCCGGAGGGGTTCGATCCAAAGGTGGTCAAGCTCTGGTATCCGAAGTTCGACGAGTATGTGAAGCTGCACGCGGCGTGGGTCGCGGACTGGGACAAGACGTTTGGCTACCGGCAATAGGCTGATGGTGCAGCGATGACGGCGACGCTCGAAGTCACCGATCTCAGGAAGCAATTCTCGATCGGCCGCCCGGCCATCGACGGCGTCAGCTTTGGCGTGCCGGCCGGCGAGATCGTGGTGCTGCTGGGGCCGTCCGGCTGCGGCAAGACCACGACGCTGCGCTGCGTCGCCGGGCTCGAGCATCCGACCGGCGGCGAGATCAGCATTTCCGGGCGGGTGGTCTCCTCGCCGGCAAGCGGCATCCTCGTGCCGCCGCGTTCGCGCGATCTCGGCATGGTGTTCCAGTCCTATGCGGTGTGGCCGCATATGACGGTGCGGCAGAACGTGATCTATCCGCTGAAGCACCGCAAGATCGGGCGCACCGATGCTGCCCGCATGGTCGAGGAGGCGCTGGCGCTGGTCGGACTGTCCGACTATGCCGACCGGCCGGTGGTGGCGCTGTCGGGCGGCCAGATGCAGCGCGTCGCGCTGGCGCGCAGCATGGTGTACCGGCCGCAACTCCTCCTGCTCGACGAGCCGCTGTCGAACCTCGATGCCAAACTGCGTCTGCGGCTGCGCGACGACCTTCGCGTCATCCTCAAGCAGACCGGGATGACCGCGCTCTACGTCACCCATGACCAGGCCGAGGCGGTCGTGCTCGGCGACCGGATCGGGGTGATGCGCGACGGCAAGCTGCTGCAGATGGACACGCCCGACGTGATCTACAACCGTCCGGCCGATCTGTTCGTCGCCAATTTCACCGGCGCCACCAACGAGCTCGCGGGCACGCTCGTCACATGCAATGGCCGCTATGGCGTGGTCGATTTCGGTGACGGCCGGCAGGGGGAGGTCGCGCTGTGCCAGGCGCTCAAGCCCGACGAGAAAGTGCGGATCGCGCTGCGGCCCGAGAACATCGCGATCGGCCGGCCCGACGGCGCCAACACGTTCTCGGCAAAGGTGCTCGACCGCAGATATCAGGGCACCCAGACCGCCTACGGCATCGAGCTGTTCGGCAAACGGCTGGAAGCGATCGAGCTCGGCACCGCCGCGCGCCATCAGGTCGGCGTCGAGGCACAGGTCGCGTTGCCGCGCGAATGCCTGTGGGCCTATAGCGACAGCGGGCCGGCATCGCATGATTAGAGCGTGGTATTGTCGCGTCGAGTGGCGAAGGGCTGGGCTCCCTCGCCCCGCTCTTCGCGGGGAGAGGGGGGGTGAGGGGCTGCTTCCGCGAATACAGTGATAGTTGCGTTTGCGGAGGCTCCCCCTCACCCGGAACCCATCTAACGATGCGTTCCGCACGCGGGGGCGAGGTGAAGCGGCGGCCGTCGCGTGGCGCGATGGCAGGCAGCCTGTGCCGCCAGCGCGCCGCCTAACCTTCCTCCACCAGCGCGCGGATGCTGCGGGCGAGTCCGAGGATGCGCGGACCGCATTCGCGCTCGATCTGCTCGGCGCTGAAGCGGAAGGAGGGGACGCCGCAATTGACCGACAGGCATTCGCCGGTCGGCGTCCGATAGAGCGGGGCGGCGACGCCGAAGATCTCGCGCCGCCATTCGCCCAGCGAGACGGCAAAGCCGCGCTCGCGGCACAATTCGATGTCGGGCAAGGTGCGCTTCTGCACGTAATCGAATTCGTCGGGGCGCTCGGCCTTGACGCGCGCGACATAGGCGCCGAGCTCGTCCTCGGTGAACAGCGACAGCAGGGCGCGCCCCACCGCGGTCGGCGCCAGCGTGCTGACAAAGCCGACGTCGGGCACGTGCGGCGCCGTATCCGTCGTGCGCAGCGTCTCGACATAGATGAAGTCGATGCCGAACGGCATCGCGATCGACACCGTGCCGCCGGCATAGGTCGCGAAGTCGCGCATCAGCGGACGTGCCAGTTGACGCACCTTCAGCGCGGACAACACAGGATAGGCGGCGGCGAGCGCACCCAGCCCGAGCACGAAGCGGCCCTTGGTGTCGCGCCTGAGATAACCGAGCTGCTCGAGCGTGTAGGTCAGCCGCGACACCGTCGGCCGCGACAGGCCGGTATGCAACGCGAGTTCGGCGTTCGACAGCGAGCCGGGATGACGGCGAAACGCCGCCAGTACATCGAGCCCATGCGCCAGGGTGGTCGCAAAGGACGGGTCCGCCTGAGTCTCGGCAGGGGAAGATGCTATCATACGGAATATTGGTCGCAGATGGCCTGATTTGTCAATATATCGGAATGAATTTGCAAATCGTGTCGATGTCGGTTTATCTGCCGGAATAAGGACAAGGAACCGCTGGAGCGAGGCGACTCCCGATGACGATGACCGAGCAAGCCCGAGACGCAAAGCCCGCCGCGATCGACAAGGAGAGGCTGCGCCTGAAGTATCAGGAGGAGCGCAACAAGCGGCTGCGTCCCGACGGCAATGACCAGTATCTCCAGATCAAGGGCCAGCTCGCGCATTATCTCGACGATCCCTACACGCCGGTCGTTGAGCGCGCGCCGAAGACCGATCACGTCACCTTCGCCTCTATCGGCGGCGGCTTCGCCGGGCTCGCCACCGCGGCGCGGCTGACCGAGGCCGGGATCAAGGACGTCCGCATTGTCGAGAAGGGCGGCGATTTCGGCGGCACCTGGTACTGGAACCGATATCCCGGCGCGCAATGCGATACGGCGTCGATGGTCTACATGCCGCTGCTGGAAGAGACCGGCCACATGCCGTCCGAGAAATACGCGCATGCGCCCGAGATCCTCGCGCATTGCCAGCGGATCGGCCGGCAATTCAGTCTCTACGACAACGCGCTGTTCCACACCGAGGTCACGAGCCTCGATTGGGACGCCGCGCAATCGCGCTGGATCATCCGCACCACGCGGGGCGACGCGTTTACCGCGCAATATGTCGGCATCGGCACAGGCCCGCTGCACGTGCCGAAACTGCCCGGCATACCCGGCATCGAGCGCTTCAAGGGCCACTCGTTCCACACCAGCCGCTGGGATTACGACTACACCGGCGGTGACCCCAAGGGCGCGCTGATGGAGAAGCTGGCCGACAAGCGCGTCGGCATCATCGGCACCGGCGCGACCTCGGTGCAATGCATTCCGCACCTCGCGCGCGCCTGCAAGGAGCTCTACGTATTCCAGCGTACGCCATCGTCGGTCGATGTGCGCGGCAACGAGCCGATCGATCCCGACTGGTTTGCCGAGATCGCGACGCCGGGCTGGCAACAGCGCTGGCTGGAGAATTTCACCGCCAACCAGGCCGGCGGATCGGCCGAGGAGGATCTGGTGCAGGACGGCTGGACCGACCTGTCGAAGCGGATCCGCGCCAAGATCATGCTGCTGCCGCGCGAGCAGCGAAGCGTGGAGAACATGCGGGCCGCGTTCGAGGATTCTGACTTCGAGAAGATGGAGGAAATCCGCAACCGGGTCGACACCATCGTCCGCGATGCCGACACTGCCAGGAATCTCAAGGCCTGGTACGGCCAGCTCTGCAAGCGGCCATGCTTCCACGACGCCTATCTGCAGGCGTTCAATACGCCGGGCACCCATCTGGTCGATACCGACGGCAAGGGCGTCGATGAGATCACCGAGAACGGAATCGTCGTTGCGGGCAAGGAGTATCAGCTCGACTGCATCATCTATGCGTCCGGCTTTGAGGTCGGTACCGAGTACAAGCGGCGCGCGGGCTTCGATCTGACCGGCCGCGACGGCATCAAGCTATCGGAGCACTGGGCCGAGGGCATGCGTACCAAGCACGGCATCCACGTGCACGGCTTCCCCAACGTGTTCTTCGTGCAGCCGACCCAGGGCGCCAATCTGATCTCCAACGTGCCACACAATCTGACCGAAGCGGCGCGCACCATCACGCTGATGGTCGGCCACGCGCAGGACAACGGCTTCATGGAAATCGAGGTCAGCAAGGAAGCCGAGGATCGCTGGGTCGAACTGCTGCTGACTGGCGTGGGCCGGATGATCGGCGGGCCGGATTGCACGCCCGGCTACTACAACAATGAGGGCCGTGAGCCCGGTCCCGCGGCCAAGCTCAATGTCGGCCATCCCTCGGGCGCGCTGGCCTACTTCAAATATATCGACGGCTGGCGCCGTAGCGGCCAGTTCGAGGGCGTGCAATTCCGCTGAGGGAAGCGCGATCGGAACCGATTTCCGCCAATCGAGGGAGTGCTTGAGTATGGCCCAGACAACCGCAAGCGAAACGTCGCACGAAAGTCCGAAGGCGGCATCCGCGCCGGTCATCGCGCAGCACGCGGCGACGCTGAAGGCGCTGCCGTTCGCCGACACCAGGGACTTCGACGACGCCGCGCGCGGCTTTCTCGGCACCATCGAGAACGCACGCGTCACCTCGGCCCAGGGCAGGGCGGTCTGGAGTCTCGAGCCCTACGGATTCCTGTCCGAGGAGAAAGCGCCCGCGACCGTCGATCCGAGCCTGTGGCGGCAGTCGCGGCTCAACATGCATCACGGCCTGTTCGAGGTGGTGCCGGGTGTCTACCAAGTGCGCGGCCTCGACATCGCCAACATGACCCTGATCGAGGGTGACACGGGCGTCATCGTGGTCGACACGCTGACCTCGATCGAGGGCGCGCGCGCCGCGATGGAATTGTACTTCCGGCACCGCGGCAAGCGGCCGGTCGCCGCCGTCATCTTCACCCACACCCACACCGACCATTGGGGCGGCGCCCGCGGTGTGCTCGACGACGCTATGTTGGCGGCGGGCGTGCCGATCATCGCGCCGAACCTCTTCATGGAGCATGCGGTCTCCGAGAACATCATCGCGGGGCCGGCGATGCTGCGCCGTGCGCAATACCAGTTCGGGCCGTTCCTCGCCAAGGGCGTGCGCGGCCATGTCGACTGCGGCCTCGGCAAGACTATGGCGGCGGGCGGCGTGGCGCTGCTGCGGCCGACCGATTTGATCATCGCGACCGGCGACAAGCGCGTGATCGACGGCGTCGAGTTCGAATTCCAGATGGCGCCGAACAGCGAGGCGCCGGCGGAGATGCATTTCTTCATCCCGCGCTACAAGCTCCTGAATCTTGCGGAGAACTGCACGCACAATTTCCACAATCTGCTGCCGTTCCGCGGCGCGGATGTGCGCGATGCGCTGGCCTGGTCGAAATATCTCGGCGAGGCGTTGCAGATGTGGGGCGGCAAGGCGGAAGCGATGTGCGGCCAGCACCACTGGCCGGTGTGGGGGCAGGCGCGGATCGACAGCATGATCCGCGAGCAGCGCGACCTCTACAAATACGCGCACGACCAGACCATCCGTCTGATGAACCATGGGCTCAATGCAGCCGAGATCGCCGAGACGATCCGCCTGCCGCAGAGCCTGGAGGGCGCCTGGCACGGCCGCGGCTATTACGGCCACATCAGGCACAATGTGAAGGCGATCTACCAGAAATATCTCGGCTGGTACGATGCCAATCCGGTCAACCTCGATCCGCTGCCGCCGGTCGAGGCCGGCAAGAAATATGTGGAGTATATGGGCGGCGCCGACGCGATCCTGAAACGCGCCGCGGCGGATTTTGCCAAGGGCGAATTCCGTTTCGTGGCGCAGGCCGTCAGCCATCTCGTGTTCGCCGAGCCTGATAATCAGGCCGCGCGCTCGCTCCTCGCCGACACGTTCGAGCAGCTCGGCTATGCCGCGGAAAGCTCGACCTGGCGCAACGCCTATCTGTTCGGTGCGCAGGAGCTGCGGCAGGGCATGCCGAAGACGCCGCCGCGCTCGCCGATGCCGCACGAGACGCTGGCTGCGCTGCGCACCGATCAGCTTTGGGACGTGCTCGGCATCCGCCTCAACGGCCCCAAGGCCGAAGGCAAGCGCATCGTGCTGAACTGGAGCTTTACCGATACCGGCGAGACCTTCGTGCTCAATCTCGAGAATTCAGCCCTGACCTACGTTAGGGGTGCGCAGGCGGCCGATGCGCAGGCGAGCTTCACGCTGGCGCGCAGCGTGCTGGACGAGGTCATCGCCAAGCTGACCACTTTCCCGGACGCCGTCGATGCCGGCAGGATCAAGACATCCGGCGAGCTGCAGCGGCTCGATGAATTGATGGCGCTGATGGACGAATTCCCGCGGATGTTCGAGATCGTCGAGCCGAAGCGGACGGCGGTGACGTGACGAAGTCATTCCGGGGCGATGCGAAGCATCGAACCCGGAATCTCGAGATTCCGGGTCTGGTCCTTCGGACCATCCCGGAATGACGTGGCACTTAACTTACGCACTGAGTTGGCAAGTATCTCAAATCCCGAGATACGCCGCCTGCACCTGCTTGTTGCCCGCGAGCTCGGCGCTGCTGCCTTGCATGATCACATTGCCGCTTTCCAGCACGTAGGCCCGCTGCACCAGCGACAGCGCGCGGCTGACATTCTGCTCGACCAGCAGGATCGCGGTGCCCATCTTGTGGATCTCGCCGATCTTCTCGAAGGTGACGTCGGTCATCACAGGCGCGAGGCCCAGCGAGGGCTCGTCCAGCATCAACAGGCGCGGCTTCAGCATCAGGCCGCGGCCGACCGCGAGCATCTGCTGCTCGCCGCCGCTCATGGTGCCGGCGAACTGTTTCCTGCGGTCGGCGAGCCGCGGGAAGATACTGTAAACGAGCTCCATCGTGCGCGCGCGATCCGCCTTGGCCTTCGGCGTGTAGGCGCCGATCTCGAGATTCTCCTGCACCGTCATTTCCGGGAACACCTGGCGGCCTTCCGGCACATGCGCGATGCCGAGCTCGGGAATCCGGTAGGGCGGCAGCGTGGCGAGGTCGACGCCGTCGAACGTGACCTTGCCGCCGAACAGCTTGACGAGGCCGGAGACGGCGCGCAGCGTCGTGCTCTTGCCGGCACCGTTGGCACCTAACAGGCCGACGGCTTCGCCCTCGCCAATGGAGATGCTGACATCGGTGATGGCAGGGACCGAGCCGTAGCTGGCGCTGACGCGCGAGAGCTCAAGCATGGGCGTCTCCCTGCGCCGGCGGATGCACATAGGAGCCGAGATAGGCGCGGATCACTTCCGGATTCTCCACGATCTCCTTCGGCACGCCCTCGGCGATCTTCTGGCCGTGGTCGAGCACCACGATGTGGCGAGCCACCGCCATGATCGCGCGCATCACATGCTCGACGATCACGATGGTGAGGCCGCTGGCGGAGAGCTTCTTCACCAGCGCCACCGCCTGGTCGATCTCGGCCGGGTTGAGTCCGGCCATCACCTCGTCGAGCAGCAGGATCTTTGGCTGCGTTGCCAGCGCGCGGGCCATTTCCAGCCGGCGCTGGTCGATGGTGGTGAGGTCCTTGGCCGGCGTCTGCTCTTTGGCGGAGAGGCCGACGAACTCGATCGCCTCGAGCGCCTTGTTGCGCGCGGCCGCGATATGCCGGTCGCGCAGGAACGCGCCGGTCATCACATTGGCGAGCACGGTCATCGCGCCGAACGGCTTTGCCACCTGGAAGGTGCGGGCAAGGCCCAGCGCGCAGACATCATGCGGCTTGAGCCCCACGATCTCGTGACCGAAGGCGAGCACCGAGCCGGAATCCGGCCGATGAAATCCCGTGATCAAATGAAAGCTCGTGGTCTTGCCGGCGCCGTTCGGCCCGATGAGCGCGACCGTCTCGTTCTCCTGCACCGTGAAGCTGACGTCCTGCACGGCGCGCAGGCCGCCAAAGCGCTTGCTGAGACCCTTGATGACGAGTGCTTCTGACATCGCGACGACCTCAGGCGCGCGCCGGCTTGCGCCGGGCGGTGCGGTGATAGATGTCGGTCGCGAACCCGATCAGTCCGGTCGGCCGCCACAGGATGACAGCCATCAGGATCAGGCTGTAGACCGTGAGCTGGATGCCGCCGACCGAGCTGCCGAGCCAGCTTTGCAGCAGCGCCGACGTGGTCTCCAGCAGCACGGTGCCGATCACCGGTCCCCACAGCGTGCCGATGCCGCCGACGATCGACACCAGCGCCGCCTCGATCGAGACGTTGAAGCTGAACGCGGTCGCGGGATCGATGAAGTAGATGTATTGCGTGTAGAAGGTGCCGGCGAGCGCGGTCAGGAACGCGCTGATGATGTAGATGTCGCGCTTGACCTTCGGCGCGTTGACACCGACCGCCTCGGCGGCGTCCTCATCCTCGCCGATCGCGACGAGATAGTAGCCGATCCAGGATTTCTCGATTCTGTGGGTGATCCACAGCCCGACCACGAGTAGGCCGAGCACGACGTAATAGTACGACGACTTTTCCTCGAACTGCATCATCAACGGCGCACTGCCGAGGTTCGGGATCGTGGTGCCTTCGGCGCCCCAGGCGAAGTCGCGGAACTTGAGGAAGATCAGCATCAGCACCTGGGCGGTCGCGATGGTGGCGATGGTGAAATAGGGACCGCGCAGGCGGAAGCAGAGCCAGCCGATCGGCAGGCTTGCGAGCATCGCGACCACGCCGCCCGCAATCATCCCGATCCAGGGTGAGATGCCGTAGTTCACCTGCATGATGGTGGAGGTGTAGGCGCCGAGCCCGAAATAGGCGGCGTGGCCGAGCGACAGCTGCTTGGCGTAGCCGCCCATCAGGTTCCAGGCGACGCCGATGAAGGAGAACAGCAGGATGCGGATGAAGATGTCGATCGCGAACGATGAGGTGACGAGCTGGGGCAAGGCGAGCATGACGACCGCCCCGATCGCGAGCCACAGCCATTTGAAGTTGCTGGACGTCTGCATCACCGGCCCCTCCTGGCGCCGAGCCCGCTCGGCCTGAACGCGAGCGTCAGCAGCAGCAGCGCGAACACCACGATCAAGCCGGAATCGGCGCCGACGAACTGGATGCCGAGCGATTCCGCGACGCCCATCATCAGGCTTGCGATCAGCGCGCCCATCACATTGCCGAGCGTGCCCATCACGACCGCGACGAACGCCATCAGCACGAACACCTGGCCGACGAATGGATAGGCTGAATAGAACGGCATCAGCAGCGAGCCGGCGGCGCCCGCGAGCGCCAGCGCGGTGCCGAACGCGACCGCGAACACGCGGTTCGGATTGATCCCCATCAGCATCGCGACGTCGCGGTTCTGCGATGCGGCGCGCATCGCGCGGCCGAGATCGGTGGTGTGCAGGAATACCCACAGCAGCCCGCTTAGCGCCATCGCGACCGCGAAGGCGATCAGTTTCGCCACCGGGATGTACAGCCCGCCGATATGCCACGCCGCATCCGAATAGGACGTGTGGACTGTGCGGTAATTGGCGCTGAACAACATCAGCGAGAGATTGAGCAGCAACAGCGACAGCGCGAAGGTCAGGAAGATCTGCGGCATGTCGTTCGGCCCCAGCACCCTGCGGATCAGGAAATGCTGGATCAGGACGCCGGCGAGGAACAGCACCGGCATCGAGACCACGAGCGAGACCAGTGGATCGATGCCGAACTGGGTGGCGAGGAAGAACGAGATATACATCCCGATCATCACGAACTCGCCCTGGGCGAAGTTGACGATCTTGACCACGCCGAAGATCAGCGTGACGCCGATGCTGACAAGCGCGTAGATGCCGCCGATGAGCAGGCCGTTGATCACGGCCTGGGCCAGTGTCTCCCACATGCGATGCGACCGCGGTTCAGGTCTTCATCAGCGGGGCGCGGGCGTCTTCCTTCGGGAAGACGCTGACGAGATCGGTGTTTTGCCACTGCACGCCGACCGGGCGGCCGTAGACGTTCTTGCCGTCCGGCCCGAACTTCACCTTGCCGCCCGGCGCCATCGCAGCAAAGCCCGAGGAAACATCGAGCGTCGAGAGCGCCTCGCGCACCTTCTTGGGATCGGCGGAGGCGGCGCGCTCCAGCGCGTCGGCCAGCATGAAGGTCTGCGCGACCAGGCCGCCGGCATATTCGAACGCGAACTCGCCGGTGCGCTTCTTGAATTCGACATTCACCTTCTGCGCGTCGTCGCTGACGTCGTGGTTCCAGTGCGCAACGCCCTGCAGCCCCTCGGCGGCATTGCCGACATTCTTGTAGAAGTCCGGCATCACGAAGCCGCCGGAGCCGCCGTTGATCGCGATGTTGAGCCCGACCTGCTTTACGGTGCGCACGATCAGGATGAGGTCGTTGAGATAGGACAGCGAGAACAGCGTGTTGGCGCCGGAGGCCTTGACCTTGTTGATCAGCGGGCTCGCGTCGGTGAAGCCGGCCGAGTAGGGCTCGAACATCACGATCTCGACGCCTTCGCCCGGCGCCAGCTCCTTCAGCCCGTTCGAGGTCGAGGTGCCGAACGCGGTGTTCTCGAAGATTACGGCGACCTTGGCCTGCTCGCTGACCAGCTTGGCCATCTGCAGCTGCGCCTTGGCAAACTGCGAAGCGCGCGCGAACGGCGTGAAGGTGTAGGTGCGTCCCTTGTTGAGCTGATCGGAACTCGATCCGGTGATGATCGGGACCTTCGCCCGTTCGCAGACTTCGCTCGCGATCAAGGTCAGCGCGCTGGCATAGCAGCCGTGGATCGCCGACAGCTTGTTGCCCGTGATCAGGCGGTCGGTCTCGGTGCGCGTCACCGTGGTGTCGCTCTGCACGTCCGAGACGATGAGGTTGAGCTTGGCGCCGCCGAGCGACTTGATGCCGCCGGCCTCGTTGACCATGTCGACCGCGAGCTTGGCCGCAGCCACGCAGCCGACGCCGATCTGCGCCATGCTGCCGGTGGTCGGATAGAGCGCGCCGATATTGATCGGATCGGCCGCCCAGCCGCGCAGCGGAACGGCGCCGAACGCGCCTGCCGCCAGCACGCCGCCGGTCTTGGCGAGGAATTTGCGGCGGTTCAGCTTGTTTTGTGAGGCTCTGGTCGGTGCGGCATTATTAATGGCCGACGGCTTGCGGTCCCCTGTCATGGCGTTCCCCCTGCGCGATCACGGCACGGTTGCTCCGTCCGCTCGCTTATTATTTTTTGCTCAAGCGCGGCGCATAAGAGCACGTAATTCGGCATTCGCAAAGGCGATATCAGCCGAACTGATGGGGAAACCTGTCATCGCTGGTGCGTCGCAGCAATCGTGCGACGCGGGCATGCGTAGTGTTTTGCTGCGTGAGAGTTGCCGCCGCTCACGACGGTATTATTGACAATCGAACGACCCGACGGACCGGCACGGATGGTGCCGGCCGGCCCGCCGGATCATTCGATCGGCCGCTGCAACTGCTACTCTGCGCTGGCCACCAGCTTGAAGCGCGGCTCAGCTTCCATCAGGCCGCGGAAGGCGGCGAGATAGTCGAGCGCCATGCGCCGCGCGGTGAAGCGGGTCTCGAACTGCTTGCGGATCGCGTCGCGATTGAGCGTTCCTAGGCGGCCGACGGAGGAGATCGCACTGATCTCGTCCTCGACGATGAAGCCGGTCAGGCCATCCTCGATGATCTCCGGCACCGAGCCGCGGTTATAGGCGATGACGGGCGTGCCGCAGGCCATCGCTTCGATCATCACGAGGCCGAACGGCTCCGGCCAGTCGATCGGAACCAGGAGCCCGATCGCGCCGCTGAGAAAATCCGGCTTCTCGCGGTCGCTGATTTCGCCGATGAACTCGACCAACGGGTTGCTGGTGATCAGCGGCTTGATCAACTCATCGTAATATTCCTGGTCGGCACGATCGACCTTAGCCGCGATCCTCAGCGGAATGCCGCAGCGGGTTGCGATCTTGATCGCGCGATCGACGCCTTTCTCCGGCGCGATGCGCCCGAGTACCGCGAGATAGGACGGCTTCGCCGGTTGCGGCGTCAGCAGATTCTCCGGTAGGCCGTGATGGATGGTGCGCACCCAATGCGCCTGCGGCACCGGCCGCCGCTGCGCGTTGGAGATCGAGATCACCGGAATCTTCGAGAAGGTGTTGAAGACCGGCTGATGCTCCGGCAGGTCGAGCCGTCCGTGCAAGGTGGTGACGAACGGCGTCGGCTGCCGCGCGAACAGCGACCACGGATAATAGTCGAGATGGCAGTGCAGGAAGTCGAACTCCTCGTCGTCGGCCTTCTGCCGCACGCGTTCCAGCATCACCATGTGGAGCGCATTGGGATCGCGGACCGAGCCGTCGAGCCGCAGTGCCTTCGGCCAGGTCGCATCGAGCTTCGCGGAGGTTTGAGAATCGCCACTGGCGAACAACGTCACGTCATGTCCAAGTGTTACAAGTTCTTCGGTCAGCCAGTGCACGACCCGTTCGGTGCCGCCGTAGAGCTTGGGGGGAACAGCCTCCGTCAGCGGGGCAACCTGCGCGATGCGCATCTCTCCGTCTCCTGTTTGTAATGTGGAATGAACTACCCTCAGCCCTCAGATGGCACCGACATGCCAAAGACGGGAACGTTCTCGCACGTGCGAGGTTCCTTAGATGTGGGAGATCTGCCGCTTCTTTCTTCCATCACACTGTGGTCTTGCTGATGCCATCACGCTCCAACACGGTTTTGCCTATGCCAGCGTTGCAAAATTGTTGCGCAGTGATGGCTGCATCAAGGAATCCCACCGCCGCCCTTCACGTCATCGTGCGCGAGAGCTTCGACTAGAATTTTCTCGTTCACCTTCAACAGCTTTGCAGGACGTCATGGACCATCTGTCAGGATACGCGCATCGTCCGTTTCCCTTTGTGTTGCGCTATCTGCGCCGGCGTCTGCCGTCGCATGTTGTGATTTTGTCAGCCGTTGTTGCGGCGGTTGCCTGCTCGGTAGGCACGCAATACGGCGTGAAGAATCTGGTCGATGCGCTGTCGGCAGGGCCGTCGGCCGCGAACGGCGTATGGCTGGCATTCGCTCTGCTCATGTCACTGATTGCAGCCGACAACTTCCTGTGGCGGATCGCGAGCTGGACCGCGAGCTACACCTTTGTCAGCGTCACCGGCGATCTTCGCCGCGACATGTTCCGCCATCTCACCGGCCACGCGCCGAGCTATTTCACGGACCGGCTGCCGGGCATGCTGACCAGCCGGATCACGGCGACCTCGAACGCGGTGTTCACCGTCGAGAATATGTTCGTCTGGAACGTGTTGCCGCCCTGCATCGCGACCTTCGCGGCGATCGCCCTGGTTGGAACAGTCAGCGTGACAATGTCGGCAGTGCTGATCCTGATCGCCGGAACCATGGTGGTGGCCATGTTCCGCATCGCCGCCGCTGGCCGGCCGCTGCATGACGATTTCGCCAACAGGGCGGCCGCCGTGGACGGCGAAATGGTCGACGTCGTCAACAACCTGCCGCTGGTACGCGCGTTCTGCGGCCTCGGCTATGAGCACGAACGCTTCGATGCGACCGTCAATCGGGAACTCGTCGCGCGTGGCCGTTCCCTGCGCTATCTCGAGAAGCTTCGTCTCATTCACGCCGGCGTGACCGTCATCCTGACCATCGCGATGCTGGCCTGGGCGCTCAGTCTCTGGCAGCAGGGCGCGGCGACCACCGGCGATGTCGTGCTGGTCTGCACGCTCGGCATCTCGATCCTCAGCGCCACCCGCGATCTCGCGGTCGCGCTGGTCGACGTCACCCAGCATGTCGCGCGGCTGACTGAGGCGCTGGCGACGCTGCTGCAGCCGCACGAGCTGAAGGACCATCCGGAGGCCGAGGCGCTGGTGAAGAGCGGCGCGGCAATCGCCTTCAACAACGTCTCGTTCCGCTATCCCGGCGGCCTGCAGGTGTTCGAGCGCTTCAGCCTGCGCATCCAGCCCGGCCAGCGGGTCGGCCTGGTCGGCCACTCCGGCGGAGGCAAGTCAACACTGTTTACCCTTCTGCAGCGCTTCTACGACGTCGAGCAGGGCAACATCACCGTCGACGGCCAGGACATCTCGCGCGTCACGCAGCAAAGCCTGCGCGCCGCAATCTCGGTGGTGCCGCAGGATATCTCGCTGTTCCACCGTTCGATCCTGGAGAACATCCGCTACGGCCGGCCGGACGCCACCGACGACGAGGTGCTGCGGGCGGCGATCGCGGCGCGCTGCGACTTCATCGAAACTTTGCCCGAGGGCATGAACACCATCGTCGGCGATCGCGGCGTCAAGGTCTCCGGCGGCCAGCGCCAGCGCATCGCGATCGCGCGCGCCTTCCTGAAGGATGCGCCGATCCTGCTGCTCGATGAGGCCACCGCGGCGCTCGATGCCGACTCCGAGGAGGCGATCCGCGAGGCGTTGTCGCGGCTGATGCGCGGGCGTACCGTGGTCGCGATCGCGCACCGCCTCGCGACGTTGCGCAGCTTCGACCGCGTGCTTGTGCTGCAGGGTGGCCGGATCGTCGAGGACGGTCCGCCCGATATCCTCGTGAAGGGAAGGGGCCCCTACCGCGACCTGGTCGCGCGTGAAATGGGCCGACTTTCCACCAGCGCGGCCTGACCCCGCGTCGTCAAGTGCGTTTGTGCGTTCCGGTGCGTTCGTTCGAACCAGGATACGGGCCAAGCAAAGTCGCCAGAGGTTCAGATGGCAGCTGACGTCGTTACGCAGATCATCACCGCTCGCATCACGGAGCACGTCGCCGAATCGCCGTTCTACATTCCGATGACCGGGCCCGCGGCGCGGCCGCGGCGCTCGCTCAAGCATGACGACACCTTCATCGTGCTCGACAGCCATGGCGACATCGGCGCCTCGGCCGGCGGGCCGGACGGCCTGTTCAACGCCGACACCCGCTACCTGGCGCGGCTGGAAATGGTGCTGGAGGACGTGCAGCCGCTCCTGCTCGGCTCCAACATGCGCGACGACAATTCGGCGCTGACGGTCGACCTTACCAATTCCGACGTCTATCGCGACGACCGCCTCACGCTGCCGAAGGACACGCTGCATATCGTGCGCTCGATCTTTCTGTGGCGCGGCACGGCCTATCAGCGCATCGGCCTGCAGAATCACGGCGATCATGCCGCAAGCTTCGATCTCACGCTGCTGTTCGACAATGACTTTGCCGATCTGTTCGAAGTGCGCGGCGAGCGCCGGCCGCGGCGGGGCATCGGCTCGAGCAAGCTGCTCGGCCCGACCGACGTGGTGCTGGAATATTGCGGCCTCGACGAGCAGACGCGGATCACCGCGCTGCATTTCGATCCGCGGCCGACGCGGCTGTCGGTCAACGCGGCGACCTATCATTTCGATCTCGAGCCGGGGCAGGTCACGTCGCTGTTCGTCGCGGTCTCCTGCAACAAGCCGATCATGCAGAAGCCGGTGCCGTTCTTCCGCGGCCTGCTGGCGCATCGCCGCGAGATGCGGACGTCGTCGGCCGGCGCAGCCAGCATCGAGACCTCGAACAACATCTTCAACGAGGTGCTGTGTCAGGCGATGGCCGACCTCAACATGCTGATGACCGAGACGCCGCAGGGCCGTTACCCCTATGCCGGCATTCCCTGGTATTCGACGACGTTCGGCCGCGACGGGCTGATCACCGCGTTGCAGATGCTGTGGGTCGATCCACGGATCGCCAAGGGCGTGCTGAAGCGGCTCGCGCTGTTCCAGGCCAAGGCGGTCGATCCGCTGGCCGATGCCGCGCCAGGCAAGATCCTGCACGAGATGCGCGGCGGCGAGATGGCCGCGCTTCGTGAGGTGCCGTTCGCGCATTATTATGGCAGCGTCGATTCGACTCCGCTGTTCGTGCTGCTCGCCGGGCTCTATCTGGAGCGCACCGGCGATTTGGAGACGCTGCGCGAGCTGTGGCCCGCGGTCGAGGCCGGCTTGCAATGGATCGACGGCCCGGGCGATCCCGACGGTGACGGCTTCGTCGAATATCAGCGCGCCACCGAGGAGGGGCTGCGCAATCAAGGCTGGAAGGATTCGTTCGACGCCATCTTCCACGCCGACGGAACGCTTGCCGAGGGCAATATCGCGCTCGCGGAAGTGCAGGGCTACGTATTTGCCGGCAAGCAGCTTGCCGCGCGCGCGGCGCGCAAGCTCGGCTTTGCGGACAAGGCTGCGAAGCTGGAAGCCGAGGCCGAGCGGCTGCGCGAGCGGTTCGAGGAAGCATTTTGGTGCGAGGAGCTCGGCACCTATGCGGTCGCGCTCGACGGCGCCAAGCAGCCGTGCAAGGTGCGCACGTCGAATGCCGGCCAGACATTGTTTTCCGGCATGGTGCGGGAAGACCGCGCGCGACGGGTCGCCGCCGACCTGATGAGCCAGAAGTTTTTTTCGGGCTGGGGCATCCGCACCGTCGCCGCGGGCGAAGTGCGCTACAACCCGATGTCCTATCACGACGGCTCGATCTGGCCGCATGACAATGCGCTGATCGCGCTCGGATTTGCCCGCTACGGCCTCAAGCATTCGGTCGCGCATCTGTTCAAGGGCCTGTTCGACGCCGCGAGCTATATGGAACTGCGGCGGCTGCCGGAATTGTTCTGCGGCTTCCGCCGCGAGCGCCGGCGCGGCCCGGTGCTCTATCCCGTGGCCTGTGCACCGCAGGCCTGGGCGAGCGCGACGCCGTTCACGCTGCTGGAGGCGGCGCTCGGCCTCGAGTTCGACACCGCGCGCGGCGAGATTAGGTTGCGCGATCCGCGGCTGCCGGAGTTCCTCAACGACGTGGTGCTGCGCGACCTCAGGCTCGGCGCTTCCAGTGTCGATCTGAGGCTGCGCCGCCATGACGACGAGGTGTCGCTCGAAGTGTTGCGAACGCGCGGCCAGATCCAGGTGTCTATCGTGCTGACGCATTGAGCGTCGTCGCGCGGCATGCGCGCGCCGGGAAATCGCGGGGAGAGTAACATGCGTCCGAGGATGATGATGATGCTGGTCGCAGCGGCGCTGCTGGCATGCGCGGGTGTCCGGGCCGCCGACGACGAAGCGCCGGCGCCTGCACCATCGCCGCCGGCAGCCCAGGCGCCGCCAGCAGCCTCTGCGACGCCGAAGGAGCAGGCGAAGGAGCCCTCAAAGGAATCGTCCAAGGAACCGTCCAAGGAACCGTCGCCGCCGCCGTCGGTGACCGTGATCGGTGCTCGCGATGCGCACGGCATTCTCGGGCGCGACGTTCGCAGTTCCGCCAATGAGAACATGGGCCGTATCGTCGACGTCATTGTCGACCGCGACGGCAAGGTCCGCGCCGCAGTGATCGATTTCGGCGGCTTCCTCGGCGTCGGCAGCCGCAAGATCGTGGTCGATTGGAACGCGCTGCGTTTCGCCGGTGTTTCCAGCAAGAGCGACAGCATCACGCTGGACCTCAACAAGCAGCAGGTGAGCGCTGCGCCCGAGTACAAGGAAGATACGCCGCTGATCGTGCTGGGCGCGGCGGGAAGCCTGCATCCATGGGATTACGAACATTAGGGGGGTAGAGCTGGTCGCGCGTCCGAACTCTTCTTTAGAGACGGTTGGCGACGATCGTGGCGAGCGATCAGCCGGCAGCACCAACGTTGTGTCAATTGTCCCCGATCAGCCCACTCCGGAGGAACCGCGCGGGCCGTCGCGGGAAAGCCAGCGCGGCCTCGACTGGTTCATCTTCTTCCTGGCCGACGTGCAGACCGGCTTCGGCCCGTTCGTCGCGGTCTACCTGACGACGCAGAAATGGACCCAGGTCGAGATCGGCTTCGTGCTCTCGATCGGCGGCATTATCGGCCTCTTGGGCCAGATGCCCGGCGGAGCGATCGTCGATGCGGCGCGCTCGGAGCGGGTCGTTGCGGGCTGTGCGGTGGCCGCGATCGGCGCCAGCGCGCTGGCCTATGCGCTCTGGCCGATCTTTCCCGTGGTGACGCTCGCCGCGACGCTGCACGCGCTCGCGAGCTGCGTGCTCGGTCCGGCGATCGCCGCGATCAGCCTCGGCCTGGTCGGGCCGCTTGCGATCGGCGAGCGGCTCGGCCGCAATGCGCGCTTCGCCTCGCTCGGCAGCGGCTCGGCCGCAGCACTGATGGGCGCCTGCGGCTATCTGCTGTCGAGCCGCTCGGTGTTCCTCGTCACCTTCATCCTGGCGATCCCGACGCTGTTGTCGCTGGCCCGGATCCGCGAGCGCGAGATCGACATCGCGCAGGCCCATGGCGAGGTGAAACGGGAAGTCCCCGACAAGCGCGCCACCAGCGTCGTCCGTCTGGTGCGGCAGCGGCCGCTCCTGATCTTTGCCGGCGCGATGATGCTGTTCCAGCTCGCCAATGCCGCGATGCTGCCCTTGATGGCGGGCGTGGTGACGACACGGTCGAGCCAATGGGCGCCGGTCCTGATCGCTGCCTGCATCATTGTGCCGCAGGCGATCGTCGCGCTGTCCTCGCCGTCGGTCGGCCGCAAGGCCCAGGCCTGGGGGCGGCGGCCGCTGTTGTTGATCGCATTCGCCGCGCTGGCGATCCGCGGCCTGTTGTTCGCGACGGTGCGTGACCCCTATGTGCTGGTTATGGTGCAGATTTTCGACGGCATCACCGCGGCGATCTTCAGCGTAATGGTCCCGCTGATCGTGGCCGACATCGCCTTCGGCAGCGGCCATTTCAACCTGGCGCAGGGCATTGTCGGCACCGCGGTCGGCATTGGCGCGTCGCTCAGCACGGTGCTGGCCGGCTATGTCAGCGACAAGCTCGGCAGCAGCACGGCCTTCATGGGCCTCGCCGGGATCGCCGCATTCGGGCTGTTCGTGATCTGGCTGGTGATGCCGGAGACGCGGCGGACGGCATGATGGCAGGGCGCAACCGCGGCACCATTGGCCGCCACCGACCAGACCCGGGATGCGGCTACCGGCCGGTTTTGCTGCGCGGCACCCTTTCTCCTGCATGTGCCGTCATATATGAGTGAATACATAAGTGATTTGCTGCTGGAACGAGTCCGATGGTCCCCAGGAGCGAGTTCGCGCGTTGGACCGTGGCGGCGATTAATCAATCCAAAATCGCGGTCTGGTACGGGATTGACGGAGCGCGGGCAGGCATTTCGACCGAGGAGCGGCATGGTACATCGAACGACGACGGCGCAAACCACCGGAGCGATGCGGCGTTGGGGCCAACCCGCCTTTGTGACTTTCGCAGCGATGGTCACACTTGCGTCACTGGCCGGCGGCGTCGCGGCGAAAGAGCAGCGTCCCGCGGCAGCCGTCGAGGCGACCGCGCCGCGCACCGCTGGCGAGCCGATCATGGCGATCGTGTCGATCAAGGCCCAGAAGGTGACGCTCTACGACGCCGAGGGCTGGATCTACCGTGCGCCGGTCTCGAGCGGCGTCAAGGGACGCGAGACGCCGGCCGGCGTCTTTGCGCTGATCGAGAAGGACAAGGACCACCACTCGACCCTGTATGACGATGCCTGGATGCCCAACATGCAGCGCATCACCTGGAACGGCATCGCGTTGCATGGCGGGCCGCTGCCGGGATATGCGGCCTCGCACGGCTGCGTCCGGATGCCCTACGATTTTGCCGAGAAGCTGTTCGACAAGACCCGGATCGGGATGCGGGTGATCATCGCGCCGAACGACCCGGCCCCGGTCGATTTCACCCATCCGGCGCTGTTCGTGCCGAACGCGCAAGCCATTGCGGCAGCTCCGGCGCGCGCCGAGAAGCTCGGCCGCGAGGCCGCGGATGCCGCCAAGGCAGCCGACGAGGCGAAGAAGGCTTCGATAGCCGCGACCAAGGAGGCCGCACTGTTCACACCGGCGTCGCTGCGCAAATTGCAACAGATCAAGACCCGTGCCGATGCTGCGGTTGCGTTGGCCGACAAGACGCTCGCCGCGGCCAAGACCGACCAGGCCAAGGCGCGCGCCGAGGATCTGAAGCAGAAGGCGGTGGCCAAGGCCACCGAAGCGACCACGCAGTTCGAGGCCGCCCAGGGCGACGCCAAGCCGAAGCTCGACGCCGCAGCCGCCGCCAAGGACGCCGCCAAGGCGGCCGAGACCAAGAAGGCGGATACCCAGAAGGCGGCGACCGAGGCGAAGCTCGCGCTGGAGCCGGTGTCCGTCTACATCAGCCGCGCGACGCAGAAGCTTTACGTCCGGCGCAACACCCACAAGGCATGGGCTGACGGCGGCGAGGTGTTCGACTCGAGCATCGAGGTTCCCGTAACCATCCGCGATCCGGACAAACCGATCGGCACGCACATCTACACGGCGATGGCGCGCAACGACGCCGGCGGCCTGCGCTGGACCGAGGTGTCGATCGACGATGGCGACAACGCCAGGAATGCGCTCGATCGTGTCACCATCCCGCAGGATGTGCTGGACCGCATCGCGCCGACCGCCGTTGCGCGCTCTTCGATCATCATCTCGGACGAGCCATTGAGCGCCGAGACCAACTATCGCACCGAGTTCGTCGCGGTTCTGAGCAACCAGCCCCAGGGCGGTTTCATCACACGCAAGCCGACCCGGCCCATGATGACCGACGACATGGTTGCGAGCAGGGACGACGACGGTTTCGGCTTCTTCTATCAGCGCAGCTGGAATCCCCAATCGGGCACCCAATACGGTACCCCGTATGGCAGTCCCCAATACAGCAATCCCCAGTACGGCAATCCCCAGATTTACGGCAATCCGCAAGCCGCCAATCCGCGCCGACGCGGCGGCCAGTACTTCTGGCAATCGCAACAGGACTGGTAGCGGAGCGTCGAGGACGCAGGCCGCAACGAGCGGCCGCGGGATCAGATCAGCATTGCAGCATTGGGCGGCGGCGTGGTGCCGCCGCCCAATCGCATTGCGCGGTGGCCCGTCCTTACGGGCGGGCTTCCAGGATCAGGTTGAACGGCGTTTCCGCGGCGCGGCGGAACCGCGAGAAGCCGCCCTGACGCGCTACTTCGCGCAGTCTTGCCTCTCCGGCCTGCGCGCCGAGCGCGAGCCCGACCTCCTGGTCCAGCGACGCCGGCGTGCAGATCATCGTCGAGGCGGCGTAGTAGACGCGCCCGATCGGATTGAGGTTGTCCTCCAGCCGGTCGTTGGCGAACGGCTCGATCAGCATGCAGGTGCCGTCGTCGGCGAGGGTGGAGCGGGTATGCTTGAGGGCGCCGACCGGATCGCCCATGTCGTGCAGGCAGTCGAAGAAGCACACCAGGTCATAGCCCTTGGCCGGGAATGTCTTGGCGGAATGCGTTTCGAAATGAACGCGGTCCGACAATCCCGCCTCCCGCGCGGACTTCCGCGCCGCCTCGATCGAGCCCTCGTGATAATCGAAGCCGTAGAAGGTTGATTTTGGAAACGCCTCCGCCATCAATCGCGTCGAGACGCCGTGCCCGCAGCCGACGTCGGCGACGACGGCGCCTTTCTTCAGCTTGTCGACGACGCCCTCGAGCGCCGGCAGCCATTCCTGCACCAGATAGTGCTTGTAGCTGGTGCGGAAGAAGCGGGCGGTGCCGCAGAACAGGCACTCGCTGCGCCTGTTCCAGCCGACGCCTTTGCCGGTCTTGAAGGCGTCGGTAATTTTTGGCTCATCGAGAAAGGTCGCGCCGACCAGGCTTCCGACGGCGCCGAGGAAGACCGGGCTGTCCTCGTCGGCCAGCGCGAGCGCCTGCTCGGGCAGCATCGAGAATTTTCCGGATGCCTTGTCGTACTCGATGTAGCCGGAGGCCGCCTGCGCCGACAGCCACTCCTGGATGTAGCGCTCGGCCGTTCCCGTTGCCTTGGCCAGGGCCGCGGCATTCATCGGCCCGCCCTGCGCGAGGGCCCTGTACAGCCCGAGCTTGTCGCCCAGCAGCATCAACGAGGCATTCATCGCCGCGCCGACATCGCCGATCATCTTTCCCATGAATGAATTGAGGCGCTCTTCGTTGACGTCCATGATGTTCCTCCATCGCAATCGCGTTTGGCCAAAAGTCATCATTCGCAATTTCACGCATGCGTCGTCGTCCAGCCGTGTGGCGACGTGATTGCCTGAAAGGTTCGGTGCAATGACCCGATTGTTACCGGGCCGGTGGGATCCCACAGCCGCCCGGCTTCACAAGCCCGCGAGGCGAGCCGCCTACGCCATCACGCGCGGCATGATCAGCCTTTTGTACAGCGCTCCGTAGCAGGCGGCCGACAGGTCCCAGCTGTAGGACTTGGCCATCGCGCTGGAGCGCATGGCGTTGAGCCGGTCCTTGGCGCGGTAGGCGTCGAAGGCGCGCCTGACGCCGCCGAGGAAGGATTCCGCCGACGGCTGCGCGAACAGGAAGCCGGTCTCGCCGTCGGCGATGGTTTCCGCAAGCCCGCCGGTCTGGTGGCCGATCGGCAGCGAGCCGAAGCGCTGCGCATACATCTGGCTGAGGCCGCAGGGCTCGAAGCGCGACGGCATCAGGGTGAAATCGCTGCCGGCGAAGATTCGGCGCGCCTGCCCATCGTTGAAGCCGATGATCACGCCGATCGCATCGGGCCGGCGGCGATGCGCGGCCACCAGCGCATCCTCGATGGCCGGCTCGCCGCTGCCGGTGACGACGATCTGTCCGCCGTCCCTGACGATCTCGTCGGCGGCCGACAGCACGAGGTCGACGCCTTTCTGATGCACGAGGCGGGCGACGAGGCCAAAGATCGGCCCGCGCGAGACCGCAAGGCCGAACTGGCGGCGGACATAGTCGGCGTTGGCCTGCTTGCCCTTCCAGTCGCCGGAGCCGAACGGCTGTGCGAGCTGCGCGCAATGGCGCGGATCCCAACTCTCGTCGATGCCGTTCAGGATGCCGGTCAGCTGGTCGGCGTCGGAGCGCACGCGGAGCAGGCCTTCCAGACCGCAGCCGAGCTCCGCGGTTGTGATCTCCCTGGCGTAGGTCGCGCTGACCGTAGTCAGATGCGAGGCGTAGACGAGGCCGCCCTTAAGGAAGGAGAGCTTGTCGTAGAACTCCAGCCCGTCGATGTGGAATGAGCTTTCCGGTGCGCCGATCCGCCGCAGCGAGTCCTTCGGAAACAGGCCCTGATAGGCGAGATTGTGGATGGTGAGGATCGACGGAATCCGCGCGTTGCGCCAGGCGAGGTAGGCCGGTGTGAGCGCCGCCTGCCAATCGTTGGCGTGTACGAGGTCCGCTGCCCAATTCTTGTCCAGCATCCCGGCTGCAAGTTCGGCAGCGGCGGAGGCAAAGCGGCCGAAGCGTATGTCGTTGTCGGGCCAGTCGCGGCCGGACTCATCGCCATAGGGATTGCCCGGCCTCTCGTAGAGTTGCGGGCACAGCAGCACATAGACCGGAAGTCCGTCCCTGGTCGACGCAAGCCCGAGCGTGCAGGCCGGCATCTCGGCGAGCGCTCGGCATTGCCCAACGATTTCAACATGCGTGAACTGTTCGACCACATCCCGGTAGCCGGGAAGCATGATCCTGACGTCGCTCCACGGGCGGAGCGCCCGTGGAAGGGCGGCGGAAACGGCGGCGAGCCCGCCCACGCGGACGAAATCGTCCATCTCCGTCGTGACGAATAAGACCTTCAACAAGCGCCCTCGTTCCAGCCCGTGACATGGCTATGCAAGATCGGGTCCAATCTGCCTTTGAGTAAAATGCAAGACGGCCCGCGCTCCCGGTCTGGACGAGACGCTTTCCTGCCAGGGCGGCTCACTTTAGGGTCACGCGACGCCGAACAACCAATGACGAAGGTGGAGGAAGCCTTGCCGACGACCATAGCCGCTGACGATGAGGGGAATTTGACACGGAGCTTCGACGGCCTTCGCGTGCTCGATTTTTCGACCACGATCGCCGGACCTCATTGCACGCGGATGCTCGCCGACATGGGCGCGGAGGTGATCAAGATCGAGCCCGCCGAGGGCGAGACGATGCGGACGCGGCCGCCGGTGCGCAACAATTGCTCGACGGCGTTCGGCCAGCTCAATATAGGCAAGAACAGCCTGGTGCTCGACCTGAAGTCGCCGGCCGGCGTCGAAGCCGTGCGCCGGCTGATCGCCACCGCCGACGTGCTGGCGGAGAATTTCCGTCCCGGCGTGATGCGGCGGCTGAAGCTCGACTATGCCTCTATCCGCGACATCAATCCAAAACTGATCTTTTGCTCGATCTCCGGCTACGGTCAGACCGGCCCGTCGGCGGAATTGCCGGCCTATGCACCGGTGATCCATGCCGCCTCGGGCTACGAGATGGCGCATCTCGCCTACCAACCGGGCCGCAGCCGGCCGGACTATTGCGGCATCTACCACGCCGATGTGCTGACCGGCGTCTACGCCTTCGGTGCGATCTCGGCGGCGCTCTACCAGCGCGCCGCCAGCGGCAAGGGCCAGCACATCGACGTCTCGATGCTGGAATCGATGCTGAGCCTGACCCTGAACGAGTTGCAATGGTCGCAATTCGAGGTGAAGCAAACCCAGCGCCCGATGTTCGGCCCGATCGAGACCACCGACGGCTACGTGATGGTGGCGATCGCCAGCGAGAAGACGTTCCAGAACCTGATGCAGGTGATCGGTCGTCCCGATTGGGTTTCCGATCCGCGCTTCGCCAAATATGCCGATCGGCGGGAGAACTGGGCGGGCCTGATGGAGGGCGTGGAGGCGTGGTCGCGCTCGGTCAGCACGCAGGCCTGCCTTGCCGCGCTCAACGAGTATGGCGTGCCGTCATCGGCCTATCGCACCGTGCGCGAGGCACTCGCCGATCCGCAAATCGCCCATCGCGGCGCGCTGGCCGAGGTTGCGGACGGCGGCGGCAGCTTCAAGGTGCTCAATCTGCCATTCCGCATGTCAGGCGCCACGGTCGGTGCGCGCAAGCGGATGTCGACGCTCGGCGAGCACACGCTGTCCTATCTGAAGGAGATCGGGCTCTCCGAGGATCAGATCGCAGGCTTCGCAGCGCAACCGGCGAAGACGGCGCGTCATTAAGCCTGCGGCTTTTCATCCGTATTACGGTCTTGTCGCGCGCGGCGATTCCGGACAATCTGCCGCCCAACAGACGACGATCCGGAACACCGGACGTCGCCCACCTGGGAGGGAGCATTGATGAAGCTGGTCGGGCGCGCGCACGCCGTTGCGCGCATATTTCTTGTGGCGGGATTCAGTGCCGCGGCATTCGCTGCACCGGCCAATGCGCAGAAGCTGGGCGGCACGCTCAACGTTGGCCAGGAACTCGACATTCCCGGCTTCGACCCGCTCAAGGTCGGCGTCTACGACACCTCAGCCAATACCGCGGCGGCCGCAATCTTCGACACGCTGACCACACTCGACGACAAGGGCGAGGTGAAGCCGAAGCTCGCGCTGTCATGGGAGCATTCGGAAGACTTCAAGACCTGGACCATCAAGCTGCGGCCAGGCGTCAAATTCCATGACGGCACGCCATTCAACGCGCAGGCTGTGAAGGAGAATTTCGACCGCCAGAAGGATCCCGCCAACAAATGCCGTTGCGCCTTCTACATCACGAACATCATCAGCGTGAACCCGGTCGACGACCTGACGGTGGTCTATAATTTCAGCGACCCGGCCGTGAACTTCCCGGCGACGCAGACCATTCAAAGCTCCAACAACGTCATGCAGTCGCCGACCGCATGGAAGACCAAGGGCGACGACTACAACCGCAACCCGGTCGGCACCGGTCCCTACATCCTGAAGTCCTGGACCGCCGGCGACCGCATGGTGCTCGAGAAGAACCCGGACTACTGGAACAAGGGCAAGCCGTATCTCGACCGCATCGTCCTGAAGCCCTTGCCGGATGCACAGTCGCGCTTTGCCTCGCTGCAATCGGGCGAGGCCGACATCATCTGGGACGACGAAGCCGATGCCGACAACATCATCAGGGCGCGCAAGGACACGAGCCTGACCGTGCATACCTATGAAGGCTCGGGGGCTGCAGTCGCTGCCTTCAACACCAAGGTCCCGCCGTTCGACGACGTGCGCGTGCGTCAGGCGCTGGTGATGGCGCTCGACCGCACGAAGATGTCGCAGGCGATTACCAATGGTCTGGCGCGACCGGCCAGCAATCCCTACGGCGACGGGTCCTGGGTGAAGTGCAAGGATGACGGCGCGCTGCCCTACGATGTCGAAAAGGCCAAGGCGTTGATCAAGGATTACGGCAAGCCGGTCGAATTCAAGATGCTGGTCACGGCGACGCCGCGCGGCCGCACCGGCGGCCAGGTGCTGCAGCAATTCTGGAAGCGCATCGGCGCCAACATGGAGATCGAGCAGGTCGATCAGGCGACCATTCCGCCGCGCGCCTTCATGCGCCAGTTCCAGCTCACGCCGTGGCGCATCGTCGATCTCGCCGATCCCGATCCCCAGATGTACGCCAATTTCCACACCGGCAGCCCGGTGGCGCTCGCGAACTACTCCAATCCAGAGCTGGACCGGTTGCTGGAGCATGCGCGGACCACGGCCGACGTCGCCCAGCGCACCGAGGACTATTGCGCGATCAGCCGCCTGATCAACAAGGAAGCAATCTGGTTCTGGACTTTCCAGAACACCTACTACGCAATCTCGAGCGCGAAGGTGAAGGGCGTGCCGAAGATGTTCAACGGGGTGCTCGACGTCTCCGACGCCTGGAAGGAATAGCCTTTCATGCTGTTCTTCGTCGCGCGTAGGCTCCTGTACCTGGTACCGGTGCTGATCGCGGTCTCGGTCCTGACTTTCGTGATCGCCTCGCTGTTGCCCGGCGATCTGGCCTATGTGATCCTCGGCGACCAAGCGACGCCGGAGAACGTCGCGGCCCTGCGTCACGACATGGGGCTCGATCAGCCGATCTGGCTGCGCTACCTCGGCTGGCTGTGGCACATCCTGCAGGGTGATTTCGGACGATCCTTCCGCACCGGGCAGACGGTGCTGCAGGCTGTCAGCGACCGCGTCCCGGTCTCGTTCGAGCTGATGATCCTGGCCGAGCTGATCGGGCTCGCGATCGGCGTGCCGCTGGCGATCGCCTGCGCGGCCAAGGCGGGCAGCGCGTTCGACCGCTTCATGACCGGCTCGGCCTTCGGCATGCTGTCGGTGCCGACCTTCCTGTCCGCGATCCTGCTGATCTATCTGTTTGCGGTCGAGCTGCGCCTGCTGCCGGCGACTGGCTACGTGCCGTTCACCGAGAACCCGGTCGCCAATCTGCGCTTCATGGTGCTGCCGGCGTTGACGCTCGGGCTTGCGGAATGGCCGGGCATCATGCGCGTGCTGCGCTCCGACATGATCGCGGCGCTGCAGGAGGACTACATCGCGCTCGCCAAGGCGAAGGGCCTCAAGCCGTCGCGCATCCTGTTCGTGCACGCACTGAAGCCGTCGTCGCTGACGCTCGTCACCATCACCGGCATCAATATCGGCCGCCTGATCGGTGGCGCCGTCATCGTCGAGTCGATCTTCGCCTTGCCGGGGATCGGCCGCCTCCTGGTCGGCGCGATCTATACCCGCGATCTGATCATCCTGCAGGGCGTGGTGCTGCTGGTTGCCGCGGGCTTCGTGATCATGAATTTCATCGTCGACATGCTCTACGCCCTTCTCGATCCGAGGATCCGCCATGGCCACGCTTGAGCTCAGCCTCGAGGAAGAGGCCGGTGCGACGCCGGCTCGGCGCCGCCGCGGGCTCGGCATGCTGTTCTGGATCGCGATCGGCTGGATGGCGCTGGTGTTCACGGTCGCGATCTTTGCCGACCTGCTGCCGCTGCCGAGCCCGACCGACATGGACATGCTGGAGCGGCGGGCGCCGATCTCCGCCGAGCATTGGCTCGGCACCGACGGTCTCGGCCGTGACGAGTTGTCGCGGTTGATCTATGGCGCGCGCATCTCGCTGATCGTCGGCCTCTGCGCACCGATGATCGGTGTCACCATCGGCGGCGCGCTCGGCATGCTCGCGGGCTATTTCCGCGGCCGTTTCGAATCCTTCGTGGTCGGCAGCATGGACGTGCTGCTGGCGTTCCCGCCGCTGATCCTGGCGCTTGCGGTCACCGCCTATCTCGGCCAGTCGATCTTCAATCTGACCTGCATCCTCGGCGTGCTCGGCATTCCAGCCTTCATGCGGGTGGCGCGGGCGGCGACCTTGTCGCTGGCGCGACGCGAATTCGTCATCGCGGCGCAGGCGCTCGGCGCCACGCATGCGCGCATCCTGCTGCGCGAGCTGCTGCCCAATGTGATGCTGCCGCTGCTCGCCTTCTTCCTGCTCGGCGTCGCCGTCACCATCGTGGTCGAGGGCTCGCTGTCCTTTCTCGGCCTCGGCGTGCCGCCGCCGATCTCGAGCTGGGGCAGCATGATCGGGGAGGGGCGTGAGAGCCTCGAGGTGGCGCCGCGGCTCGCCTTCATTCCGGCGATCGCGATGTTCCTGACCGTGCTCTCGTTCAACCTGATCGGCGATACGATGCGCGCGCTGACCGATCCCAGGCAGGGGGCGCTATGAGCCGGACGCTGCTTTCGGTCGAGAATGCGGTGGTTGACCTGCCGACGCCGCGCGGCAATCTGCGGGCGGTGGATCATGTCGATCTCGCCGTCGGCGCCGGCAGGACGCTCGGCATCGTCGGCGAGTCCGGGTGCGGCAAGACCATGCTGTCGCGCGCGATCCTGCAGCTGCTGCCCAAGAAGGCGAAACTGTCCGGCCGCGTGATGTTCGACGGGCAGGATCTGACGAAACTGCCGGCCGAGAAATTGCGCAAGCTGCGCGGCCGCTCGCTCGCGGTCGTGTTCCAGGACCCGATGACCTCGCTCAATCCGGTGCTGACCATCGGCACCCAGCTGATCGAGACCATTGTGGAACATCTCGAGCTCGATCTCGCCGAGGCCCGGCAGCGCAGCATCGAACTGTTGGCGGCGGTCGGCATTCCCGCGCCCGAGCAGCGCCTCGCGCAATATCCGCACCAGCTCTCCGGTGGCATGCGCCAGCGCGTCGCGATTGCGGTGGCACTGTCCTGCGAGCCACAGCTCCTGATCGCGGACGAGCCGACCACCGCGCTCGACGTCACGATCCAGGCGCAGATCCTCGATCTCCTGGCGCGCGAGCAGCAGCGCCGTCACATGGCGATGATCATCATCACGCATGACCTCGGCGTGGTCGCCGGCCGCACCGACGAGGTCGCGGTGATGTATGCCGGACGCGTCGTCGAACGCGCGCCGACGCCTGCCTTGTTCAAGCAGATGCGGATGCCCTACACCGAGGCGCTGCTCGCCGCGCTGCCGAAGCTCGACGTCGCGCCGCATACGCCGCTGCCGGCGATTTCGGGGCGGCCGCCCGATCCGACCCGGCCGCTCAAGGGCTGCTCGTTCTCGCCGCGCTGCCGCTATTCCGCGGAGCGCTGCGGCGCGGAGAAGCCGCAGCTCAGCCGGGCCGAAACGCCGGAGCATCTCTACGCCTGCTTCCATCCGATCACCGCGGGGGTCCGCGCATGATGCTGCAGGCAGCACCCGATCCGCTGATGAAGGTGGAAAACCTCGTCGTCGAATATTCGGTGGGAGGCAAGACCATCCATGCCGTCTCCGATGTCAGTCTCGAGATCGCGCGCGGCGAGACGCTGGGGCTGGTCGGCGAATCCGGCTGCGGCAAGTCCACCCTTGGCCGCGCGGTGCTGCAATTGCGCCAGGCCGTCTCCGGCAAGGTGCTGTTCGATGGGCACGATCTCACCACACTGAAGGGCGAGCCACTGCGCAAGATGCGCCGGCGCGTGCAGCTGATCTTCCAGGACCCGATTGCCTCGCTCAATCCGCGGCGGCGGATCGGCGACATCGTCGCCGAGCCGCTGGTGATCGCGGGCGTCAAGGATCCCGAGGAACGCCGGCGGCGCGTCAGTGACGTGCTGTCGGCGGTCGGCCTCGATCCGGCGCTGGTGAGCGGACGCCTGCCGCATGAATTCTCCGGCGGACAATGCCAGCGCATCTGCATCGCCCGCTCGCTGGTGCTCAATCCGGAATTCGTGATCTGCGACGAGCCGGTGTCCGCGCTCGATGTCTCGATCCGCGCCCAGATCCTCAATCTGCTGGAGGAGATGAAGGCGCGCTACGGCCTGACCCTGCTGTTCATCGCCCACGACCTCGCCGTGGTGAAGGCAGTCTCAGATCGCGTCGCGGTGATGTATCTCGGCCGGCTCTGCGAGGTCGGCCCGTCGGAGCAGTTGTTTGCACGGCCGGCGCATCCCTATACCGCGCTGCTGATCGAGGCGATCCCGGTGCCGGATCCGGATGTCCGCCCGACCCAGAGCGTGCCGGTCGGCGAGCCGCCGTCGCCGATCGCGCCGCCCTCCGGCTGCCGCTTCCGCACCCGTTGCCCGCGGGCCGACGCGCGCTGCGCCAGCGAAGTGCCGGAACTGCGCGTGGTTGCGCCCGGCCAGTTCGCGGCTTGCCATCATCCCCTGATCTAAATATCCGGAGGCCGACACCGCGTTTGTCCCGGACGGGCAGGCGTGGCAAGGTCCGCCGCAAGAACAAGCTACGGGAGAACAGCGATGAAGAGTTTCCAGGTCGTCGATTTCAACGCCCCCTTGAAGGAGGTCGATCAGCCGACGCCACAGCCGTCGGGCACGCAGGTGCTGATCAAGGTCAAGGCCGCCGGCGTCTGCCACAGCGACCTGCATATCTGGGAGGGCGGCTATGATCTCGGCCACGGCCGCAAGCCGCTGTCCCTGAAGGATCGCGGCGTCTCGCTGCCGCGCACGATGGGCCATGAGACGGTCGGCGAGATCGTGGCCTTCGGGCCCGACGTCAGGGACGCCGACAAGGGCGGCCTCAAGGTCGGCGATATCGCTCTGGCCTATCCCTGGCTCGGCTGCGGCAAATGCCCGACCTGCCTCGGCGGCGACGAGAACATGTGCGCGATCAAGCCGAATGCGCTCGGTGTCTATTGCGACGGCGGCTACGCCGACCACATGACGGTGCCGCATCCGAAGTATCTGCTCAACCTCAAGGGGCTCGATCCCGTCACGGCCGCGCCCTATGCCTGCTCCGGTGTCACGACCTACAGCGCGCTGAAGAAGGTCGAGAAGGATCTCGACACACCGATCGTGATCTTCGGCGCCGGCGGTCTCGGGCTGATGGCGCTCTCACTGTTGAAGGCGATGGGCGGCAAGGGTGCGATCGTGGTCGATATCGACGCCAGGAAGCGTGAGGCGGCCGAAGCCGCCGGCGCGCTCGCGACCGTCGACGGCAAGGCGCCCGACGCGCTGGAGCAGCTTGTCAAGAAGGCCGGCCAGCCGATCCGTGCCGCGATCGATCTGGTCGGCAACGCCCAGACCTCGCAGCTCGGCTTCGACTGCCTGACCAAGGGCGGCAAGCTCGTGATCGTCGGCCTGTTCGGCGGCGGCGCGCCCTGGGCGCTGCCGCTGATCCCGATCAAGGCGGTCACCATCCAGGGCAGCTATGTCGGCAATCTGCGCGAGACCCAGGAACTGCTCGACCTCGTGCGGACCAAGAAGATTCCGGCGATCCCGGTCACGCCGATGCCGCTGGCAAAGGCGAACGAGGCGCTGACCAACCTGCAGAAGGGCCAGCTGGTCGGCCGCGCGGTGCTGACGCCGTAGTCTCCCTTCCGTCATTCCGGGGCACGCGAAGCGTGAACCCGGAATCTCGAGATTCCGGGTTCGATGCTCCGCATCGCCCCGGAATGACTGTTGTGCTCCGGAGAATCTCATGTCGGCCAACAACGCACTCCACATCGCCGTCCTCGGTGGCGATGGCATCGGCCCCGAGGTGATGGCGCCGGCGCTCGACGTGCTGCGCAAGATCGAGGCGTCGGCCGGTCTCAAATTTCGCTTCACCGAGGCGCCGGCCGGCGCGGGCCATTACAAGGAAACCGGCAAGTCGATGCCGGAGAGCACGATCCGGCTGTGCGAGGAGGCCGATGCGATCCTGCTCGGCGCCTGCGGCCTGCCGTCGGTGCGCTACCCCGACAACACCGAGATCGCGCCGCAGATCGAGTTGCGCATGATCTTCGATCTCTACGCCGGCGTGCGGCCCGCGCGGTTGATCCCCGGCGTATCGAGCACGATCGTCGGCGCCGACCAGCGGGGTATCGACCTCGTCGTGATCAGGGAATCGACCGAGGGCCTGTTCGCCTCGATGGGCAAGGGCGTCGTCACCGACAGCGAGGCGCGCGAGACGATGGTGATCACGCGCCAAACCTCCGAGCGGCTGTTCGAGTTCTCGTTCCGGCTCGCCGAACGCCGCAAGGCGCGCGGCAAGGTCAATGGCGGGCTGACCTGCGTCGACAAGGCGAACGTGTTCAAGGCGTTCGCATTCTTCCGGAACATCTTCGATGAGACTGCGAAGCGTCATCCCGACGTCAGGGCCGACCACCTCTACATCGATGCGGCCGCGGCTGCGCTGGTGAAGCGTCCGTGGGACTTCGACGTCATGGTGACCGAGAACATGTTCGGCGACATCCTGTCCGATCTCACCGCCGGTCTGATCGGCGGCATGGGCATGGCGCCGTCAGCCGACATCGGCGACCGCTACGCGGTGTTTCAGCCGTGTCATGGCACGGCGCCCGACATCATGGGGCAGGGCATGGCCAATCCGACCGCGATGATCCTGTCGGCCGCGATGATGCTGGACTGGCTAGCCGACAAGCATGGGCTCGAAAGCGCCGCCGAGGCCGGCGAGCGGATCGAGCGCGCGGTCGACAAGGTCTACGCCGACGGCATCAAGCCGTTTGAGTTCGGTGGCAGCAACGGCACGACCGATGTCGCGAAGGCGGTGCTGGCAGCGCTCTAGCGCGGGAGGGTGAGGGGGCCGAAGCCCCCTCGCTGATGATTAGCGATGGTGTCCGCCGTGATGTCCGCCGTGATGAGGGCGGTGCCCGTAATGATGCGGGCGATGGTGGAATTGCGGACGATGATGCCATCCGTGATGGCGCGGTGCGTAGTAGCCGTATGCGCCCGGTCGCCAATAGCAGCGGCCCCAGCGATCGCAGACCTGGCGCACCTTGTCGACATTGGACGTTTCGCCCGCGATGTGACCGGCTTGCGGAAGCCCGTTGGGCATCGCGGATGCCGCGCCGGACATCAACGCTGCGCTTCCAAGCGCGGCGAGTCCAATAACGGCAAGCTTGATATTCATCGAGATCTCCTTGGTTGAAGCCTGAGAACGTCCATGCGGGCCACTTCGTTGCTGCGACAAAAAAGACAGGCTCGTGCACTTGGTTCTGGCGACGCCGGTTCAACTGAGGAAATGCGGGAGTTATGAGGTCGCCTGATGCGCGGGCGACAATTGGCCGCGCGACAGAATAGCGACGCATTGCGCGCGCATGCGCTCCGCGAGATGAGCAGTCGAAGCGCGAGCTGGAAAAGCGCGGCGCGCATGCGCGGCCGCCTGCGCGAAGATCATGCTCACGTGGAGCGGCGGGATCATGACGCGATGCTCGTCGCCGCTTCATGACCGCGCATCCGGCGGGGACTGAAGCTATCCGCCTGGATCACAAAATCTTGAAAGACAGCCGCGCCTCAAGAAAAAGCGCCGCCATCGGCGATGGCAGCGCTTCGACGTCTTCCTGGCCCGACCGGCGTGTGCAGCCGCAGCGGCCGGTGACCGGCCGTTGCGGTGTGGTGGGATCGCGTTCGCGGTGACGCGACCCGATCCGCGCTCAGTCTTCGTTGGCGGCGATCGATTCCATCAGCGACACCAGCTGACGTTGCACCGTCTGATCCTTGATCTTGCTGTAGGCGCGCAGCAACCGGAGGCTGAACGCGCTGTCGAGGAACAGCAGGCTCTCGACTTCGCGGGCCTTATTGTCGCCGTCGTAGAAGAAGGTGACCGGCACATCCAGCGCGGTCGCGATCTGTTGAAGGCGGGCAGCGCCGACACGGTTGACGCCCTTCTCGTACTTTTGAACCTGCTGGAAGCTGACGCCAAGCTTGTCGCCGAGTTCGGCCTGCGAGATCTTTTGCTCGACACGGCGCAGGCGAATCCGCTTGCCCAACTCAATGTCCGGCTTGCCGGCACTGCGCTGCTTCATCTTCTTTGCTGCTGATCTGTTCATTCTTGTGACCCGTCCTTCAAATCGAGAATCCCTGGCCCGGCTGGGTCAGGGACACGTTCATGATGTACCGCGTTAAGCTCGAGTGGATCGCCAGTTCGTCTGAACTACGAAATCCAGGAAGATCGCGGGATGGTATCCAAACGCAAACGCGCAAGGAAACACCCTAGTACCGACTCGGTCGACTACCTGAAGTCGACCGCGCCAAGGTGTCTGTCGACACCCCGCCCTCTACATTTGGCAAAATATTGACCAAACCACAACTAGCGCGAGTTTGATCGACACAGATTTTGCGCACATGCATAATAGGCGTCAATGCACAGCGCCCGTAGTTCTACGGGCCACTATATTGTACGGGCGTCGTTGCACGGATGCAACCCCAGCTAGTGCAGCCTCAGGTCGAGAAGGGGCCGGCGGGTGCTTGACTGAATCATCCGATTTGCAAGAGTTTGACGTAAGTCCAAGTCAGGCTTTCGGAATGTTGCTGGACAATTGCCCAAAAGTTCTCAATCATCTGGAACAAATGTGTGCCTACGACAAGCCGGCGAACTCTGGCGGGAGGGGCCAATGAAGCGAAAGAGGGGAACGCCTCGACTCTACCTCGCGGCTTCGGGAGTTGAAGATATGGCGGTCGCAAACACGGAAGAACGGTTGCTGGCGCTGCTTGCAACGCTGGAGGAATGTCAGGCGTTCCTGACCGACCGGGCGAACACGGAGACGGCACGGCTGTTGTCCCTCGCCATCCTCGAGCTTCGGATGGAACTCCACAAGGTGACGGATTCCGAGCTGAAGGCCCTCTGTGACATGATCGCTTCGGGTGAGCCCGTGCTGGAACAATCGACGGCCCGGCAACTGCCGCCGTATTTGAGGCTGATCAAGTAAGTCAGCGCCCCGCGCCACGCGCGGGACGCCGCTCGGCTTGGGACGCGCGGCTCAGCCCGCAGTCACGTCAACTGCCTCGGCGCCTTCGAGCACGCGACGGGCCTTGTCGCGGTCGAGGTCACCTTCCCATGCCGCGACCACGACGGTGGCGACGCAGTTGCCGATCAAATTGCCGACTGCGCGCGCCATGCCGATGAACCAGTCGACCGAGAGCACCAGCACGAGGCCAATCGCCGGGATGCTCGGCACGGCGTTGAGCGTCGCCGCCAGGATGACGATCGCCGAGCCGGGCACGCCATGCGCACCTTTCGAGGTGATCAGCGACACGCCGAGCACCAGCATCAGGTCGCCGAACGACAGCGGCGTGTTGGTCGCCTGCGCGATGAACACGACCGCAAGCGTCAGGTAGATCGAGAAGGCGTCGAGGTTGAAGGAATAGCCGGTCGGAATCACGAGGCCAACCACCGAATCCTTGACGCCGAAACGCTCCAGCTTGCGCATCACCTGCGGCAGCACCGCGTCGGACGATGCGGTTGCGACCACGATCATCAGCTCCTCGCGCAGGTAGCCGAGGAATTTGAGGATGTTGATGCCGGCGAGCGCCATCACGGCGCCGAGCACGCCGAGCACGAAGATCGCGACCGACACGTAGAACAGCGCGACCAGCGACAGCAGCTGCTTCAGCGAACCGACGCCGTATTTGCCGACCGTATAGGCGACGGCGCCGAGCACGCCGATCGGAGCGAAGCGCACGATCAGGCCCATGGCGCGGAACAGCACGGTCGAGACCGCGTCGATGAAGGAGGAGATTTTCTCGCCCTTCTCGCCGCCGACCAGCGCCAGGCTGACGCCGAAGATGATGGCGAAGAACAAAACCTGCAGCACGTCGTTGCGCGACAGCGCGTCGAACGAGGTGGTCGGAATGATGTTGAGCAGGAAGCTGCCGATGCCTTCGCCCTTCAGCTTCTGCGCGTTGTTGGCATAGTTGCCGAGCGCCTTGGCATCCAGCGTCGAGGTGTCGATGTTCATGCCGTGGCCGGGGCCGAACAGATAGGCGAGCAGCAGGCCGACCACGAGCGCAACCGTCGTCATCGCCTCGAAATAGACCAGCGCCTTGACGCCGACCCGGCCGACCTTCTTGAGGTCGCCGGCACCCGCAATGCCGTGCACGACGACGCAGAACACGATCGGCGCCACGATCATCGAGATCAGCTTCAGGAAGGCATCGCTGAAGATCTTCAACCCGATCGCGAAATCGGGCGCGGCCATGCCGATGAGGATGCCGAGCAGCAGCGCGACGAGCACCTGCACGAACAGTGATGTGTAAAGCGGCTTGCGCGCAACTGTCGCTTCTGCTGCGATGGTCGACATGACTTCCCCCTGTTTCTGGCCGGCCGAGCCCGCCAATCATAGCAACTTGCGTGCCAAGATGTCGCAGGATCGGCCACTCCTGCCGGGTCAGCCGTCGATTTCGAGGGTGCTGGTCACGGTGTAGACGACGCCGTGGGGCAGGAAATCCACGGTGGCCTCGCCGCCGAGCTGGTCGCGGGCACTGCGCTCGATCAGCCGGGAGCCGAAGCCGCGCTGGACCGGCGCGGTGACCTGTGGGCCGCCGGTTTCGGTCCAGATCATCCGCAGCTTCGGTCCGGGGCTCTCGTTGAGGATTTCCCAATCCAGCGTCACCGTGCCGGTGTCGTTGGACAGTGCGCCATATTTGGCGGCGTTGGTCGCCATCTCGTGCAGGATCATCGACAGCACCAAGGCAAGCCGGGGCGACAGCGGCACGCGGGGGCCGAACATCCTGACCCGCGCGGACGTGTTCAAGAGGTAGGGCCGCAGCACGCGGCTGACGACGTCCTGGAAGTCGGAGCCCTGCCATTTGTCGGTGGAGAGCAGATTGTGCGCCTCGGCCAGCGCGCCGAGCCGCCCCTCGAACTTGTCGCGCTCGGCGCGGCTTGCGCTGCGGAAGGTCTGCGTGGCGATCGATTGCAGGATCGCCAGTGTGTTCTTGACGCGGTGGTTGAGCTCTTCGATCAGCAGGTCGTGCAGCATCTCGCCGCGCGCGATCGTGGTTGCCATCCGCACCGCAAAGCCGAGCCCGACCAGCAGCAGGACGCCGCCGATCACGCTGGTGATCGCCAGCGAGCGCCACAGCGGCGCTACCAGGGAGTTCTCCGCGATCCCCGCGGCGACGGTCCAGCCGGTGACGCGCGACCGGGTGAAACCGGTGATCAGCGCCACGCCCTCCAGCGACACGGTCGGCAGCGTCGCCTCGCCGCGGCGGAACATCTCGGCAAACAGCGATGGCGAGGCGCGCTGGCCGATGGTCGCCTGCGGATTTGGCACCCGCGCGAGGTTGACGCCGTCGCTGTCGAAGATCGAGATGGTCCAGTCCTGGTTGAGGCGCTGCTTCTCGATGATGGCCTGGAACACCTCGATCGGCGGGCTGAAGGAGATGTCGTAGAGCACCTCACCGTCGCGCATCACCGGTACCTCGACGGTGATGATCAGCCGCTGCTTCACCGCGCCGAAGAACAGGTTGGAGTATTGCGGCTGCCGCGTCGCGAACACCTTCTCGGGGATCTCGAGATTGTTGCGCGGCGGCAGGCTCGCGGTGTCCGGCGTCAGCGAGGAGAACACCTGGCGTCCGGCGCGGTCTGCCACCAGCACCACGCCTTCCTTGCCGTACTGGTCGATGAAACCGACCGCGACGCGGCGGAAGTTGTCGAGGTCGCTGTTGCGCAGCGAGTTGGTCAGGGCCAGCACCTGCAGCCCGCCGGTCATGCGCTGCATTTCCGCATCGAGCAGCAGACGGATGCTGCGCGCCGTCTCCAGCACGCGCTGCGTGGCCGCCTGACGATCCCGCTGATAATTGTGGAAGACGATCCCGCCGCGAAGATGATCAGCGGCAACATCGTTCCCGCGACCAGAAGCGCGAGACGGACTGGCAATGTCAGTTTCGGCACGAAGTCCCCGGGTCGGTGCCCATTCGCTGCGAGCTTAGGGGAGGCGGGAAAAATTCGCCAAAGGAAATAGTTTTATATCAGAAAGGTTCCGCGGCGCCCAAAGCATGATCCGGAAAAGTGTGAAGCGGTTTTCCGAAAGGATCATGCTCGAACGAGGAGTGTGCGCCGCGGAATGACGTCGTGTCAGAGATTGCTCTCGGTGATCGCGGCGTAGACCATGGTGCGCAGCTCGCGCCGCAGCGGATAGGCGCTCGACGGCAGCACCTGGGTCATGAAGATCGTGATCAGCTCCTCGGCCGGGTCGATGAAGAACGACGTCGTCGCGGCGCCGCCCCAGTTGAATTCGCCTGGACTGCCGGCGATCAGCGTCTGCGACGGGTGCATGGTGACGGCGAAGCCGAGGCCGAAGCCGATGCCGTTATAGGCGGCTTCGGCGAACATCGAGCGCGACATCGCCGGCAGGTCGACGCCGCCGGGCAGATGGTTCGAGGTCATCAGCTTCAGCGTCTTCGGGCCGAGCAGCCTGACGCCGCCGAGCTCGCCGCCATTGAGCAGCGTCCGGCAGAAGGTCAGGTAGTCGGCCGCGGTCGAGCACAGTCCGCCGCCGCCCGAGATCAGCGAAGGCGGCGCCAGGAACGAGCTGGTGGTCGGATCGTCCTGCAGCGTCAGTGTGCCCTTGCGCTCGGCGGCGAGCGGGTTGAAGCCGCCCTGCGGATCGGCGGAATAGCAGGCGGCAAACCGATGCGCCTTGTCGGCCGGCACGAAGAAATCCGTGTCGTTCATGCCGAGCGGCTTGAAGATGCGCTCCTTCAGAAATTGCTCGAACGGCTGGCCGGAGATCTTGCCGACGAGATAACCGAGCACGTCGGTCGAGACCGAGTAGTTCCAGGCTTCGCCCGGCGAGAACTCCAGCGGGATCTTCGCCAGGTCCTCGATCATGCCGTCGAGCGTGCCGGCCTTGATGACCTCGCCGATCTTCTTCTCGCGATAGGCCGCGTCGACATTGGAGCGCTGCTGGAAGCCGTAAGTGAGGCCCGAGGTGTGGCGCAAGAGGTCGACGATCTGCATCGGCCGCGTCGGTGGGCGGGTCAGGAAGGCGGGCGCGGTGCCGGCGACGAATACGCCGAGGTTCTTCCATTCCGGAATATATTTCGCGACCGGCTCGTCGAGCGCGACCTTGCCTTCCTCGACCAGCATCATGAAGGCGACTGATGTGATCGGCTTGGTCATCGAATAGATGCGGAAGATGGTGTCGTCCTTGACCGGCGCCTTGCGCTCGAGATCGGCAAAGCCCTGGACCGTGGAATGCACGATCTTGCCGCGGCGATAGATCAGGACCTGCGTGCCGGGAAAACGGCCGGCATCGATGTAGCGGCTCTTCAGATGCGCTTCGAGACGGTTGAGGGCAGTGGTCGACATTCCCGCGGATTCGGGCGAGGCAGGCGTGGGGGCTAGCATCAGGCGTTTCTCCGGCTTGCAAGGCAGCCTTGATAGCCGAAAAGTGTCTGCTGCACCAATCCGCTGCCGCTTACCGGCCTTGAGCTGGTGGTGTACCGTCGCCCCTGCAATCGCGCCCCCCAAGGGGCCCAAAGTATCTGCCAAGGTATCCGTCAAGGGAAACGCCGAGATGACCCAGTTCAACGAAACCGAGCTCACCGCCGCCGTCATCCGCAGCTTCGACCAGACACCCGATCCGCGGGCCAAGTTCCTGCTGCAGGAATTGGTGAAGTCGCTGCACGATTATGTGCGCAGGACCGATCTCACCTTCGAGGAATGGGACCAGGCGATCGGCTTCCTGACCCGCACCGGGCAGAAGTGCACCGACATCCGCCAGGAGTTCATCCTGCTGTCCGACGTGCTCGGCGTGTCGATGCTGGTCGATGCGGTCAACCATCGCGATCGCGACGGCGCGACCGAGACCACCGTGCTCGGCCCGTTCTATGTCGGCGAGCACAAGGTGACGCCGCACGGCACCGACATCTCGGCAAGCCTGCCGGGCGAGCGCATGTTCGTGCAGAGCCGCGTCACCGACCTTGACGGCAAGCCGCTGGCCAATGTGCCGGTCGATATCTGGCACGCGGACGATGACGGATTCTATGACTCGCAGAAGCCGAGCTATGCCACCGAAGGTCCGTCGTCGCGGGCGCGCTTCATCACCGATGCCGACGGCCGCTTCTTCTTCCGCACTATCGTGCCGTGCAGCTATCCGATCCCGACCGACGGCCCGGTGGGGCAGATGATCACGCAGACCAACCGTCACCCGATGCGGCCGGCGCATGTGCACTTCCTGGTCAACGCCAAGGGCTACGAGCCGCTGATCACGCATGTCTTCGTCGAGGGCGACAAGTACATCGATTCCGACGTCGTGTTCGGCGTGAAGGATGAATTGATCGCCAAGGTCGAGCGCCGCACCGATCCTGTCATGCCCGATGGCCAGCGTTCGGATGGGCCGTGGAGCCTGATGACCTACGAATTCCATGTGAAGCCCGGCGGCGGAATGGCGCCCGCGCCGCTCGGCGCCAAGGTCACCGAAGACGCCTGATCGGTTTCCGAACGCTTCTGCCCAATTCTTGTGCGCCGCATGGGCGAATCGCAACTTTTGGCAGCGCGCGGAAAATTCGCGCGGGCTGCGACATGTTGCGCAAGGCTTTGCATCAAAATCGATTTTTGCACTGCGGTAGATTGGCACAAGGCTTGAATCATCATTAGCCGACGCCATTGAAGCCGTCCCTCGAGGCTACCCCATCGGATTTCTGACGCCGCCAGACTGGGGCCTTCCCGGTGCACGCCTTTTTGCGCCCTGCGCGCGTCGCCATCCGGAGGACGGCGCTCGACGCACTGACGCAACACCGCAACGCAACGACGCAAAGGACGACCGATGACCAAGCCCACCGACAAGCCGCCAAGCCGCGGCCTCAGCCGCCGTCAGCTCCTGAAGGCAACCAGCGGCGCCGCCGCGCTGCTCGCCGCGGCCAAGCTCAACTTTCCCGCAGGCTCGTTCGCGCAGGGCGCCGGTCCCGAGGTGAAGGGCGCCAAGCTCGGCTTCATTGCGCTGACCGATGCCTCGCCGCTGTTCGTCGCCAAGGAGAAGGGCATCTTCGCCAAATACGGCATGCCCGATGTCGAGGTGCAGAAGCAGGCCTCGTGGGGCACCACGCGCGACAACCTCGTGCTCGGCTCCGAGGGCAACGGTATCGACGGCGCGCATATCCTGACCCCGATGCCGTATCTGATCTCGGCCGGCAAGGTAACGCAGAACAATCAGCCGACGCCGATGTACATCATGGCGCGGCTCAATTTGAACGGCCAGTGCATCTCGGTCGCCAAGGAATATGCCGATCTCAAGGTCGGCATCGACACCGCGCCGTTCAAGGCGGCGCTGGAGAAGAAGAAGGCCTCCGGCAAGGCGGTGAAGGCCGCGATGACTTTCCCGGGCGGCACGCATGATCTGTGGATCCGCTACTGGCTCGCCGCTGGCGGCATCGATCCCGACAAGGACATCGAGACCATCGTGGTGCCGCCGCCGCAGATGGTGGCCAACATGAAGGTCGGCACGATGGACTGCTTCTGCGTCTGCGAGCCGTGGAATCTGCAACTGATACATCAGGAGATCGGCTATACCGCGATCACGACCGGCGAGCTCTGGGACAAGCATCCGGAGAAATCGTTCGGCCTGCGCGCCGCCTGGGTCGACAAGAACCCGAAGGCCGCGAAGGCGCTGCTGATGGCTGTCATGGAAGCCCAGCAGTGGTGCGAGAAGGCGGAGAACCGCGCGGAGACCGCGGCGATCTGCGCCAAGCGGCAGTGGATCAACTGCCCGGTCGAGGACATCACCGACCGCATGAAGGGCAAGTTCGACTACGGCACCGGCCGCGTGATCGAGAATTCGCCGCAGCAGATGCGGTTCTGGAGCGACAACGCCTCCTATCCCTATCAGAGCCACGACCTCTGGTTCCTCACGGAAGACATCCGTTGGGGCAAGTACGAGGCAGGCTTCGACACCAAGGCGCTGATCGCCAAGGTGAACCGCGAGGATCTCTGGAAAGAGGCCGCCAAGGAGCTTGGCGTGTCCGACATTCCGGCCTCGACCTCGCGCGGCAAGGAGACCTTCTTCGACGGCAAGGTGTTCGATCCCGCCGATCCCGCGGCCTATCTGAAGTCGTTGTCCATCAAGCGTGTTGACGTCTGATTTGAGCGAGCCGCGCGAGCAGTGCGGCTCTCCTTTTTTTGACCATGGAGATTTTCGTTCAATGTCGATGCCTGCCATGAAGACCGAAGTGTCGGCGGTCGCGATCCCGACGGCCGCTGCCGCCGCGCCGGTCGTGACCATGACGCCGAAGCGCGCGCCGCGCGCCGAGATCTACGCCAGGATGGCGAAGGAGACCGCGGCGCGCGTGGTGCCGCCGCTGATCGTGGTCGCGCTGCTGCTGGTGGTGTGGGAGCTGATCTGCCGGCGCGCCGGCTCCAGCCTGCCGCCGCCGTCGAAAGTGTTCAAAGATACCAAGGAGCTGATCCTCGATCCGTTCTTCGACAATGGCGGCATCGACAAGGGCCTGTTCTGGCATCTCTCCGCCAGCCTGCAGCGCGTCGCCTACGGCTATTCGCTGGCGGCGATTGCGGGCATCGCGCTCGGCACGCTGGTCGGACAGTCGGTCTGGGCGATGCGCGGGCTCGATCCGCTGTTCCAGGTGCTGCGTACCATCCCGCCGCTCGCCTGGCTGCCGCTGTCGCTGGCCGCATTTCGCGACGGCCAGCCCTCGGCGATCTTCGTGATCTTCATCACCTCGGTGTGGCCGATCATCATCAACACCGCGGTCGGCATCCGCAACATCCCGCAGGACTACCGCAACGTCGCGGCCGTCGTGCAGCTCAACCCGCTGGAGTTCTTCACCAAGATCATGATCCCGGCGGCCGCGCCCTACATGTTCACCGGCCTGCGTATCGGCATCGGCCTGTCCTGGCTCGCGATCGTCGCCGCGGAAATGCTGATCGGCGGCGTCGGCATCGGCTTCTTCATCTGGGATGCGTGGAATTCCTCGCATATCAGCGAAATCATCCTGGCGCTGTTCTATGTCGGCATCATCGGCTTTGTGCTCGACCGGCTCATTGCGGGCCTCGGCAAAGTGGTGACCCGCGGCACGGCGGCGAACTGAGGAGGAAGTCATGCAGGCCTATCTGAAGCTCGATCACATCGACAAGACCTTCACCCGCGGCAACGCCACCACGGAGGTGCTGAAGGACATCAACCTGACGATCGAGAAGGGCGAATACGTCTCGATCATCGGTCACTCCGGCTGCGGCAAGTCGACCCTGCTCAACATCGTCGCCGGCCTCACCGGCGCCACCAATGGCGGCGTGCTGCTGGAGAACCGCGAGGTCAATTCGCCGGGGCCGGATCGGGCCGTGGTGTTCCAGAACCACAGCCTGCTGCCGTGGCTCACCGTCTACGAGAACGTCAAGCTCGGCGTCGACAAGGTGTTTGCAAGGACCAAGAGCAAGGCCGAGCGCGACGCCTGGGTTATGCACAATCTCAGCCTGGTGCAAATGGCGCATGCCAAGGATAAGCGGCCGAGCGAGATCTCGGGCGGCATGAAGCAGCGCGTCGGCATCGCGCGTGCGCTCGCGATGGAGCCGAAGGTGCTGCTGCTGGACGAGCCGTTCGGCGCGCTCGACGCGCTGACCCGCGCGCATCTGCAGGATTCGGTGATGGCGCTGCACCAGAAGCTCGGCAACACCATCCTGATGATCACCCACGACGTCGACGAGGCGGTGCTGCTGTCGGACCGCATCGTGATGATGACCAACGGTCCGAGCGCGCGGATCGGCGAGGTGCTCGAAGTGCCCTTGGCGCGGCCGCGCAAGCGGCTCGAGCTCACGACCAACCAGGGCTACCTGAAGTGCCGGCAGCGCGTGCTCGAATTCCTCTATGAGCGCCACAGCTTCGTCGAGGCGGCGTGATGATCACGTCGACGGCAAGCGTTTCCGCTTTGAACCGAAGCGCCGGCTTCGGTTACCAATGCTCGCGTTTTGAAAAATCGCTTCAGAGCTTATTTCATGACCGAGGAGAGTTGAGATGAATCCGACCCAAATCAAGCTGGTTCAGGACAGCTTTGGCAAGGTCGCGCCGATCTCGGAGGAGGCCGCGGTCATTTTCTACGATCGCTTGTTCGAAGTCGCGCCCGCCGTGAAGGCGATGTTTCCGGTCGACATGAAGGAGCAGCGCAAGAAATTGATGACGACGCTTGCCGTCGTCGTGAATGGGCTGAGCAATCTCGACACGATCCTGCCGGCCGCGAGTGCGCTGGCCAAGCGGCATGTCAGCTACGGCGCCAAGCCCGAGCATTATCCGGTGGTCGGCGGCGCGTTGTTGTGGACGCTGGAGAAGGGGCTCGGCGAAGCCTGGACACCTGACGTCGCCGCCGCGTGGACCGCGGCGTACGGCACGCTGTCCGGCTACATGATCTCGGAAGCCTATGGCTCGGCGCAGCCGGCCGAATAGGAAAACGTCGTAAGCACAGGACGGCTGTCCAACCGTCATTGCGAGGAACGAAGTGACGAAGCAATCCATCTTGCCACGCATGGAGGTATGGATTGCTTCGCTTCGCTCGCAATGACGTGGTGGGCTTTGGGGTATTCGACGGCGCCAGCAATCTTCTCTATGGTTCGCCCCGTTCCGCCAACGGGTGAACCAACAATGATGTTCCTGGAAACGCCGCCGAAACTGATCGCGACTGAAATCTTCTCCGTCGTGCCGGCGGAATTCCGCCGCAGGGTGGCGAGCGAATGGGCCGACGCCAACCGCCCGGGCGCGGTGACCGACTGCTTCATCGAGGGACCGTCGTTCGATGCCGACGGCAATCTCTACATCGTCGACATTCCGTTCGGCCGCATCTTCAGGATCGCGCCGGACAAGTCATGGTCGCAGGTTGCCGAGTATGACGGCTGGCCGAACGGGCTGAAGATCGATGCGATGGGCCGCATCCTGATCGCCGATTATCGGCACGGCTTGATGGAGCTCGACGCCAGGTCCGGCGAGGTCACGCCGCTGCTGCGCTCGCGCAACTCGGAATCGTTCCGCGGCTGCAACGACCTGCACATCGCCTCGAACGGCGACATCTATTTCACCGATCAGGGCCAGACCGGGCTGCACGATCCGACCGGCCGCGTCTATCGGCTGCGGGTGAACGGAGCGCTCGACTGCCTGATCGACACCGGCATCAGCCCGAACGGCCTGGTGCTCGATCCGCACGAGGCGGTGCTATTCGTCGCGATGACGCGCGACAATGCGGTCTGGCGCGCGCCGTTCATGAAGGACGGCAGCGTCTCCAAGGTCGGCCGCTTCTGCTCGCTATTCGGCCCGAGCGGACCCGACGGCATGACGATGGACGTCGCCGGTCGGCTGTTCGTCGCGCACGCCTCGCTCAGCCATGTCTTCGTGTTTGCGCCGAACGGCGAGTGCATCGCGCGGATCAAGTCCTGCGCCGGGCCGAGCTGCACCAATGTCGCCATCGGCGGCGCCGACCGCGACCGCCTCTACATCACGGAATCGGTGACTGGCTCGGTGCTGGTCGCCGACATCAGCGGGCTCGGCTAGCTATCTTCCTGACTGTCGACCATCGTTATCGCACCTGGCGCGAGTCCCGAAGGATCGACGGCCATCAGGTCGGCCGTTGCCGGGGTCTGGCTGATCAGCGGTCGGAATGCAGCTTCTCGAGAAACTCCTTCACCCCGCTGACGGCGCCGGTGTTGGAGGCGACATAACCGGGAAGGGCGCCCACCGCCTTGTGGAACTCGCTGCTCTTCATGATGTCGAGCACGCGCTGCATCGGCTCGGTCTCGAGGAAGGCGCGCTTGCACACGAAGAAATAATCTTCCGTGAGCAGGCGGATGAAATCGAGCCCGAACTGCCGCGCCGCGGCCTCGACGCCAAAACTCGCATCCGCCATGCCGCTCGCGACATAGGCGGCGACCGCCGCATGGGTGAATTCCATATGCTGGGCGCCGTTGATCCGCCCTTCCGGGATCTTATGCAGCCTCAGCAATTGATCGAATAGCAGCCGCGTGCCGGAATCGTGGTCGCGGTTGACGAAACGGGCCTTGCGCTCGACGAGGTCCTTCAGCGTCGTGATCTTCAGCGGGTTGCCGCGCTTGACCATCAGGCCCATCTCGCGGGTCACGAAATTGATGACGCGGTCCTCGCGCGGATCGAGCCATTCGCGGCAGGCCTTGATGCCCTGCGCGCGCAATTCGCCGCGCGGCAGGTGCACGCCGGAGAGATCGCAGGCGCCCTGCGCCAGCGAGACCAGCGAGTTCTGGTTGCTGACATAGCGCAGATCGACGCCGACGCCGCCCGCGCGATCAAGGAATTCGCGCAGCTTGGATACCGCAAAGCCGTGGCTGGCATGGACCCGGATCACCGACGGTCGCTGCTCGAGAAATGGCTTGATCTCGGTGACCAGTTCCTGCGCGAGGTTCTCGAGCTGCAGCCCGAGCCGCGCCTGCATGCGCTCGCCGGCCCACACCAGCTTCTCGCCGAATGGCGTCAGCTTCGAGCCCTTGCCGCGGTGGGTTTCAACCAGCGGCACGCCGAAGAACTCGGTCCATTGCTCGATCAGGTTCCAGACATGGCGATACGACAGCTGCGCATCGCTGGCGGCGCTGGTGATCTTTCCGGTCTTCCTGATCTCGTTGAGGATGCCGAGCATCACGACCGCGGTCTGCGGGCTGTCCTCTTTCCGAAAGCGCCAGACGGTCTCGATCTCGATCTGCAGCATCGTGGTCACCACTTATGAAATTGACTTCATATCCTTGGCATGCCCATAGGCACAAGATATCATATTTACTGCTGATCAAAGCCTCCTAGGTTGAGTGACAACACCAGGAGGAAATATGATGTCCGTTGCATATGATTATGAGCGTGACGCCCGCCGCGCCCCGACCATCAGGGACGAACTGCTGCTGATCGACGGCGCCCGCGTCCGTTCGTTGTCCGGAAATACCTTCAAGTCGCTCAATCCCGCCACCGAGCAGGTGATCGCTACGATTGCCGAAGGCAATGAGGCGGATGTCGACCGTGCCGTGGCAGCTGCCCGCCGCGCCTTCGAGGGGCCGTGGCGCACCATGCGCGCGGCCGAACGTGGCCACATTCTGCTCCGATGGGCTGAGCTGCTGAAGCAGCATGCCGACGAGATTGTCGCGCTCGAAAGCCTCGATGCCGGCAAGCCGATTGCGGGTGTGCTGCGCCAGGATTTTCCGGCCGCCATCGACACGCTGACCTACTACGCCGGCTGGGCCGACAAGATCAGCGGCGATGTGGTCACGGCGCGCGACGACGCGCTGACCTATACGGTGCGCGAGCCGGTCGGCGTGGTCGCCGCGATCGTGCCGTGGAATTTCCCGCTGATGATCGGCATGTGGAAGCTCGCGCCGGCGCTCGCCTGCGGCTGCACGGTGGTGATGAAGCCGGCCGAGCTGACCTCGTTGTCGGCGCTCAGGATCGGCGAGCTCGCGCTCGAGGCCGGTTTGCCGAAGGGCGTGCTCAACATCGTGACCGGGCCCGGTCGCGTCGTCGGCGACGCGCTGGTCAATCATCCCGATGTCGACAAGGTGACGTTCACCGGCTCGCCCGGCGTCGGCCGCGGCATCATGAAGGGCGCCGCCGGCAACTTCAAACGGGTCTCGCTCGAGCTCGGCGGCAAGTCCGCCAATGTGATCTTCGACGATGCCAATCTCGAAGCCGCTGCCAAGGCCGCGGCTGCCGGCATCTTCTTCAACGCCGGGCAGGTCTGCTCGGCCGGCTCGCGCGTGCTGGTGCAGGAGAACGCCTATGACGAGGTGGTCGAGCGTCTGGTCGACCGTGCGGAAGCGTTGCGGATCGGCGATCCCGCCGATCGCGCCACCGCGCTCGGGCCAGTCATCTCCGAGAAGCAGATGCGCTCGATCCTCGATTATGTCGAGATCGGCAAGCATGAGGGCGCGCTGCTGGCCACCGGCGGTGCGCGGGTCGGTGACTTCGGCTATTTCATCAGCCCCGCGGTGTTCGCCAACGTTGCGCACGAGATGCGCATCTCGCAGGAGGAGATTTTTGGCCCCGTCGTCAGCGTGATCAAGTTCAAGGACGAGGCCGATGCGCTGCGCATCGCCAACGGCACCGCCTACAGCCTCGCTGCCGGCGTCTGGAGCGCGGATATGGGCCGCGTGCAGCGCTTCGCCAAAAAGGCCCGCGCCGGCACGGTGTGGATCAATACCTATGGCTACACCGATGTGCGGTTGCCGTGGGGCGGTGAGCGTGACTCCGGCCTCGGCCGCGAGCACGGCACCGCCGCGCTCGATAACTTTACCGAGCCGAAGGCGGTGTGGATGAACCTCAACGCTTGATGCGCGTCGACAGACGCGAGAGCGCGCGTCACAATACAGCTGTCGTCCCGGCGAAGGCCGGGACCCATAACCACGAACATCTGTTGTTGCACAACGGGTGGAATGACGAGTCCCGCCAACGACGACTGCTGCGGAGTATGGGTCCCGGCCTTCGCCGGGACGACGATGTGGAGATATCGCCGGGATGACGATGTGGAGACATGGTCGTCGGTATGCTTTATCGTCCTGCGCGGAGCCACAAGGGAACTACGCAGAACGAGGCGATCGTGCAGACGAAAAAATTCGGCGACAACGGCCCGCAGGTCTCGGTGATCGGGCAGGGCACCTGGTATCTCGATCGCGGTGACCGCAAGGCGGCCGTCGCTGCGCTGAAGCGCGGCATCGATGCCGGCATGACGCATATCGACACCGCCGAGATGTATGGCGACGCCGAGCTCGTGATCGCGGATGCGATGTCCGGCCGGCGCGACGAACTGTTCCTGGTCTCGAAGGTCCTGCCGAGCAACGCCTCGCGGCGCGGCACTATCACCGCCTGCGAGCGCTCGCTGAAGCGGCTGAAGACCGATCGCCTCGATTGCTATCTGTTGCACTGGCGCGGAACCACTCCGCTTGCCGAGACGGTCGCGGCGTTCGACGAATTGATCGCGGCGGGCAAGGTCCGGTCCTGGGGCGTCAGTAATTTCGACACCGAGGATCTCGACGAACTGCTCGATGTCGCGGGTGAAGGCAAGATTGCTTGCAACCAGGTGCTCTACCATCTGCAGGAGCGCGCCATCGAGCACGCCGTGATCCCGTGGTGCGAGCAGCACGGCGTCGCCGTCGTCGCCTATTCGCCGTTCGGTCACAATGATTTTCCTTCGTCGTCGAGCAGGGCCGGCACGCTGCTGCAATCGATCGCGCAGGCGCACAAGGCAACGCCGCGCCAGGTGGCGCTAAGTTTCCTCACGCGGCTGCCGTCGGTGCTCGCGATTCCGAAGGCGTCGAACGCGGAACACGCGGCGGAGAATGCGGCGGCAGGAACTCTGAAGCTCAGCGGCGATGAACTCGCCGCGCTCGATGCCGCGTTCCCGCGCGGGCCGAAGCCGCGCTCGCTGCCGATGCTCTGAGGGCGTTCCGCTCCACACAGTTCTTAACAAACTGTTGCAGTTGCGGCGGCACACGGCCTGCGGCGGGCGGTCGCGCGCGCTGGCGCATATCGGAGTCCCGTTTTCGGGCATTGTTCTCGCGGCGGAATTGGCGTTTTGTACGAGGAGCAGATTCCCTTTATTTTGCCTTCGAGATTGCCGTGACACCGCCCCCCGCAGCCGTGGCCGCCAGGCTGGACAGCGTTCCTCTTTCATTGCCCGCAAAGACCGCGCCCGCAGCGACAAGCAAGGCGCCCGCCCGCACCGACCGGCCGTTCAAGGGCATCGCGCTGATCCTGCTGTCGACCGTGTTCCTGGGCACCTCCGACGTCACGGCAAAATATCTCTCCTCCACGCTGCCCTCGATCGAGATCGCCTGGATCCGCTTCCTGGTGTTTGCGATGATCATGACGCCGGCGATGCTGCCAGGCTCGCCGCTGTTCGCGCTGCGCAGCAGCCGTCCCGGCCTGCACGTGCTGCGCGGCGCCGCGCTGCTCGGCTCCTCGCTGATCTTCATCACGGGGCTCGGCTTCCTGCCGATCGCCGAAGCCTCCGCCACCAGCTTCGTCTCGCCGCTGTTCGTCACCGCGCTGTCGATCGCTTTCCTCGGTGAGAGGGTCGGTATGCGACGCTGGATCGCGACCGCGGTCGGCCTCGCCGGCGTGTTTATCATCCTGCGGCCGGGCACCAGTGCCTTCCATCCCGCCGCGATCTTTCCGATCGTCTCGGCGCTGGCGTGGGCGGCCACGTTGATCCTGACGCGCATGATGAGCGGCAGCGAGCGCCCGATCACCGTGATGACCTATTCGTCGATCGTCGGCGTCGCCATCGTCAGCGCGCTGGTGCCGTTCGTCTGGGTAACGCCGAGCTGGCACGACATCATGTTCGGCATCCTGATCGGTGTTGCGTCCACCGTCGGACAGTGGATCGTGGTGCTGGCGTTCCGCTATGGCGATGCCTCGGTGCTCGCGCCGTTCTCCTACACGCAGCTGCTGTGGGTCAGCATCCTCGGCTTCATGATCTTCGGCGAAGTGCCCGACCGTTGGACCATTCTCGGCGCCGGCTTCATCGTCGCCTCAGGCCTCTACACCGCGCATCGCGAGCGCGTCCGACGGTCGCAGCTGCTGACCGTGGCCAGCGAGCCGTCGCCGAACGCCTGAGCGTCCGGACGAAATCGTGCGTCGGTTGCGAAGCCGGCTTCAACTAGCGTTGCGCGGGTACAACAGTCGGGCCGAAATCTTTGATCTCGGATCGCTGAATCACCGGATTTCGGAAACGATCGGCAACCTCACACTTCGCCGCGTGCTAACCCTAGCCCCAAGAGCGCCGCAGAGCGTTTGGGGGTCGGGTACGTGCATTTTGGTTCGTTCTTTTTCCTGTCAGGCGGTCGGTCGTCTCGCGCTGCGATGGCCTTGGCACTCTGCGCCCTGACCAGCGCAATCGCGTTGCCGACCGGCTCGGCACAAGCGCAAAGCTACACCTGGGGCGGCACGGGCAGCTCGACGAGCACCGATGTCTACGAACTCCCGACCAACTGGTCGACCACGTCGGCCGGCGCGCCGCCGATCCTCCCGAACCAGTCAGCCATTTTCGATTCATCGGGATCGGCGACGGTCACCATCGGGCCCGGCTTGATGCTGCCGGGGTCCTGGAGCTTCACCGCCAATTCGCAATCCTACACGATCAATGGCAACCCGATTGGCTTCAGCCTGTCCGGGCCGACCGGCGGCCTGATCAACCAGGCCAACAACGGCCAGACCATCACGATCAACGCCAACCCACCGACGGCATTGGCGGTCCGGCGATGGTGCAGCAGCTCGGCAACAGCACGCTGGTGCTCGCGGGCACCAATGCCTATTCCGGCGGCACGCTGATCTCCGCCGGAACCGTGCAGGTGACGAATGCGGATTCGGTCGGCACCGGCACCATCACGCTCAATGGCGGCACGTTCCAGATGCAGTCGCCGACGGTCTCGAGCGTCGCCTTCGCCAACAACATCGCGGTCAATGCGGCCGGCGGCACGGTCGATGCGAACGGCGCCCAGGTCAATCTCCAGGGCGTGATCGCCGACGGCGTCGGCGCCGGGGTTCTGCGCCTGATCGACTCGTCCGCGTCCGGATTCTCCAATGTGCGGCTCTCCGGCGCCAACACCTATTCCGGCGGCACGCTGGTGGTCGATACGACCGTTGTCGTCAGCAACAACAGTTCGGTCGGGTCAGGCACCGTCACGCTCGACAATGCCTCGTTTCAGGCCGACGGCCTCAGCAACCTGACCTTCGCCAACAACTTCAAGATCAATACGTCGGCCATCGGCAGCGCGATCGACGCCAATGGCGTGACGCTCACGATCGCCGGCAACATCGCCGACGGCAACGGCCCCGGCAAGCTGACCGTGCTGGATAATTCAGGCGGCCTCGGCCGCGTGGTGCTGCTCGGCACCAACACCTACACCGGCGGCACCACGATCTGCGATTGCGCGACATTGCAACTCGGCGACGCCAGCCACACCGCTTCGATCGTCGGCGAGGTCGCCGTCGACGGCAAGTTCGACATCGTGAATGCCAAGACCGCGGGCATCACCAAGATCGTCAACGACGGCTTCAACGGGATCGCCACCACGACGTTCTACAATTCCACCACGGCGTCGACGGCGACGATCGTCAACCAGAATTTCGGCATCACGGAGTTTCGCGACAGCAGCACCGCTGGCAATGCCACCGTGAGCAACACCAATGGTGCGCTCACAGTGTTCCGCGACACCAGTTCTGCCGGCAACGCCAGGTTCACCAACACCAACGGCGGCACTGTGGTGTTCGGCGACGCGTTTGGTCCTCCCGGCGGCTCCGACACCAGCACGGCCGCCAAGGCCGTGATCGACAACTCCAACGGCGGCGCCGCGGTGTTTCTGGGCCACACCAATGCAGGGCAGGCCACCATCACCAACGGCACCAATGGCGGCTCGACGCAGTTTTTCGAGTCCTCATCTGCGGCTTCGGCAACCATCGTTACGCTCGCGGGCGGTCAGGTCGCCTTTTTTCAGAACAGCACGGCGGCGAACGCCAGTTTCGACAACAGCGGCGTGCTCTATTTCGGATCTGTCGGTATCAACCCGGTGGAGGCGCCGACCGCGGCCAACGCGACGATCGTCAATCGGGCTGGCGGCGTTCTCCAGTTCGATGCCTATGCCACCGCGGGCAATGCGATTATCGACAACCAGGCCGGCAGCCAACACATCTTCACGGCGTTCGCTACCGCGGGCGACGCCACCATTACCACTGAAGCCGGCAGTACCATTAAGTTCTTCAACAACGCGACCGGCGGCAACGCACAGTTCATCACCAACGGCACCGGACTGGTCGATTTCTCGCTCAGCACGGGGCTGAACGGCGACGGGCGCATCACCGCGGGTTCGATCGCAGGCTCTGGCTTCTATTATATCGGCTCAGGCAACACCCTCGCCGTTGGCAGCAATAATCTCTCGACGACGCTCAGCGGCGTGCTTGCCGACTTCGATCCGTTGAACCCATTCCATATCTGTGGCTGTTTCGGCGGCGGTCGCACCGGTCCGGCGAATTTTGAAAAGACCGGCAGCGGCACGCTGACCCTGTCGGGCACCAATACCTACACCGGCACCACCGTCGTCAATGGCGGCATCCTGCAGGTCGACGGCTCGATCGCCTCGTCGAGCCTCACCACGGTGAATGCCGGCGGCGCGCTCTCCGGCATCGGCACCGTCGGCAACACGACGATTGCAAGCGGCGGCATCCTGATGCCCGGCAACGCGACACCAGGCACATCCCTGAACGTGGCGGGCAACCTCGCCTTCCAGTCGGGGGCACTGTACCTCGTCGGGCTCAATTCGACGGCGTCCACCTTGGCCAAGGTGAGCGGCAGTGCGACGCTGGCCGGATCGGTCGGCGTCAGCGTCGCCGCCGGCAGTACGATTGCCAAGCAATACACCATCCTGTCGGCGGCCGGCGGCCGCAGCGGCACGTTCGCCGGTATCGATTCAACCGGGCTGCCGTCGAACCTCGTCGCGACGCTCGGCTATGACGCGAGCAACACCTATCTGAACTTCACGCTCGATTACGGCGCGAAGTCGAAGCTGAACGTCAATCAGCAGAACGTCGCCGCCACACTGCAGAACTTCTTCAACGCCAATGGCGGTATCAACGCGGTGTTCGCCGGGCTGTCGCCGGCCGGCTTGACGCAGGCCTCGGGCGAGGGCGCGACCGGTTCGCAGCAGGCGACGTTCAACGCGATGGGCCTGTTCCTCGGTCTGCTGACCGATCCGTTCGTCGCCGGGCGCGATGGTGGGTTTGGCGGCGGCGCGGGGGCGACGCCGTTCGCCGAGAAGAGCATGCCGCTCGCCTATGCGGCGCGCCAGAGCGAGCCGCGCGATGCGCTGGCCGCGATCTACACCAAGGCGCCGCCGCGGCTGGTCGATTTCGAGCAGCGCTGGAGCGTATGGGCGGCGGGCTATGGCGGCTCGCAGACCACCAGCGGCAATGCGGTGCTGGGCTCGAACAACACCAGCAGCAGCCTCTATGGCACCGCGGTTGGCGCCGACTACCGCTTCTCGCCGAACACCATTGCCGGCTTTGCGCTCGCCGGCGGCGCGAGCAGCTTCAGCGTCAACGGTCTCGGCTGGGGCCGCTCTGATCTGTTCCAGGCCGGTGCGTTCGTTCGCCACAGCGTCGGCGCGGCGTACTTGAGCGCGGCGCTCGCCTATGGCTGGCAGGATGTCACCACCGATCGCATCGTCGCCGCGGCCGGCGCCGATCATCTGCGCGCCAACTTCAATGCCAATGCCTGGTCGGGCCGGCTCGAGGGCGGCTATCGCACTGCCACGCCGTGGATCGGGCTGACGCCTTATGCGGCGGCGCAGTTCACGAGCTTCGAGCTGCCGGCCTATGCGGAGAGCGTGGTCTCCGGCGGCGGTGCCTTCGCGCTGAATTATGCCGCGAAGAGCGTCACCGACGTCCGGAGCGAACTCGGTCTGCGCTCCGACAAATCGTTCGTTATTGACGGCGGCATCTTCACGCTGCGCGGCCGCGTTGCCTGGGCGCATGACTTCAATCCGGACCGCGCCGTTGGTGCGGTGTTCCAGACGCTGCCCGGCGCGGCCTTCATGGTCAACGGCGCGGCGCAGGCCAGCGACTCGGCGCTGACCACCGCCTCCGCCGAGCTGAAGTGGCGCAACGGCTGGTCGGCCGCCGCGACCTTCGAGGGCGAATTCTCCAACGTGACACAGTCTTACGCCGGCAAGGGCGTTATGCGCTATACGTGGTGACCCTCCGTGCTATAGCCTCCTGCGGCGAAAGCTTGTCCCGGACTTGATCCGCGACAGCATTTCGCGAGACGAAATACGCATCAAAATGAGTGGGACAAAACCCACGCGGGAGGGAATATGCGCGCAGCGATCTTCAGGAACGGCGAGATTGTCGTCGACCGGGTGCCCGAGCCGAAGCCCGGCGCCGGCCAGGTGCTGGTCAAATCGCTCGCCTGCGGCATCTGCGGTTCCGATCTGCACGCACGCAAGCATGCCCACCGCATGGTGGAGCTGAGCAAGTTCCTGCCCGGTCGCACGCCGATGGATCTGTCGCGCGACGTCGTGTTCGGCCATGAGTTCTGCTGCGAGGTCCTCGACTACGGCCCGAACACGACGCGCAAGCTGAAGCCCGGGACGAAAGTGTGCTCGCTGCCGGCGCTGCTGACGCCGGAGGGCCCGAAGGGCATCGGCTATTCCAACGATTATCTCGGCGGCTATGCCGAGCAGATGCTGCTCAGCGAGCCGCTGCTGCTCGAAGTGCCGAACGGGCTTGCGGCCGAGCACGCCGCGCTCACCGAACCGCTTGCGGTCGGCGTGCATGCGGTGGCGATGGCCAACATCCAGGGCGGCGAGGTGCCGTTGGTGATCGGCTGCGGACCGGTCGGGCTGGCGGTGATCGCGGCGCTGAAGATCAGGGGGCTCGGACCGATCGTTGCTGCGGATTATTCGCCGGCGCGGCGCCTGCTCGCCGAGAAGATGGGCGCCGATGTGGTGGTCGATCCCGCCAGGACGCAGCCCTATGCGAGCTGGGCCGAGCACGCCCAGATGACCGATGCGGAGAAGGCGGCGCGTCCGCCGATGCAGGCGCTGCTGCCGCCGCTGAAGCCTGCGCTGATCTTCGAATGCGTCGGCGTGCCCGGCGTGCTGCAGCAGGTGTTCGAGGGCGCCCCGCGCAGCGCCCGTATCGTCGTGGTCGGCGTCTGCATGGAGACCGACAAGTCCGAGCCGATGCTCGGCATCATCAAGGAGCTCAACGTCCAATATGTGCTCGGCTACACGCCCGAGGAATTCGCCTATTCGCTGCGCCTGATCGCGGAAGGCCAGGTCGATGCCGCCTCGCTGGTCACTGGCCGCGTCGGCATCGACGGCGTCGCGCAGGCGTTTGCCGATCTCGCCAATCCCGAGGCGCACACCAAGATCCTGGTCGAGCCGTGGCGCTGATCTGGCGTTGAACGCGGCGCTAAACTGAATGGCCAGGGGCGCGGTTTGCATTTCGTGACGCCGAATCTATAGTTCGCTGTCTCGTATCGCACTGACAGCACGCACCTCATGCGAATTTCGATCATCACGGGAGGCGGCTCCGGCATCGGCGCCGCAGTCGCGCGCCGGATCGCCGGCCCCGCTCAATCCCTGATGCTGCACGGACAGGGCGTTGAGGCCGCCGGCCTCGCGCGGCTGAATTCGGTCGCGGAGGAATGCCGCAGCAAGGGCGCGAAGGTCGAGGTGAGCACCGGCGATCTCGCCAAAGCCGGCGCCGGCACCGCGCTGGTCGCGGCAACGCGGGCCGCGTTCGGTCCGATCGACGCCATCGTGCACGCCGCGGGTTTTGCCGACCGGCGCGAATTCTTAAGCCTGCCGCGCGAGGCGCTGGAGCGCGCCTTCGCGGTGATGGCGGCGGCCTTCCATGAAATCGCGGCGGCGGCGCTGTCCGACCTCACGCGCAGCGCGCAAGGCCGCGTCGTCGCGGTGTCGAGCTTCGGGCCGCATCGCTTCGTGCCCGGCGCCACCTATCCGGCATCGGCCGCCGCGAAGGCCGCGCTCGAGGTGCTGGTGAAGTCGCTCGCGATCGAGCTCGCCGCGTCAGGCGCCACCGCCAACGCCGTGATGCCGGGCTACACCCGCAAGGATCCCGGCCTGTTCGGCGCGCTTGATACCGCGACCTGGGAGAGCGTCGCAAAGGCCAATCCGATGCAGCGGCTGGCCGAGGCCGACGAGGTCGCGGCCGTCGTCGCCTTCCTGCTGTCGCCGGAAGCATGCCACGTCACTGGCGCGACGCTGCCGGTCGATGGCGGCCTGACCTTGATGTGACGCCATGAGCGAGGGCGAACCAACAGAGCAGGTCGATGTTGCGGTGCTCGGTGCCGGCATGGTCGGCGTCTCGGCGGGCCTCGCCGCGCAACAGCGCGGGCTCTCCGTCGTCGTCGTCGATCGCCGCGAGCCCGGCAGCGAAACCTCCTACGGCAATGCCGGCATCATCTCCTCGGGCTCGATCCTGCCGCTCAATACGCCGTCGCTGCTGAAGAACCTGCCGAAATATCTGACCAACGCGCATCCGGCGCTGCGCTGGAACATTGCGTGGGCGCTCGCCAATACCGGCTGGGTGATCCGCTTCCTCGCGGCGGCAACGCCGTCGCAGACCAAACCGCGCGCCGCCGCGCTGCACGGCCTGATCAGGACCTCGCTGAAGCTGCATCGCGACTGGATCGTGCAGGCCGGCGCCGGCCATCGCATCCGCGAAACCGGCTGGCTCAAGGCCTGGCGCAGCGACGGGCTCGCCGCCGCCCAGGCTGAGCAGGCAGCGCTCGCCGAGTTCGGCATCCGGAGCGAGGTGCTTGATCGGCAGGCGATCTCCGCGCTCGAGCCCAATATCATTCCTGCCTATAGCGTCGGCCTGCTGCACACGCAGACGGCATCGGTCGATTCACCCGGCGCAGTGGTCAAGGCCTACGCGCAGATGTTCGCCGCTGGCGGGGGCACGATCAGGCAATCCGGAATCCGGCGGATCGAGCCGCACGGCGACGGCTGGCGCGTGCAGCTCGCCGACGGCGAGATCGCCGCGCGCCATGTCGTGGTCGCGCTCGGGCCGTGGTCGGCCGAGCTGCTGCAGCCGCTCGGCTATCGCGTGCCGCTGGCGTTCGAGCGCGGCTATCATCAGCATTTCGTGCCGAACCCGGCACGCAAATTGCTGCGGCCGATCCATGATGCGGAGGGCGGCTTTCTGATGACGCCGATGGAGCAGGGCGTTCGCGTCACCAGCGGCGTCGAGCTCACTGCGCGCGATGCGCCGTCGAATTTTTCGCAGCTCGAGGCGGTGGTGCCGATGGCGCGCAGCGTAGTCGAATTCGGCGATGCGGTCGGCGAGCGCTGGCGCGGCGCGCGGCCGACGCTGCCCGACAGCCTGCCGATGATCGGCGCGGCGCCGCGACATCGCGGGCTCTGGTTCGCCTTCGGCAACCAGCATATCGGCTTCACCACCGGCCCCGGAACGGGCGCCGCAATTGCGGCGATGATCGCGGGCGATGCGCCGCCGTTCGAGGTGCGGGCATTTTCGCCCGCCCGGTATATCGCGTGACTCGCGCGAGACCGCCTGCAATGCTTGGCGATCAAGCGCGCGGCAACCGAGGAGCAGGATGAACTACGTCTGGGATTTCGGCATCCTTGCCAAGTACAGCCATCTGTTCTGGCTCGGGCTCGGCTGGACCATCGCCTACACGATCGGCACCATCATCCTCGGGACCCTGATCGGCCTGATCGTCGGCATGCTGCGGCTGCGGCGCATTCCCGTGATCGACTGGCTCCTGATCGCCTATATCGAATTGTTCCGCTGCACGCCGCTGCTGGTGCAGATCATCTGGTTCTACTACGCGTTTCCGGTCGTGATCGGCGTCAACATCCCGGCGCATGTCGCCGCCGTCAGCGTGCTGTCGCTCTATGGCGGCGCATTCTACGCCGAGATCGTGCGCGGCTCGATCGAGAGCGTGCCGATCGGGCAGTGGGACGCGGCGAAGGCGCTCGGCTTCCGCGGCTGGCGCCTGATGCGGCTCGTGATCCTGCCGCAGGCGCTGAAGCCGATGATGGCGCCCTATGTCAACCAGTCGGTCACGCAGCTCAAGAACACCTCGCTGGTCTCGATCATCGCGGTACCCGATCTCGTCTACAACGCGACGTTGATCAACGCCGACACCTACCGGCCGCTCGAGGTCTACACCATCGTGGCGCTGATCTATTTTGCGATCCTGTTCCCGTCGACGCTGGTGGCGAGGCGGTTGGAGCGCGGGCTGACCTACGACAGGGTGTGAGTTGCTTGACCTCTCCCGCTTGCGGGGGAGGTCGGATCGCATCGTTAGATGCGATCCGGGTGGGGGCTCTCTCCATACATAGGGTGTCGCTTGTGGCGACACCCCCACCCCGCAAGCGGGAGAGGGAGATCACTGCCGTCTCGGCAATCGCCTCAGATACTCAACTCCACCGGTACATCCTCGGGCTTGACGCCGGCAAGGCCGAGGCCCTTGACGAACCATTCGCGCATCTGGCCGATGCCGCGGTTGTAGTCGATCCACACCGAGAGAAAATCGCGCCAGCGCTTGTCGGCTTCGCGCCGTACCGCCGTGCCGCTCGCGATCGTCACCGATGGCGAGGCCAGGATCTTGTAGGTGCCGAGGTTCGGGTTCTTGGCGATCGCGGTCAGCCCGAGCACCAGCGCGTTGACCACGCAATCGACGCGACCCGACGACATTTCCAGCATCACCTCGTCGCGCGACTTCAGCGACTTGATGGTGGCGTTCGGCGCAAAGCGGCGCGCCACCGCCTCGTTGGCCGAGCCGACGTCGACCGCGATCTTGACCTCGGGCTTGTTGATGTCGGCCCAGGTCTTGGCTTCCAGCCCCTTCCTCAGCATCGCGCCGAACGGATGAGGGAACACCAGATTGGTGAAATCGACCACCAGCGCGCGCTGCGGCGTCGGGTTGAGCGCGAAGCCGAGGTCGATCTTGTTGGCCTGCAGATCAAGGATTGAATTGCCGTAGGTCGACTCGACATACTCCAGCTTGACGTCGAGCAGTTTGGCCAGGTCGTTGGCCATCTCGATCGAGAAGCCGGACCAGGTGCCCGAGGCGAGGTCCTTGTTGAAATAGGGCAGCTCGCCCGGCAGCACCGCGATCCGCAGCACCTTGTTGGCCCGGATTCGATCCAGCGTGTTGTCGGCTGGCGTCTGCGCCGAGGCCGGCGTTGCCATCGCGGCCGCGAGCGCCGCGCCGCTGCCGATCCCGAGCGCATAGCGCAGCGCGTCGCGGCGATCTTCGGAGATTTTGATGTCGTCGGATTGAGTCAAGCGGGCCTCCCTGCACCAGATCGGGGGAAGCCTAGCGTCGGTATCCGGTGCCAGCAAGTGCGCGCGCCTGCACCATTGGTAGGCAAGGCGAGGGCGCGGTCGCCTACGTGCCGGACTTCACCTCTCCCGCTTGTGGGGGAGGTCGAATAAGCCGCGAACCGCGCCCTTAGGGGTTAGCAACGATAGGTCATGTTCGCCCCTGTGACCGAAGAAAAGAAAACGGCGGGGAAGCTCAGTTCGGCTACCCAATCGAGCACTTGGTTGTCTGTCTGGGTTTCTGGGCTTGAAAGGTGTGGAAATTGAAAAAGCACCGTCCCGTGAATGTCCAAAAGAACGAGACGATCGATAACCCAAACATCACCGTCGTCGGTCGAGAAAAATTTTGCCAGCAATTCTGCTGTTCCGTCAGAACGAAGCCTGAGAGTGGGGCCGTTGTTCAGGGTGCCGTTCAAGAAGCCGGACAGCTTGCAATCGCCGTAACGAATAGGCGCGCTCCAACTGAGGTCAAGGGTTTGGATGGCATGTGTCGCAACACCCTTATAGCTTTCTGGCTGGTCGGTCGCCGAGCTTTTGCTTTCAAGATGTTCTTTCAACATAGCGTACGCCTCCTTCTAGCCCGCGAATTGCGAGCAACCTCTGGTTTAAAGGGAGGGCGCAAAAGGACCAGTGAGCTGCCTCACAATCTACAATCGCGATTTAGTGATCCTCCCCGTAAGCGGGGGAGGACAGAGCGTGCTCGTGCCCAGAATCAATATCGTCCCGGCACGTACATCTCCTGCGGGATCGGGCCGCGGTGATAGTCCGGGTTGCGCACCCGCGGCGGCAGCACCACCGGCTGGTGGGTGACCGCCTGATAGGGGATCAGGCTCAAGAGATGCGAGATGCAGTTGAGCCGGGCGCGCTTCTTGTCGACTGCATCGACGATCCACCACGGCGAGTCCTGCAGGTGCGTGCGTTCCAGCATCGTTTCCTTGGCCTTGGTGTAGAGCTCCCAGCGGGTCCGCGCCTCGACGTCCATCGGGCTCAGCTTCCACTGCTTCAGCGGATCCTGGATCCGCATCGAGAAGCGGAACGCCTGTTCCTCGTCGGTGATCGAGAACCAGTATTTCAGGAGGACGGTGCCGGAGCGGATCAGCATGCGCTCGAATTCCGGCACCGAGTTGAAGAATTCCTCATACTGCTCGTCGCTGCAGAACCCCATCACCTTCTCGACGCCGGCGCGGTTGTACCAGCTGCGGTCGAACAGCACGATCTCGCCGCCGGCCGGCAGATGCGAGACATAGCGCTGGAAGTACCATTGCGTGCGCTCGCGCTCGTTCGGCGCCGGCAGCGCCGCGATCCGGCAGACCCGCGGGTTGAGCCGCTGGGTGATGCGCTTGATCACGCCGCCCTTGCCGGCGGAATCGCGGCCCTCGAACAGCACGACGACCTTCTTCTTCTCGTGCTGCACCCAGTCCTGCAGCTTGACCAGCTCGCCCTGCAGCCGCAGCAATTCGCGGAAATAGAACTTGCGGTCGATCGACGGCCTGCCGGCGGCGCCGTCATGGTCGAGCTCGTCGAGCCTCATGTCGTCGAGCTCGAGCTCGAGTTCCTCGTCGAGGCTGTCGGCCATCTCCTGATGGATGCGGGCGCGCAAGGCTTCATCCCGCAAGGCTTCATCCCGGGAGGCTTCGTCGGTGAGGGCGGAGGTCGTCATGAAGGTCCGTCTTTCAGTGTGTTAGATGGATCGGACGGCAGCATTGACGGGCGATGTTACCCCTCTATGACAATGCCGTGACCGCTGTTTCACGCCGCCGGGCGGACTGTGCTAACAAGCCGACAAAACCAAAAAGGGAGATGTGCCGATGATTTCGCTCACGCCAAAAGACGTCCTGCCGGAGGACGGCACCGCCGGCACGCTGGTCGGGCGGGTCTGGTTGCCGCAGGCCGGCGGGCCGGCCGTCGTCGCGGTGCGGGCAGACGGTGTGTTCGATGTCACGGCGCGGTTCCCGACGGTGAGCGCGCTCTGCGAGGAAAGCGATCCCGCGGCCGCGCTGCGCGCCACGGGCGGCGAGCGGATCGGCGATTTCGAGGCGATCCTCGCCAACACCCCGCCCGACAGCCGCGACAAGGCCAGGCCGCACCTGCTGGCGCCGGTCGATCTCCAGGTGCTGAAGGCCGCCGGCGTCACCTTCGCGATCTCGATGCTGGAGCGCGTGATCGAGGAGCGGGCGCGCGGCAATCCGTCCTCGGCGGACGCGATCCGCAAGGAAGTGGTGCGCCTGGTCGGCGACGATCTCTCCAAGCTGAAGCCCGGCTCCGAGCAGGCGGTGAAACTGAAGCAGGTGCTGATCGATCAGAATGCCTGGAGCCAGTATCTCGAGGTCGGCATCGGTCCCGACGCCGAAGTGTTCACCAAGGCGCCGACGCTGTCCTCGGTCGGATCAGGCATGGATGCCGGGCTGCATCCGAAGTCGACCTGGAATAATCCGGAGCCGGAGGTCGTGCTTGTTGTCTCCGCCGCCGGCAAGATCGTCGGCGCCGCGCTGGGCAACGACGTCAATCTGCGCGACTTCGAGGGGCGCTCGGCGCTGTTGCTGTCGAAGGCCAAGGACAACAACGCTTCCTGCGCGATCGGCCCGCTGCTCCGGCTATTCGACCAGACCTTCTCGCTCGACGATGTCAGGAAGATGGATGTCGGCCTGACCGTGACTGGCGCAGACGGCTTCGTGCTCGAGGGCCATTCCTCGATCAGCAAGATCAGCCGCGACCCGACCGATCTGGTCGCCCAGACCATCGGCCCCGTGCATCAATATCCTGATGGATTTGCGCTGTTCCTCGGCACGATGTTCGCGCCGGTCAAGGATCGCGATGCCAAGGGCGAGGGTTTTACCCACAAGCGCGACGACATCGTGACCATCGCCGCGCCGCAGCTCGGCAAGCTGGTCAACCGGATGCGCAATAGCGACGAATGCGAGCCCTGGACCTTCGGCGTCGGTGCGCTGATGAAGAACCTCGCACAGCGCAAGGTGCTGTGAGCATCAGGACGGGGCGGCGAGTCCACTACCTCGGCCACTTCGTCGGCCGTGTGCGGCCTGTCGCGTGGCGGCAGGTCGGCGCCGAGTTGCGCCGACAATCCGGCGACGTTCAGCCGCCTCTCGCAGCGCGTTGAACGACGACGATGGTGACTGTGCCGAAGCGGCGGCGTTGTCGAACATGTTCAGAAACCTGCGCGGCAGATCGACCGTGTGGCGCAACTTGAGCGCGCTAAAACACGCGGAATTTGCCGCTTTTTCCTAGCTTTATGTGAACCAGTTCATCCTCGTTCGCGCCGGTCCGCTCCAGCATATCGGCTCGACGCGAACAGAAGGAGTCGCGGACATGAGCGAGCAGCCATCAAACGGAATGCCCGATTGGCTCACCACCGATATGCTGGTCATTGCCGTCTCACTGGCCATCATCGTGATTGGGATATGGATCGCGCCGTAGCCTGGTTGTCGCGGCGAGGCCGTCCAGCCGGGCAGGGCGCCAGCGCCAATCACTGAGTTGCCCGACGGCGCAAGCCTCTCTTGCAAAACGGAACGAGATGCAAAGCTCGGACGATTCACACACTCAGTGCCGTCCCTGCGAAAGCAGGGAACCCATAACCCCAAATGCAAATTGTTAAGCGATGCTGCAACGACGAGTCCCTCTCACAACAACTGCTGCGGCGTATGGGTCCCGGCCTTCGCCGGGACGACACTGTGGGGTTGGCGTCATTCGAGTGACCAACCAACGCCCTCACACCGGCAACGCCGTCGAATACTTCACCTGGCTCAGCGCAAAGCTCGACTCGATCGAGGCGATGCCGTCGAGCCGGGTCAGCTTGTTCTTCAGGAATGCCTCATAGGAGGAAAGGTCGGCGGCGACGACGCGCAGCAGATAGTCGCGGTTGCCGGTCATCAGATAGCATTCGAGCACCTCGTCCCATTTCGAGATCGCGCGCGCGAAGCGGTTGAGGTCTTCCTCCTTCTGGCGCGCCAGCTTGATCGAGATGAAGACGGAGACGTGCAGCCCGATCGACTTCTGGTCGACGGTTGCGATGTAGCGAGAGATCACGCCGCGCTCCTCGAGCAGCTTGACCCGGCGGTGGCAAGGCGACACCGACAACCCGACCTTGTCGGCGAGTTCCTGCATGGTCATGCGGCTGTCGGTCTGGAGCAGACTCAGGATCTTGCGGTCGATGGCATCGAGGGCAGGCATTGGGATGAACTCGTCAATTGAAGTTGGATCGTGGGAATTTATCCCAATTTTTCCTGTGCTGTCGCGTGGAATTGAGATTTTCGCCGCCGCCTGCGGCAGTAACATTCCGGCATATCGCCCGGAGCATTGCCATGGGAATCGCGCCTGAACGCCTCGACATGCTGTCCGCCCTGGCCCGCAAGGTGCTGTGGCTGTCGTCGTGGACCATCCATCACGCCAACCATGTGCGGCCCTCTACCGACGGGTTGAAGGTCGGCGGCCACCAGGCCTCGTCGGCCTCGCTCGCCAACATCATGTCGGCGCTTTATTTCTCGGTGTTGCGCCCGCAGGACCGCGTCGCGGTGAAGCCGCATGCGAGCCCGGTGTTCCACGCCATCCAGTATCTGTTCGGCCACCAGACCCGCGACAAGCTGGAGAATTTTCGCGGCTACAAGGGCGCGCAGTCCTACCCCTCGCGCACCAAGGACAGCGACGACGTCGACTTCTCGACCGGCTCGGTCGGCCTCGGCGTCGCGCAGACGCTGTTCGCCTCGCTGGTGCAGGACTACGTCAAGGCGCATGGCTGGCTGCAGGACCGGCCGGAGGGCCGCATGATCGCGCTGGTCGGCGACGCCGAGATGGACGAGGGCAACATCTTCGAGGCGCTGCTCGAGGGCTGGAAGCACGGCCTGCGCAACACCTGGTGGGTGGTCGACTACAACAGGCAGTCGCTCGACGCCGTGGTGCGCGAGGGATTGTGGGCCAAGTTCGAGACCATGTTCCGCAACTTCGGCTGGGACGTGGTGATCGTGAAGTACGGCAAGCTGATGCTCGAGGCGTTCGCCGAGCCCGGCGGCGAAGCGCTGCGGCGCTGGATCGACAACTGCCCGAACCAGATGTACGCCGCGCTCTGCTTCCAGGGCGGCGCCGCGTTCCGCAAGCATCTGCGCGACGACATCGGCGACCAGGGCGAGGTGTCGGCGCTGATCGAGCGCCGCAGCGATGACGAGTTGCTGGCGCTGATGTCGAACCTCGGCGGCCACGACATGGCGAGCATGATCGAGGCGTTCGAGGCGATCGACCATGATCGGCCGGTCTGCTTCATCGCCTATACCATCAAGGGTGTCGGCCTGCCGATGCAGGGCCACAAGGACAACCACGCCGGCCTGATGACGGTCGCCCAGATGGAGAAATGGCGCGCCGCGCAGAATATCCGCCCCGGCCACGAGTGGGACAAGTTCGAGGGCCTGTCGCAGGAGCCTGCGGAGCTCGAGGCATTCCTCGCCGAGGCGCCGTTCAACCGCGAGGGGCGCCGCCGCCTGTCGGCGCCCGAAATCGATGTGCCGGAATGGCTGGCCTTCAAGGCCTCGGCGCAGATGTCGACGCAACAGGGTTTTGGTCTCGTGCTGCACGAGCTGGCGCGCGGCGATAGCGAACTCGCCTCGCGCATCGTCACCGCATCGCCCGATGTCACCGTGTCGACCAATCTCGGCGCCTGGGTCAACCGCCGCGGCCTGTTCGCGAAGGCGGAGAACCACGACTTGTTCCGGCAGGAGAAGATCCCGTCCGCCTACACCTGGGAATATTCGCCGAAGGGACAGCACCTCGAGCTCGGCATCGCCGAGATGAATCTGTTCATCATGCTGTCGGCGCTCGGCCTGTCGCACCAGATCAACGGCGCGCGGCTGTTGCCGGTCGGCACGCTGTACGATCCCTTCATCGAACGCGGCCTCGATGCGCTGAACTATGCCTGCTACCAGGATGCCCGCTTCATGGTGGCGGCGACGCCGTCGGGCATCTCGCTGGCGCCGGAAGGCGGCGCGCATCAGTCGATCAAGACGCCCTTGATCGGGATCGGGCAGGACGGGCTCGCCTCGTTCGATCCGGCCTTCGTCGATGAACTTGCCGTGATCATGGGCTGGGGCTTTGGCCACATGCAGCGCGAGGGTGCCGAGGGTGGTTCGGTTTACTTGCGACTCTCGACCCGTACGCTGGAGCAGCCGCAACGGATCATGACCCCGGACCTGCAGCGCGACATCACCGACGGCGCCTATTGGATGCGCAAGCCGGGCCCGAACTGCGACATCGTCATTGCGTATACTGGCACCGTCGCGCCGGAGGCAATCGAGGCGGTCGGCCTGATCGGCGAGAGCCACCGCGACGTCGGTCTGCTGGCGGTCACCTCCGCCGACCGGCTCTATGCGGGTTGGTCCGCCGCGCGGAATTTGCGCCGCGACCGCCGCGGCGCGCAGCATTTGAGTCATATCGAGCGCATGCTGGCGCCGCTCGGCCGCGACTGCGGCATTGTGACCGTGATCGACGGCCATCCGGCAACGCTCGGCTGGCTCGGCAGCGTGCGCGGCCACCGTGTCGAGGCGCTCGGTGTCGAGCATTTCGGCCAGACCGGCACGATCGGTGACCTCTACCGCCACTATGGCATCGACGCCAATGCCATCATTGACGCGGCGGAAAGCGTCTCGGTCGGCGCCCCGGTGCGGCATCGCAAGATGGCGGTGTAGCCACATCGTCGTCCCGGCGAAGGCCGGGACCCATTACCACAACTGGCAGCAAGTAAACGCGACTCGTTCTAACAGCACCCTTTACCAATTGCCGGCGGAGTTTATGGGCCCCGGCCTTCGCCGGGGCGACGAGACCAACCTTGCCACCTGCGCGATAGCGACATTATATGCTGTTCGCGCGCACGAGCCGCGTCCCGCATATGGCGGGTTCAATTCGCCGGGCTTTCGTGCAAGGATGCCTGCCGAACGCTTTCGTTCCCCATTCCATACGCCCCGTACAAGAGGTTTCCGATGGTCAATCGCATGCAATTCTACATCGACGGCGCCTGGGTCGATCCCGTCGTCAAAGGCAAGTCCACCCCGGTCGTCAATCCGGCGACCGAAGAAGCGATGTATGAGATTGCGCTCGGCTCCAAGGCCGATGTCGACAAGGCAGTCGCCGCCGCCAAGCGCGCCTTCGAGACCTTTTCCCGGACCAGCCGCGAGGAGCGCGTCGCGCTGCTCACCAAGATCGTCGAGGTCTACAAGGGCCGCATGAAGGAGATCGGCGCGGCCGTCTCCGACGAAATGGGCGCGCCGTTGCCGATGGCCGAGAAGCTGCAGGCCGGCGCCGGCCTTGGCCACCTCATGAACACCCTCGAAGTGCTGAAGAAGTACGAGTTCGAGGAGACCATGGGCACCGCCGTGATCGTGCGCGAGCCGGTCGGCGTCGTCGGCATGATCACGCCCTGGAACTGGCCGCTCAACCAGATCGCCTGCAAGGTCGCGCCCGCGCTTGCCGCCGGCTGCACCATGATCCTGAAGCCGTCGGAGTTCACTCCGACCTCGGCGCTGATCTTCGCAGAAATCCTCCATGAAGCCGGCGTGCCGAAGGGCGTGTTCAACCTGCTCAACGGCCTCGGCCCGGAGGTGGGTGCCGCGATGAGCGAGCACCCGGACATCGACATGATCTCGTTCACCGGTTCGACCCGCGCCGGCGTCGACGTCGCCAAGCGTGCGGCGCCGACCGTGAAGCGCGTCAGCCAGGAGCTCGGCGGCAAGTCGCCGAACGTGATCCTCGACGGTGCCGACCTGACCAAGGCGGTGACCGGCGGCGTGATGCACATGTTCAACAACTCGGGCCAGTCCTGCAACGCGCCGTCGCGCATGATCGTGCCGCTCTCCAAGATGAAGGAAGTGGCCGCCATCGCGAAGGGCGTTGCCGACAAGACCAAGGCCGGCGATCCGCGTGCCGACGGCACGACGATCGGTCCGGTGGTCAACCGCGGCCAGTGGGACAAGATCCAGGCGCTGATCCAGAAGGGCATCGACGAGGGCGCAACGCTCGTCGCCGGCGGCCCGGGCCTGCCCGAGGGCGTCAACAAGGGCTTCTATGTCCGTCCGACCATCTTCGCCGACGTCACCAACGACATGACGATCGCCCGCGAAGAGATCTTCGGACCGGTGCTGACCATCCTCGGCGCCAAGGACGAAGCCGACGCGGTGAAGATCGCCAACGACACGCCGTATGGTCTCGCCGGTTACGTCTCCGCCGACACCGTGGAAACCGCGCGCCGCGTCGGCCGCCAGATCCGCGCCGGCAACGTCAACCTGCAGGGCGTGCCGAACGAGCGCACCGCGCCGTTCGGTGGCTACAAGCAGTCTGGCAACGGCCGCGAATGGGGCCGCTACGGTCTGGAAGAATATCTCGAGGCCAAGGCGGTCGCCGGCTACAACGCCGCGTAAGCCGAGCCACGAGAGACGCGACTTTTGGCGCCGGGGCAGGCAACTGCTCCGGCGTCAGCCATTTTGGGGGCGCAAGGTCTTGAAGAGTGCGAATCTTGCGAAGATGAAGGTTGCAGTCTCGCCGTCATTGCGAGCGAAGCGAAGCAAAGCAATCCATCTCTCCTCACGGGCGGACAGATGGATTGCTTCGTCGCTTCGCTCCTCGCAATGACGGCCGGGCTAACCGCCGAGCGCGCCTTGGGTGTTGACGTAGAGCGCATAGATCGACTGGCTCGCCGCCATGAACAGGCGGTTGCGCTTGACGCCACCGAAGCAGAGGTTGGCGCAGCGCTCCGGCAGCGCGATGCGGCCGATCATGACGCCGTCGGGCGCGAACACGACGACGCCGTCGAGTTCGGGATCACCCATGCCCCAGCCGCACCACAGATTGCCGTCGATGTCGCAGCGCATGCCGTCGGGCGTGCCCGGGCCGGCGTCGATGAAGACGCGCTTGTTGGAGATCGTCTTGCCGTCGGCTGCGACGTCATAGGCGAGGATCTTGCGGTTCGGCTCGCCGCGGGATTCGACGACGTAGAGGATCTTCTCGTTCGGCGAGAAGCACAGCCCGTTCGGCCCCAGCACGCCCTCGGCGACGATGGTGGCCTTGCCGGTTTCGGGATCGAGCCGGTAGACGTTGGGCTCGATCTCGGGATCGGCCTTGTAGCCTTCGTAGTTGCCGAGCAGGCCGAAGATCGGATCGGTGAACCAGATCGAACCGTCGGATTTCACCACGACGTCGTTCGGCGAGTTCAGCCGCTTGCCGCCGAAGGAGTCGATCAGCACCGTGATCGATCCGTCATATTCGGTGCGCACCACGCGGCGGCCGCCATGCTCGCAGGTGATCAGCCGGCCCCGGCGATCGCGGGTGTTGCCGTTGGCGAAGTTCGACGGCTTGCGGAAGATGCTGACCGCGCCGGTCTCTTCCTCCCATTTGAGGATGCGCTGGTTCGGGATGTCGCTGCACAACAGATAGCGGCCGTCGCCGAACCACACCGGACCTTCGGCCCAGCGCAGGCCGGTCGCGATGCGCTCGACGGCGGAGAGTTTCAGCCAGTATTTCTCGAAACGTGGATCGAGCGCGCGGATCGCGGGATCGGGATAGCAGGTCGCGGGACGCCAGCCGGCGGAATGAACATCGGACATTTGCTGTTCTCGTTGTTGTGTTTCGATGGTGTTTCCTTGAGCGCCTGGTTTGCTATCATTGTCGGCCTGCGACCGCAATTCGATCGCAGCAATCAGGAAAGAAGAGGGACGGCATGCCACGCATATTGATGACCGGCGCATCAGGGGGAATCGGAACGAGCCTGCGCAAGCTGCTGCCGCCGATCTATCCGGATCTCCTGCTGAGCGATATCAAGCAGCCCTCCGATCTCGGCAGCAACGAAAAGTTCAAGGCGGCCGATCTCGCCGACCTCGCACAGGTCGAGGCGATCTGCGAAGGCGTCGACGGCATTCTGCATTTCGGCGGCTATTCGGTCGAAGGCCCCTGGGACGCGATCCTGCAGTCCAACATCATCGGTTGCTACAATCTGTTCGAGGCGGCGCGCAAAAAGGGCGTCAAGCGCGTGATCTTCGCCTCATCCAATCACGCGGTCGGGTTCTATCCGCGTCATCACCGCATCGGCACCGACGTCACCGCGCGGCCGGACAGTCGCTATGGTGTGAGCAAGGTGTTCGGCGAAGGCGTCGGCGCGCTCTATGCCGACAAGCACGGCATCAAGGTCACGTGCCTCCGGATCGGCAATTTCGGCGAGGCGCCGCTCGACCACCGCAGGCTCTCGATCTGGCTCAAGCCGGAAGACCTCGTGCAGCTCTGCCGCATCGGGCTCGAGCATCCCGACATCCATTTCGAGGTGCTGTACGGCGCGTCCTACAATGAGCGCTCGTGGTGGGACAATCACTGCGCCTACGATCTCGGCTATCGTCCGACCGGAAGGGCTGAAGATTTCCGCGAGCACGCGATGGCCGAGCAGGCCAAGCTGCCGCCGGATCCGGTCGGCGACTATTACCAGGGCGGCGCGTTCTGCAGCATGGAGTTCGACGGCGACAAGGAGAGGGTGATCGACTGGAAGAAGTGATCAATCCTCGCATTGCGGCAGTTGCTTCACGGATTCGGTGTGCTGCTGCGCCTCCTTCGAACCTTGCCCGGATGTCTTGGGCGGGCTGCCGGGCCCGTCAAAGGTCTCGGCGAAGTGCGTGAGGGGAAAGGCGAGGCTTATGGTCTGCCCGGTGAGGTTCTTGGCTTCGACAGCGATCGTCTGCGCGTGCTTCAGCCGCTCGATCATTTCGCCGTCGGCCTCGAGCGTGCCGCCGCAGCCGAGCGTGTAACAATGCGGCCTCGCGATCTGGATCGGCTCGTCCTGATCGATGCGGAGGCTGATCGTGCCTTCCAGCATGGTCCGCGTTCCGACATTGGCGCTCACGATCGCGCGCTTGCTACTCTGCGGCGAGACGCTGAGTGTGCCGCCCGATGGTGAACACTGACCGCGCGCGGCGGCGCCGACGAAGCAGCTCGCCTCTGTCAGGCACGTCTTGGTCCAGGGCTCGTAGGTGAGCTGCGTCGCGCGCGGATCGGCCGCTTCGCCGACGCCGCCGAGCGCAAGCTGCACGGTGAACGATCCAAGGAATATAGCCACATAGCGCATCGCCGTCTCCTTCACGAGGAGGCCGCGTATCGCGCTATTGCGGCTTTTTGTCGTTGGAGATGCGGACGAGATAATCCGCCTTGCTGTACTGCATGTGATCGACGCAAAGCTGCGCCAGCGCCCAGCTGTCGCGGCCCTTCAAGAGCTCGATCATCAATTCGTGCTGGCGGCGCGACAATGCGAGGCCCTCGCTGTCGGCGAGATTCTTGGCGCGCATCGGCAGCGTCAGGTTCATGTAGTCCTGCAATGAGCGGACGAGGTAAGGATTGCCGCAGGCGGAAAACAGCGCGAGGTGGAACGCATCGTTGGTCTCGTGAATGCCGCGCATGTCCTGCGCCTCGGCCTTGATGCAGTAGTGCCGTTGCAGCTCGCTCAACTGGTCGATCAGGCTTTGCGGCGCGGGCAGGGCGATCATCAGCGCGGCCTGCCGCGTCAGCATCTCGCGCACCTCATAGATCTGCCGCACTTCCTCGGCCGAATAGAACCGCACCGTGGCGCCGACATTCTTCTCGCGCAGCACGATGCCCTGGCGCTCGAGCTGGAACAGGGCCTGGCGGACGAAATGCCGGCTCGCGCCGTAGCGCTGCATCAGGTTATCCTCGACCAGGCGCAAACCGGGCGCGAAGCGGCCGAAGATGATGTCCTCCTCCAGCCGGCGGATCACCTCCGCTTGTTCCTCCTCGCGCGAGGGGGCCTGGAGTTCGGGCAATGTGGGCTCGGCTGTCATGCGCTCTCGGCTTTGGATCGGTGCCTGAGGTCAGCATAGCGCCACGGTTATTGTCAATAATGGGGGCGATTTTGCCGCGGACCAGCCACCCGCCGCGACCGGATTATCTCATATTGACAATAATTCCTGCCGCTCCTTAAGTGCGGCCGAACAACCACGGGACGAGAAGAAAATGGCCGACGGACTTCGCAAGGGACTGACAAGCTATGGTGACGCCGGCTTCTCGCTGTTCCTGCGCAAGGCCTTCATCAAGGCGATGGGTTATTCGGACGATGCGCTCAATCGCCCGATCGTCGGCATCACCAACACCTACAGCGACTACAATCCCTGCCACGGCAACGTGCCTGACATCATCGAGGCCGTGAAGCGCGGCGTGATGCTGTCGGGTGCGATGCCGTTCGTGTTCCCGACCATCTCGATCGCCGAGAGCTTTGCGCATCCGACCTCGATGTATCTGCGCAACCTGATGGCGATGGATACCGAGGAGATGATCCGCGCCCAGCCGATGGATGCGGTGGTCGTGATCGGCGGCTGCGACAAGACCTTGCCGGCGCAGATCATGGCCGCGATCAGCGCCGATCTGCCGACCGTGGTGATTCCGGTCGGCCCGATGGTGGTCGGCCATCACAAGGGCGAGGTGCTCGGCGCCTGCACCGACTGCCGCAGGCTGTGGGGCAAGTATCGCGCCGGCGAGATCGACGACAACGAGATCGAGGCGGTGAACGGCCGCCTCGCGCCGTCGGTCGGCACCTGCATGGTGATGGGCACAGCCTCCACCATGGCCTGCATTACCGAGGCGCTCGGCCTGTCGCTGCCGATGAGCGCGACGATCCCGGCGCCGCATGCCGAACGCTTCCGCTCTGCGGAGGCCAGTGGCCGCGTCGCCGCCGAGATGGCGAAGACCAAGGGACCGAAGCCGAGCGAGATCCTGACGCCGTCGTCGTTCCGCAACGCCCAGGTCGTCATGCAGGCGATCGGCGGCTCGACCAACGGGCTGATCCACCTCACGGCGATCGCCAACCGCTCGCCGCACAAGATCGACCTCGAGGCGTTCGACAAGCTCGGCCGCGAGGTCCCCGTGCTGGTCGACCTCAAGCCGTCGGGCGAACACTACATGGAGCATTTCCATCACGCGGGTGGCGTGCCGAAGCTGATGGCGCAGCTCGGCGACCTGATCGATCTCGATGCCAAAACCATCACCGGCCAGACCTTGCGCGAGGTCGTCGCCAATGCCGAGGATGTGCCGGGGCAGGACGCGATCCGCTCCAAGGCGAACCCGATCAAATCCGAAGGCGCGATGGCGATCCTGCACGGCAATCTCGCGCCGCGCGGTGCCGTCATCAAGCAGTCGGCGGCGAGTCCGAAACTATTGCAGCACACCGGCCGCGCCGTGGTGTTCGAATCGGTCGAGGACATGACGCTGCGGGTCGACGATCCCGCGCTCGATGTCACCGCCGACGACGTGCTGGTGTTGCGCAATGCCGGCCCGAAGGGCGCGCCGGGCATGCCGGAGGCGGGTTACCTGCCGATCCCGAAGAAACTCGCGCGCGCCGGCGTGAAGGACATGGTCCGCATCTCCGATGCGCGGATGAGCGGCACCGCGTTCGGCACCATCGTGCTGCACATCACGCCGGAATCCGCGGTCGGCGGTCCGCTCGGGCTGGTGCGGAACGGCGACATGATCCGGCTCGATGTCGCCAAGCGCAGCATCGATCTGTTGGTCGACGAGGCCGAATTGCAGAAGCGCCGCGACGCGCTCGCGCCGGCCGGTTCGCCCGATTGGGCCAAGCGCGGCTACGCGCATCTCTTCAACGACACCATCCTGCAGGCCGACGAGGGCTGCGATTTCGACTTCATGCGCGCCAAGGGGAAGTAGCTTGCAAAGTTAGGCGCATCTGCTGAATTGTCGATAATTTCTGCGATGTGGTGCTCGTTGTCGCCTACGACGAGCTGATTGCCTCTGTTTTATTGACAATCCTGCGCGACTGGTGGGATGATCCCCCTCAATTAAAAACAGGGGGAACGTCGCGATGGGCTATTCAGCCAGGATCGTCGGGATTGCCATGGCCGCGGCAGCGCTGCTGCTTTCCGCGGGCGCCGGCGCGCAGGAAGTCAAGCACTACCGCTTCGCGCACGATCAGCAGCTCAACACCGGATACAGCGTGGCCTACGACATGTTCTCCGCCAAGCTCAAGGAGTTGAGCAAGGGGACCATGATCGTCGACCAGTATCCGGGAGCGCAGCTCGGACAGGAGCCGCAGCTGCTGCAGCTCGTGAAATCCGGAGACATTGAATTCGCCATCATCTCGTCGGCGAACACCGCGACTATCTCGCCGCAGGCCGGTGTGATGTCGCTGCATTTCCTATTCCGCGACGCCAACCATGTGGTGAAGGCCCTTGCCGATCAGAAGGTGATTGACGCGATCAAGGCGATGATCGACGACACGTCGCAAGGCCTTCATGTCATCGCGACGGGCAGCCAAGGCGTAAGAAGCATCTACGCCAGGAAGGAAATCCACAACGTCAGCGACCTCAAGGGTGTAAAGATTCGCGTTCAGGCGACGGCTACGGAAGACACGATCTTCCCGGCTTACGCCGCGCAAACCGTCCATATGCCGTTCGGCAGCGTGTACACGTCGCTGCAGACCGGCGTCGTCGAGGCGGCGGAAAACAGCGTGAATGTTTACCTCGTCAATAAGCACTACGAAGTCGCGCCGGTGCTCTCGATGACCGAGCATGAGGCCAACAATGCGCTGTTGTTCATCAGCGACAGGCTGTGGCAGAGCCTTTCAGCCGAGCAGAAGGCCTGGGTGACGACAGCGGCCGCCGAGGTGAGCGCCAAGGAGCCGGCGAAGGCGTTCGAACTGGAGAAGAATGCGGCTGCAAAACTGAAGTCATTCGGCGTCAAGGTGGTCGAGGATGTGGACAAGAAGAGCTTTACCGCGATCGCCGATCCCTATCTCGACAAGCTCGCCAAGGATCTCGGGCCGCATGCGGAGAAGATTAAGAATTTGATCCGCGCGGTCAACTAGCCCACTTCCTGCGTCGTCCCGGCGAAGGCCGGGACCCATACGCCGCGGCTCGTCCATTGAAGCACCGGGCGGCCGTTCTTTCTCAAAGCATCAGGCGCCGGTGGTTATGGGTCCCGGCCTTCGCCGGGACGACATACGAGGACGGAGCATTCGATGGCCATCGCCGACACACTGGTGCTGCAACGGCAGCGGCATCTGAAATGGCGGGCGCTCGACCGGCTCGAGCTGATCCTGATGATGCTGTGCGGCCTGCTGTGCTTCGGCTTCTCGCTGTCGGTGACCGCCGATATCGTCACCCGCACCATCGGTCATCCCTGGCTGTGGCTGCAGGAGGTGACCTCGACGCTGTTCATCTACGCGATCTTCATCGGGGCCGCGGTCGCGACACGGCGCAACGACCATCTCTATCTCACCGCGATCTCCGAAGCGCTGCATGGCAGGTCGCGGCTGATCGTCGAGATCGTCATCCGTCTGGTGGTGCTGGGTGTCGCCTTCTGCCTGGTCTGGTACGGCTATCAAAATTACCTCCGAGGCTTCGGCAGCTTCCGCCTGCCGTCCGGTACGCCGATCGCCTCGCTCTATGCGGTGATCCCGCTGTCCGGCATCCTGATCGGCCTGTTCACGATCGAGCAGCTCGTCAATGGGATCCGCAATGGCTTCGACCATCCGGAGCCGCCGGATGACCACCTTCCGATTCCTGCGATCGATACCCGCGCGACGACGGGAGTGCAGCCGTGAGCGCACCGGTCGTGCTTGCGCTGATGTCGTTCTGCTTCCTGTTCTTCGGCTATCTCGGCGTGCCCGTGCCGTTCTCGCTGATGGCTGGCGTGTTCGTCGGCGCAGTGCTATCAGACGTCTCGCTGGCGGCGATCATCCAGAAGGTCTTCGACGGCGTCGATTCCGAGGCGCTGCTTGCGATCCCGTTCTTCCTGCTGGTCGGCGAGCTCATGAGCTCCGCAAATGTCGTGGTCCGCATCGCCAATCTCTCGGTCTCGCTGGTCGGCCATATCAGGGGCGGGCTGTCGCAGGTCGTCGTCGTCTTCAGCATGTTCTTCTCGGAGATGTCCGGCTCGACCACCGCCGACGTCGCGGTCATGAGCCGGGCGCTCGGTGGGCCGATGCGGCGGGAAGGGTACGAGCCGGCCTTCATCGCCGCGATCATCGCCTCGGCGTCGACGATCGCAGCGCTGGTGCCGCCGAGCATCACGGCGGTCGTCTATGGCGCGGTCGGCAATGTCTCGATCGCCGGGCTGTTCATGGCCGGTGTGGTCCCCGGACTGATGATCGGCTTCGGGCTGATGATCTACTGCTACTTCTTCGGTCCCTCGGGCCTGCGCAAGCCGCGTGCGCCGCCGCGCCAGGTTGCGTTCGCCGCCGGTGACGCGGCGCTGCCGATGATGATCCCGGTGATCCTGCTGGGCGGCATCCTGACCGGCTGGTTCACGCCGACCGAGGCCGGCGTGGTCGCGGTCGCCTACATCATCGTCGTGGTGATCCCGGCGCTGAACCGCGGGCACCTGAAGAAGATCCCGTATGATTTCTGCCTCGCCGGCCTGATCTTCTCGCTGCCGCTGATCACGATCGGCGCGGCGAACGCGTTCGGCTGGATGCTGGCCTATCTGCGCGGCGCGATCTACATCGCCGACTGGATCACCTCGATCGCCGGTAACGACCCGCACCTCATCATGCTCTTGATGGTGTTGCTGTTCACCGTGGTCGGCGACTTCATCGAGCCGGTGCCGACCATCATCATCTTCATGCCGCTGGTCAACGCCTTGACCCAGGCCGGCGACATCAACGGCGTGCACATGGGCGTGGTGCTGATCGCAACGCTGGCGTTCGGCCTGATCACGCCGCCCTACGGGCTCGTGCTGCTGATGGCCTCGAAATTCGTCGGCATCAGTTTTGCAAAAGCGTTGCGGGCGGCGTTGCCGATCTATGTCGTGTTCCTGGTCACGATCTGCTTCACGATCTATTTTCCGAAGGTCGTGCTGTGGCTGCCCAAGCAGGTGATCCCGGAATCGGTCGGCTGCTTCAAGGCACCCGGCGGCACGGGGTACATTTGCCCGAACTAGCCAAACCTCTACTTCGACTTGCTGGTGAACTTCTTCACGGCGACGCGGAAATCGTCGGTATGCATCGCCGTGATGATCTTGTGTTCCTCGGCGTCGAGCTGCTGATTGGTCGGCGTGGTGGCGGCCTGATAGACCAGTGATTTGGTCCCCGCGATTGCGGCGGGCGGATTTTGCGCCAGACGCTCGGCGAGCTGCCGCGTCGCCGCCTTCAGCTCGGCCGCGGGGACGGTCTTGACGACGAGACCCCATTCATAGGCTTGCTGCGCGGTGAACCCATCCTCGGCCAGGAAAATCTGCAGCGCGCGGCGGGTACCGACCGTGCCGACGATGCCGACCGTGCTGCCGCCATCCGGCGATACGCCGATCTTGGCATAGGCGGGCGTGAAGCGGGCATCCTCTGCGGCGATACACAGGTCGGTCACGAACGCGAGGCCCATGCCGGCTCCGGCCGCCGAACCATGCACGCTGGATAGCACGATCTTCGGCATCCGCCGGACCGTCTCGATGAAGGCATGGTAGTGGTGAAGCATCTCGCCGACCACGGGGGCGACATTGTTGGCTTCGGTCGCGGCGCCGATGGTCTGCAAATCGCCACCGGCGCAGAAGGCGCGGCCTTCGCCCTCGATGACCAGTACGCGAACGTCCTTGTTGGCTTCGACCTCGGCACTGAGCTGCTCGAGCTTCTTGGCAATCGTCATGTCGATCGCGTTGAACGCGGCCGGCCGGTTCAGTGTGATGGTCGCGATGGCGCCGTCGATGCGGAGCAAAGCGGGGTCGGTGGCGGAGGGGGCGGGTGCTGGCATATTGAAGACCTTGGGCTTGTTGGTTCCGGACATTTAAGGCCTTGGCGGGAGCCGTGGCAATCCGGCCCGGGGGCCGCGGGCGCGCCCAGAATCGCCTGGGACCCCCTTGCATCGGTACGAGCCATGAGGCCAAATGGCGTGCGCCTTCGGTACGCAGACACGAGCGCTGTGGGGACGGGGCAAGCAAGCTAACATCGACAAGAGGAAACGGCATGGGTCACTCCTGCTCGCGCGTATTTGGGTTGTTCCGATGACAGGCTCGGTCATCATCGTCGGCGCCGGACACGCCGGCTTCCAGCTCGCGGCGTCGCTGCGCCAGGCCGGCTTCGCCGAGCGCGTCGCCCTGATCAATGACGAAGGCCATTTGCCGTATCAGCGGCCGCCGCTGTCGAAGGCCTATCTGAAAGGGACCGGCGGGCCCGAGAGCCTGATGTTCCGGCCCGACAAGTTCTACCAGGACAACAAGATCGAGCTGATCACCGATCGCGCCCATGCGATCGACCGCAATGCGCGGAAGGTGGCGCTCGCCTCCGGCGCGTCGCTCGATTACGGACACCTGGTGTTCGCAACCGGCGCGCGGAACCGGCTGCTGGATATCCCCAACGCCAAGCTCGACGCAGTCCGCTACCTGCGCATTCTGGATGAGAGCCAGGCGCTGCGCGACTTGATCGCGCCCGGCATGCGCGTCGTCGTGATCGGTGCGGGCTTCATCGGGCTCGAATTCGCCGCCACTGCCCGGGCCAAGGGCCTCGAGGTCGACGTGGTCGAGCTTGCCTCCCGCGTGATGGCGCGGGCGGTGACCGCGGAGATTTCCGAGTTCTCGCAATCCCGCCACAGCGCGGCCGGCATCCGGATTCACCTCGGGGTGCAGGTCACGGCGATCGAGGCCGATGGCGGCAAGGTTACCGGTGTCAGCCTGAGCAACGGCACGCATATCCCGGCCGACCTCGTCGTGGTCGGCGTCGGTGTGCTGCCGAATGTCGAGCTTGCGGCGGAGGCCGGGCTGCCGGTGGCATCCGGCATCATCGTCGACGAGCATCTGTTGACCGCCGATCCGAATGTCTCCGCGATCGGCGATTGCGCGCTCTACACCAGCAAACGCTTCGGCGGGTCGCTGCGGCTGGAGTCGGTGCAGAATGCGACCGACCATGCGCGCTGCGTGGCGTCGCGGCTGACCGGCAAGACCGAGGTCTATGACGGTCTGCCGTGGTTCTGGAGCGACCAGGGCCCCGACAAGCTGCAGATGGCGGGTCTCACCACCGGCTACGACCGCGTCGTAGTGCGCGGCGACCGCGCGCAGGGCGCGTTCTCGGCGTTCTGCTATCGCGGCGACAAGCTGCTCGGCATCGAATCGATCAATCGCGCCGGCGATCACATGTTCGGCCGCCGGCTGCTCGGCGCCGGCGGCTCGATCACGCCGGAGCAGGCGGCGGATGCGAGCTTCGACCTGAAGAGTGCGCTGGCGCAAATATAAGCAAGCGTCGTCCCGGCGAAAGCCGGGACCCATACTCCGCGGCAGTCGTTGGCGGAGACGAACGCAGTTGCCATGCGTGTGCCCCCAAACTGTGGCCGGTGGTTATGGGTCCCGGCCTTCGCCGGGACGACTTGGGGAGAGAGCGTCCTCCACCTCATCCGCCGTCGGCATCGACGGCGCGGCTCCCATCCGTTGCACGCAAATCGAGGCGGCGGCGTTGGCGTAGGCCAGCGCGTCGCCGAGCGGCTTGCCGATGGCGAGCTGTGAGGCGAGGGCGCCGACGAAGCAATCGCCGGCGCCTGTGGTGTCGACGGCCTTGACCTCGCGTCCCGGCACGAGCAGCGGCTGGTTGTCGACCAGCGCCAGCACGCCGCGCTTTCCGAGCGTGACGCAGACGATCCTGCCTTGCCCCAACGCCCGGGCCGCCTCGGAGAAGCGCTCCGGCGTGTCGCTGTCGCGCAGCCCCGTGCCAGTCAGGTAGCCGAGTTCGGTCTCGTTCAGAACGAGGATGTCGACGAGATCGAGCAGAGCCTTGTCGGCCTGTTTTGCCGGTGCCGGATTGAGGATCGTGGTGGCGCCGACGGCGCGGGCGCGCCGGAAGAAGGCAGCGATCGCCGGCAGCGGGATCTCGAACTGGCTGACCGCGACGTCACCCTTCATAAGTGAGGGGACCTTGACATCATGAGCGTCAACGAGCCCGTTGGCGCCTGGCACGACGACAATCGTGTTGTCGGCATTGGCGAGCGTGATGATCGCCGTGCCGGAATGCGTGCCGTGCGTGGTCTTGACCGAGGTGAGATCGACTCCTTGCGCGGCAAGGAACGCTCGCAGCTCCTTGCCGAACGCATCGGTGCCGAGCCGGCCGATCAGCGTGGTCGCTACGCCGAGCTTGGCCGAAGCCACCGCCTGGTTGGCGCCCTTGCCTCCGGGAAAATAGAGCACGGCCTCGCCGGCGACGGTTTCGCCGATCCGCGGATGGCGCTCGGCGGTCGCCACCACGTCCATATTGATGCTGCCGGCGACGAAGACGTGCCTCATGACTAGCCCCGTTCACCGATATCAGGCCTCGGCGCGAAATTCCTGCTTGACCGCTGCGATATCGGCGAGTGTCGGCAAGCCGGCCTCGTTGCCGAGCATCTGGATCTTGAAGGTCGAGGCTGCACGCGCGAACTTGAAGTGCTCATGCCAGCCTTTGCTCGGGTTCGAAAGGTAAGAGTAGATGTAGGCGCCGTGGAAGACGTCGCCGGCGCCGTTGGTGTCGATCACGCGCGCGCGCGGGATCGGGAAAGCCGGCAGCGTGCGCACTGTGCCGGCCTCGTCATACCAGAGCAGGCCGCGCTCGCCCATGGTGACGCCGCCGACCTTGCAGCCGCGACCCTTGAGATAGTCGAGCATCTGCTCCGGCGTCTTGTCCATCTGCTCGCACAGGCGTTCGGCGACGATCGCAATGTCGATGAATGCGAGCAGCTCGTGGGTGTTGGTGCGCAGGCCGCCGCCGTCGAGCGAGGTCAGGATGCCATCCTCGCGGCACAGCTTCGCATAATGGATCGCGGCGTCCGGCTGGTGGCCGTCGATGTGCAACGCGCGGCAGCCCTTGATGTTCAGCAGCGGAAAAGGATGGATGTGCTGGTCGTCGCGGCAGCGGACGATGGCGCGCTTGCCGTCGTTCGGCATGATGAAGGACAGCGAGGAGGAGTTGACTTTGCGGGGGTGGAACGAGATGCCGTACCTGTCGGCCATGTCCCAGAACATCCGTCCCAGCCAGTCATTGGCCATGGTGGCGATCAGGTCCGGCGGGACGCCGAGCTTGGCGCAGCAGAATGCTGCGGTCACGGCGTTGCCGCCGAACGACACCGCATAGGCGTCGGCGACGTGCTTTTCGTCGCCAACAGGCATGTGATCTGTGATGAAGGTGACGTCGATATAGGTCTGTCCGATGAAGAGGGCCTGCATTCGCTTTCCGTCGTGGCTTGGTGTGGTCCCGGCCGGCGGTTCCAGACTAGCATTGCTGATCGGCCGATATCGCTGAAAATATTCGCAACCCTGCCTGGTTTACAGGTAGAGATGATGGCTGCGCCAGGCCGTTCTGGCATGCGGCATAACGGCCGGCGGCAGTCCGTGGTTCCGGGTTGGGTTAAGGGAGAAACACAATGACGGCAGATTCGGGGAGGTTGCAGCCATGATTACCGGTCTCGATCACATCGTCGTCCTGACCAGTGACATCGCTGCTGCCAGCGCGGCCTATGAGGCGCTGTTCGCGCGGACGCCTTCCTGGCGCTACAGTGGCGGTGGTGCGAACCGCACGCTGTTCACGCTCGACAACACCACGCTGGAATTGGTGGCGCCGCTCGGCGACGATGACGCAGCCCAGCGCATCCGCAGCGCGCTCGTTACGCAAGGTGAGGGGCTTGCGAGCCTCTGCTTCCGCACCAGCGACATCGCCAGGACACACCGCCGGCTCGACCGGCTGACGCTGAAGCCCGAACCCGTCACTGAAGTCGAAAGCCGCGACGAGACCAGCGGCGCCGTGCTGTCGTGGAAGCGTACGCGGGCCGCGACCGATGCGACGCGCGGCGTGCGCATGTTCTTCCTGGAACGCGAGCAGGAGCGGCCGTTGTCGGTGCGTACCACGACCGCATCGATCACCGCGATGGATCATGTGGTGGTTTCGACCGCCGACCCGGAACGCGCCGCCGCGCTCTATGGCGCGCGGCTCGGGCTCGACATGGCGCTCGACCGGTCGCATCCGGAGTGGGGCCGGCTGATGTTCTTCCGCTGCGGCGACCTCGTGGTCGAGGTCACGCACCGGCCGGGCAAATCGGAGACGGACGCGCCGGACCGGCTGCGCGGCATCTGCTGGCGCGTCACCGATATCGACGCCACACGTGCGCGGCTGATCGCCGCTGGCGTCGACGTCTCCGAGGTTCGTACCGGCCGCAAGCCCGGCACGCGCGTGATGACGGTGCGCAACAGCACATGCGGTGTGCCGACGCTTCTGGTGCAGCCTTCACAAGGAAAGCCGGACTAGGCCGCGTTTCATGCGCGCGTCGTCACGACAGCGTGCATCCGGGAATGGCAGGGAGGACGCTGCATGCCGCGTCTGCGAGAAATATTCCCGCATGGCCGTCACGACAACATTCGTTCTCAAACGTCGTTCGTCATGCTACATTCATCAATTCAGCATCACGGGCGATCGATTTGGCCAAGGCAAAGCGAATACAGAGATGGCAGCGCGACCCCCAGGGGATGCGGCTGCGGATTCTCGAGGCGGCCAAGCAGGAATTCGCCGCCCATGGCCTCGCCGGGGCGCGGGTCGATCGCATCGCGGCCAATGCCGACGCCAACAAACGTATGCTGTACTACCACGTCGGCAACAAAGAGGATCTTTATCTCGAGGTGCTGGAAGGCGCCTATGAGAAGATCCGTGCCGAGGAACGCACCCTCGATCTCGAGCATCTCGATCCGCCCGAGGCAATCGGGCGCCTGATCGACTTCACGTGGAACTATTTTCTGCGCAACCCCGAGTTCCTGGCGCTGCTGAACACCGAAAACCTCGCCAAGGCAAAACACCTGAAGCGTTCGACCAAGGTCAAGTCGATGCACTCGCCCTTTGTCGAGATGATCCGCACCGTGGTGACGCGCGGGGTCGAGAGCGGCGATTTCCGCGTCGCGGTCGATCCGGTGCAGCTCTACATCTCGATCGCCGGGCTCGCATTCTTCTATCTCTCCAACAGCGCCACGCTGAGCGTGATCTTCGGCCGCGACCTCTTGAAGAAGGACGCCCGCGACGAGCGCCTCGAGCACATGACCGCGCTGGTGCTGGCGGCGCTGACCGGCAAATCCACGGCGGCGTTCGGCGGCGCGATGCCGGTGCTGCGCGCGGCCGAGCACCGCGTGGTGTGAGGTCTTGCGATCATTGCGGTGATCCGTAGCCCGGATGGAGCCAACGGGTCGCGCGAACGCGCGCCCGATGACAGGCTCCGCGCAATCCGGGGAGTTGCATGCGCGGATAGCGGTCCCGGGTTTCGCTGCGCTTCATCCGGGCTACGAAGTCTCATCCGACAAAAATTCTCACCTGACGAAAGTCGCGTATTTCGGCGCGATTTTGCCGCGCGCTTGGGGCTGGACAGTATTTATCCAACGGGTTAATTTCTGAACGAACAGAGAGACTGCAAAGGGAGCGTGACGTGGCGGAGGCAAAGAGCCCTTCGGGCCTGTCGAAGGTGCTGAATGCGGCGTGGGTACGTCCGTTCCTGTTTTTGGTTGTCATCGTGGCGGCCTGGGACCTCGCGATCCGCTTGTTCCATATTCCCGCCTACCAAATTCCCTCGCCCGGCGACGTCGTCGCGGTGCTGTGGAGCGACTGGCCGGAACTGCTGCGGCAGTCCTGGCCGACAACCTATGCAACGATCTGCGGCTTCCTGCTCTCGGCGCTGTTCGGCATTCCCGTTGCGATGCTGATCGCGGGCTCGAAGACGATCGAGAGCTACGTCTATCCGCTGCTGGTGTTCTCCCAATCCGTGCCGAAGATCGCGATCGCGCCGCTGTTCGTGGTGTGGTTCGGCTTCGGCATCATCCCCAAGGTGATCTCCGCGTTCCTGCTCGGCTTCTTCCCCGTGGTGGTGTCGGCGGTGCAGGGCTTCAAGTCGGTCGACCCTGATATGGTCGATCTGGCGCGCGCGATGCAGGGCAGCCGCTTCCAGGTGTTCCGTGCGGTCAACCTGCCGCACGCGATGCCCGCGATCTTCTCCGGCCTGAAAGTCTCGGTGACGCTCGCCGTGGTCGGCGCCGTCGTCGGCGAGTTCGTCGGCTCCAATTCCGGCATCGGCTATGTGATGCAGCGCTCGATCGGCACCTTCGACCTGCCGACGATGTTCGCCGCGCTGGTGATCCTCGCGCTGCTCGGCGTCATCCTGTTCTGGATCGTCGACCGCATCGAGCGGCTGGTGATCCCCTGGCACGTCAGCCAGCGCGATGACATCATTTTTGCTTCCTAGGGATATCGCAGAGCCACCTAACGAAAAGGGAAACCGTCATTGCGAGCGAAGCGAAGCAATCCATCGCGCCACAAGCTGAGAAATGGATTGCTTCGTCGCTCTGGCTCCTCGCAATGACGAAAAACAGGGAGAGAACGTGATGCGATTGATTACTGCTGTCGTTGCCGCACTGGCCTGGACCGCGCTTGCGGTGGCCCCTGCATCTGCGGCCGACAAGGTCGTGCTGATGCTGAACTGGTACGTCTACGGCGAGCACGCGCCGTTCTATTACGGCAAGGCCAAGGGCATCTATGCCACTGAGGGCATCGACCTCGAGATCCAGGAAGGCCGCGGCTCGGCCGCGACCACGCAGGCGGTGGCCGCCAAGACCGCCGATTTCGGCTATGTCGACGTGCCGACGATGATGCGCGCGGCCGTGAAGGGTGCGCCGGTGATTGCCACCGGCGTGCTGCTGCAGACCAGCCCGATGTCGGCGATGAGCCTTGCCGACAAGAACATCAGGAAGCCGGAGGACATCAAGGGCAAGACGGTCGCGATCACGCCGGCGGATTCGATGACGCAGATCTGGCCGCTGTTCCTGAAGAAGATCGGTCTGAAGGAAAGCGATTTCAACACCGTCGCCGGCGACGGCCAGACCAAGCTCAACGCCGTGATCAACGGCCAGGCCGACCTGCTGCTCGGCTACGTCATGGACCAGTCGATGAAGATCAAGGACGCCACCGGCAAGGACGTCTATCCGATCAAGTTCGCCGACTACGGCATCAACATGGTGTCGTCGGGCATCATCGCGAACTCCGACTATGTGAAGGCCAATGCCGACCTGGTCCGCCGCTTCATGTCGGCGACGACAAAGGCGGTGGAAGCCGCGGAGAAGGACCCCAAGGCGGCTGCGCAGTCGATCCTCGACGCCAACCCGAAGGGCGGCAAGATCGACACGTTGACGCAAGGCTTCGAGCTGACGATCCCGCTCTATCGTACGCCGGAGACCAGGACCAAGCGGCCGTTCCAGGTCACCGACCAGAACATGACCGAGTCGGTCAATTTGATGGTCGAGTATGGCGGCCTCGACGCCAAGGCCAAGGCCAATCCGAAGGCGTTCTACACCAACGACTATCTGCCGAAGGGTGACTCGTGAGCGCAACAAACACCGTCATTCCGGGGCGATGCGAAGCATCGAACCCGGAATCTCGAGATTCCGGGTCTGGTCCTTCGGACCATCCCGGAATGACAGCATTCTACATCCCAGTGGATTCGACCGAATGAATCCTGCAACCAAACCAGCCGATGTTCAGCCCGCCGCGCATCTGCGCCTGGTGTCGGACCGCGCCGCGGATGCCACGCCGGGTATCAAACTCTCCGGCGTCTCGAAGACCTACCGGTCACGCGACGGTGATGTGCCGTCGCTGCGGCCGCTCGACTTCACCATCAACGACGGCGAGTTCTTTGTCGTGGTCGGGCCCTCCGGCTGCGGCAAGTCCACGCTGCTCAAGATGATCTCGGGCCTGCTGCCGCCGACGACCGGCGAGGTGCTGGTCGACGGCGAGCCGGTGACCAGGCCGCACGGCAATGTCGGCATCGTGTTCCAGAACGCGCTGCTGCTGCCGTGGCGCAACATCCTCTCCAACGTGATGTTGCCGATCGACATGAAGCAGCTGCCGCGGGACAAGTATCTCGCGCGCGCCAAGGATCTGCTGAAGCTGGTCGGCCTCGAAGGTTTCGAGAAGAAGCTGCCCTGGCAGCTGTCCGGCGGCATGCAGCAGCGCGCCTCGATCTGTCGCGCCCTGGTGCACGACCCCAAGATCATGCTGATGGACGAGCCGTTCGGCGCGCTCGACGCCATGACGCGCGAGCGGATGAATGTCGAATTGATGCGGATCCAGCGCGAGACCGGCAAGACGGTCCTGTTGATCACGCACTCGATCCCGGAAGCCGTGTTCCTCGCCGACCGCGTGCTCGTGATGACCGAGCGGCCCGGCGCGATCGCCGCGATCTACGACGTGCCGATGCCACGGCCGCGCTCGCTCGAGACGATGTCCGATCCTGTCTTCAACGAACTGGTGCAGCGGATCCGGAAGCATTTCTTCTCACAGGGGTCGCTGGACTAACACCCGAGCCGTCAATGCCGCTTCGCCTCAAAGTCAACAATATCGCGTTTTTCGAACGGCCGCTGGTGTTCGCCCGGCCGTTCCGCTTCGGCGCGGTGACGATCACCGCATCGACGCAGATGTTCGTGCGGGTCGAGATCGAGGTGGAAGGCAAGGGCCGCGCCACCGGCGCCAGCGCCGAGATGCTGGCGCCGAAATGGTTCGACAAGCGGCCGCATCTCACCGAAGCGCAGTCGCTCGACGGGCTTCGCCGCTCGCTTGCGATCGCGCGCGGGCTCTATCTGGCGAACAAGGGTCTTGAGACCGCGTTTGGCCTCCACGCCGAACGTATCGGCCCGCAGGTTGCGGCCTGCGCAGCTGAAGACATTCCGCCGCTTGCCGCCGGCTTTGGCCCGGCCGAGATCGACAAGGCGATCCTGGATGCGCTGCTCCGCGCCGCCGGCGCGAACTTCTTCGACGGCATGGCCGGCAATATCGCCGGCATCGACGCGCGGCTGACGCCTGATCTAGACGACGCGGCGATCGCGCGGTTTCTGTCGACGCGCCAACGGCTCGAGCGTGTCGCCGTCAGGCACACGGTCGGAATGGACGACAAGGTTGAAGGCGAGGGCGGCGTCGCCGACCGCAACGAGAACGCCGGTGCGCGCTATTTCAAGCTTAAGCTGAACGGCGATCCCGCACATGACGCGGCGCGGCTGGCGCGGATCGGCGGCGAGCTCGCAAAGCTGCCTTACGCAACCAGGATCACGCTCGACGCCAACGAGCAATATGCCGACCTTGCCGCGCTGAACGCGCTGGTCGACCGGCTCGACCATGACGCGGCGCTGCAGCCGATCAGGGCAAACCTGCTCTATATCGAGCAGCCGATGCCGCGCGATATCACAAGAGCCTCGCCGCTCGGGAAGCTGGCGGCGCACGGCTTCATCATCGACGAGGCCGACGATTCCTATGACGCATTCCCGCAGGCCCGCGTGCTCGGCTATCGCGGCATCTCCTCGAAATCCTGCAAGGGCATCTACAAGTCCATCATCAACGCCACCCGCGCGGCGGCGTGGAGCGCGGACGGCGAGCGGTATTTCGTCAGCGGCGAGGACCTGACCTGCCAGGCCGGGCTCGGCGTGCAGCAGGACCTCGCGCTCGGCGCGCTGATCGGCGTCACCCATGCCGAGCGCAACGGACATCATTATGTCGATGGCTTTGCCGACACCCCGGTTGACGAGGCCGACGCCTTCCTCACCGCGCATCCCGATCTCTACACGCGCGAGCGCGGCAAGGTCCGCCTCGCGATCCATGACGGCGATCTGCTGACCGGATCGATCGCCGTCGCACCGGGCTTTGCCAGTTCGATCCATCCGGACTGGTCCACCATGCAGCCGCTCAAGCGGCCAACACCACGCGTTTCGCAGGAGCAAGCAGTATGACGACCAAACGCCTCGGCCTGATCATGAACGGCGTCACCGGCCGAATGGGGCTCAACCAGCATCTGATCCGCTCGATCGTCGCGATCCGCGAGCAGGGCGGCGTGCAGCTTGCGAACGGCGACCGCGTCATGCCCGATCCGATCCTGGTCGGCCGCGACGCCGAGAAGGTCGGCGCGTTGGCAAAACGCTACAACATCGAACGCCACACCACCGATCTCGATCGTGCGCTCGCGGGCAACGGCGACACCGTGTTCTTCGACGCCGCGACCACGCAGGCGCGGCCCTCGCTGCTGACCAAGGCGATCAACGCCGGCAAGCATGTCTATTGCGAGAAGCCGATCGCGACCAACCTCGAGGAGGCCGTTGCGGTCGTGAAGCTCGCCAATGCCAGGGGCCTCAAGCACGGCACCGTGCAGGACAAGCTGTTCCTGCCGGGCCTGAAGAAGCTGGCCTTCCTGCGCGACTCCGGCTTCTTCGGCCGCATGCTCTCGGTGCGCGGCGAGTTCGGCTACTGGGTGTTCGAGGGCGGTTGGCAGGAAGCGCAGCGGCCGTCGTGGAATTACCGTGTCGAGGATGGCGGCGGCATCATCCTCGACATGGTCTGCCACTGGCGCTACGTGCTCGACAATCTGTTCGGCGAGGTCGAGAGCGTGACCTGCCTCGGCACGACTGACATCCCCGAGCGCTATGACGAGAAGGGCAAGAAATACCAGGCGACCGCCGATGATTCCGCCTACGCCACCTTCCGCCTGAAGGGCGGCGTCATTGCGCACATCAACATGAGCTGGGTGACGCGGGTCTACCGCGACGACCTCGTCACCTTCCAGGTCGACGGCACCCATGGCTCGGCGGTGGCGGGCCTGACCGACTGCGTGATCCAGGCACGCCAGGCGACGCCGCGGCCGGTGTGGAATCCGGACGAGAAGCGGATGCATGATTTCTATGCCGACTGGCAGAAGCTGCCTGAGAACGTCGTCTACGACAACGGCTTCAAGGAACAGTGGGAGATGTTCATCCGCCATGTCTGCGAGGACGCGCCCTACAAATACACCCTGCTCGAAGGCGCCAAGGGCGTGCAGCTCGCCGAATGCGCGCTGAAGAGCTGGAAGGAGCGGCGCTGGATCGACGTCGCCCCGATATCAGTCTGAGAAGGGACTTTGTCATGAACAAGCCTGTCCGACCGATGTCATCGCTGTCGCTGAAGCTGCCGACCGCTGGCGGCGGCCTCGAGACCTATCGCCTGGCGGCGTCGCGGACCTTTCCGGCGAAGCTCGAGGGTACGCTGAACCGCGTGGCATTCTCGGCCGCGCATGTGGTGGCCGATCCGCGCGCCGACGTCGATCCCTGGCTGGCCGCGGCGATCGACTGGGACAGGACGATCGCGTTTCGTGAGCACGTCTGGGACCTCGGCCTCGGCGTCGCCGAAGCCATGGACACCGCGCAGCGCGGCATGGGGCTGGACTGGGCGACCTCGCTCGAACTGATCCAGCGCTCGGTGAAGGCGGCGAAGGCCAGGGGCAACGCGCTGGTGTTTTCCGGCGCCGGCACCGACCATCTCGCGGTCGAGGACGCCAGGTCGATCGACGATGTGATCCGTGCCTATGAGGAACAAATCGCGGCAGTCGAGAAGGCCGGCGGTCGCATCATCCTGATGGCCTCGCGCGCGCTGGCAAAGCTCGGCCAGAGCGCGGAGGATTACGCCAGGGTCTACGACCGCGTGCTGTCGCAGGTTCGTGAGCCCGTGATCATCCATTGGCTCGGCGACATGTTCGATCCGGCCCTGTCAGGCTACTGGGGCACGGCCGATCTCGACAAGGCGATGGATACGGCGGTTGCCATCATCAACGCCAATGCGGCCAAGGTCGATGGCGTCAAGGTGTCGCTGCTCGACAGGCAGCGTGAGATCGACATGCGGCGCCGGCTCGATCCGTGGGTCAAGATGTACACCGGCGACGACTTCAACTATGCCGAACTGATCGCCGGCGACGACAAGGGATTTTCCCACGCGCTGCTCGGCATTTTCGATGCGATCGCACCGGCGGCGTCCTACGCGCTGTCGCGGCTCGCGGCCGGCGATGAGGCCAGCTTCCACGATGTGCTTGGACCGACGGTGCCGCTGTCGCGCCACATCTTCAAGGCGCCGACGCGCTTCTACAAGACCGGCATCGTGTTCATGGCCTATCTCAACGGGCACCAGGATCATTTTACGATGGTCGGCGGGCAGGAGAGCGCGCGCTCGACCTTGCATCTTGCCGAGCTGTTCCGGCTCGCCGACAAGGCTGGTCTGCTCGCCAATCCGGAGCTCGCGACGCGCCGGATGGCGACGATCCTGGCCACGCGCGGCATCGACGCCTGATGCGCGACTTTTCCAACGACCACCGCTGGCTGTCGCTGAACACGGCGACCGTCCGCAAGCAGGGCGATCTTCTCGCCATCGTCGAGGCCTGCGCGCGCCATGGCATCCGCGCCATCGATCCCTGGCGCGACCAGGTTGCAGCCGTCGGCCTCGATCGCGCCGTCCGTGCGGTCAAGGATGCCGGGCTCGATCTGTCGGGCTATTGCCGCGGCGGCATGTTCACGGCAGATGGCGTGCATCGCAGCGAAGCGCGCGACGACAATCGCCGTGCGGTCGACGAGGCGGCCGCGCTCGGCGCCTCCTGCATCGTGCTGGTGGTCGGCGGCCTGCCGCAATATTCGCGGCCGGGCAGCGCGGCGTCGAAGGATATTGCGTTGGCACGATCGCAGGTGCATGACGGCATCGCCGAGATGCTGGACTATGCGAAACAAGCAAAGCTGCCGCTCGCGATCGAGCCGCTGCATCCGGCCTATGCCGCCGACCGCGCCTGCGTGAACACCACAAGGCATGCGCTCGATATCTGCGACGCACTCGATCCCGGCAGAACCGGCGCGATCGGCGTCGCGCTCGACGTCTATCACATCTGGTGGGATCCGGAGCTGATGCGCCAGATCGCGCGCGCCGGCCAGGATCGCCTGCTCGCGTTCCATGTCTGCGACTGGCTGGTGCCGACCAAGGACATCCTCAACGACCGCGGCATGATGGGTGACGGCGTCATCGACATCAGATCGGTGCGCGCCGCCGTCGAGGCGCAGGGCTTTGACGGCTATTCGGAGATTGAGATCTTCTCGAATGACTGGTGGGGCCGTCCGCTGGACGAAGTGCTGCGAACCTGCATCGAGCGGCACCGGACGGTGGTCTAGTACGCCGTCAGGTGGGCACGGCGCTGCATGCTTCCCGCCCCGTCAGGACTCCTCGTTGCGGTGCTCGATCTCAAGCGTGACGAGCCGCGCCAGCAGCGTTGCCGGATAGAGCTGGCCGAAGATCGCCTCGAGATTGCACAGGCTCCGCGCGATCGGATGCAGCGGAGCGACGTCGCCATAACCTGTCGTCGTGAGCGTGGCGAAGCTGAAATAGAGGACGCGGCTCGCCAATGTCGGGCTGTCTTCCACCTTCATGCCGGGAAATGCATCGGGCCTCAGCGTGCCGACAAAGGTGTAGAGCGCCGCGAAGATCACGGCGACCGTGAGATAGAGCAGGACCGCGCCGATCACACGGTGATAGGTGACGCGGCCTGGCGCGAACGTCGCGCGCGCCACCGTCACGGCCATGGTGAGGCCGACGAGCAGCCAGGATGCGGCGAACAGGTTGAGATCGAAAATTGAAGGTGAGCGTAGTCTCAGGATCCCGCCCGTGACGATCATGACGAGCGCGACCAGCATCGTGACGACCGCCAGCGTGCTGCCTGACATCAGGAAGACGCCGCCGACCAGGACCAGCGCGAGCAGGAGCTCAAAAATCTGGAACTCGAACAGCCCCAACGCCTGCAACGGCGCCACCACGAAAATCATGACCAGGAGCAGGACAGTGAGCACCGTCAACAAGGAATCGCCCCAGCGCTCGCGTAGCTCGCCAGTGCTCATCCAGCCGCGCTTCATTCCCGCCCCGTCATTCGGCATTGCATCGGGATGCCGGTACCAGACATTGCTGCGCGCCGGCCGCAAAGGCAAGATGGGGGGCTGGCATTCTGTGGCGCGCCCGGCGATCCGGATCGCCGTCCGGCCGTCTCAGGGGCTCGCGACCCGCTGCAGCGTGTTGAAGCGGGCTTTCTGCTCGCTGCTCAGCATCGTATAGAACTCGTCCAGTGCGGGCTCGATCAGCTTCGCGGCCTTCTGCATGGCTTCGAGCCGGTGCTGCATCGCCTCCAGCCGGCCGACCGGCGTCAGCGGCACGTCGTTCGGGCAGGCCGCCTGCAGGTCCGCGATGGCTCTTGTGGTCGCATCGCTCAGGCGGTCGAGCGCCTCCTTCTGCTTGCCGGCTGGATGAAGCGAGGCCGCGATCCGGTTGATCGGCAGGTGCGCCAGGTCGGATTTCGAATCGCCGCAATTGCCGGCTTGCGCGGTCGCCTCCTGCTGCGGCGAACGCTCGCCGACATGTGGACCGAGCGCATTGAAGCGGGCCTGTTGCTCGTCGCTGAGCGAGCTGTTGAAATTCTCCAGCGCAGGCCGCACGATCTTGATCGCCTCGAGCGTCGCGCTGATGCGGTTTTGCATCGACCGCAAGCGGCCGGTGGGCGTCATGGCATAGCTGTCCGAACAGGAGTCCTTGAAGATATCGGCGGCCTTTGCCGCTGATGTCTTCAACTCGTCGAGCAGGGCGCGCTGCTGCTGGTCCGGCCGTACCGCCCGCGCGATGTCGGCAAGCGGCCAGGCCGTGACGCCCTTGTCCGGTTCGCCGCAGAGCTGCTTGACTGCCTGCGGGCTCGTGTCGGTGCGCTGACGGGACCGATCGCGGCCCGCGGTCGCCGGATAGTCGCCAGGATAGATGCTGGCATAGGCGGAGTAGGGACTGTTGGTGTCCCAGAACACGGTGTCGACGAAGTCGTCATAGGCGTAGGCCCAATAGCCGGGCTCGTAGGCATAGGACCAGAACGTGTAGTCAAAGATGTCCGAATAGGCGTAGGGCCAGAACACCGGCCCAAGCCACGCCACGAAGGCCGCGTGGCTGCCGCGTCGCCAGGCATGTCGGGGCGCCCAGCCGCCTTGGCGCGCCGCAAGCCCTGCCTGGCCTTGCGCGCCTGCCTGCTCGCGGAAGTGCGCGGCAAACCGCTCGCGCTGCGCCGCCTGCGTCGCGGCTGTGGTCGCGACCGCGGCTCCAACCGTTGCTGCCGGCGCCAATCTCTGCTGGCGGGCAACGTCGGCCTGCTGCGCACGCTGCTCGCGCTGCAACAGACGGCTCTGCGCCTGCAGGGCACGGTCATGGACGCGTTGCGCGCGTGCACCTTGGACCTTTTGCGACTGCAATTGCTGCACGCGTTGCTGCAGGCGATCGATCCGGGTCTGCCGCTCGGTGGTCTGGCGCGAGAGCGCGTCACGCTGCCGCTGCTGCGCCGCCTGCTGGCGTTGCTGGATCATCTGCTGATGCTGCTGCGCGCGCTGTTGAACGCGCTCCGTCGGCGACGGCCGCTCGCTCAAGCGCGAAGGTGGACTCGGGCGTGATGGCGCCGCGATATGCGGAGCCTGGCGCTGCGGTGCTCCTCGACGGAATTCGGGGCGTGGCGTTGCGACACGCGGCGCGGCGATATGGGGGGCCTGGCGCACCGACGGGGCGGCGAAATGCGGGGCCGGGCGCGGCGCCATCGCCGGTCGCTGCGGGGCGTGGAACGCGGGTGCTGCCGGCCGTGCCATCGCGGGTGGCCGAGCCATTGCAGGCGGTCTCGCCATTGCGGGCGGCCTGGCCATTGCGGGAGGGGCGGCGTGTACCATCGGCGCGGCGGGACGCGCCATTGCGGCCGGTGCAGCCGGCCTTGCCGCCGGTGGGCCCTTTCCGTGTGGCTGGGCGGACGCGCCGCCGTGCGGCACGAGCATCGAGCTGCCAATCGAAAAGACAACAAACAAAGCGCTGCGGGAAAGCATGAGCTTAGCTCTCCGTTCAACAGTCGCCCGCAGTACTTTAACGCACCGACGTCGGATTCGTTCGTTGTGGCTACGGCCGGCGTTACGGTCTTCCGGCGAGGGGAACCGTCAGGAAACGTCCTGCGTGAGGGTCGCCGCGATCCGCTCCGTCGCCCAGTCGACCTGATCGGCCGTGATCACCAGCGGCGGAGCGATCCGGATGGTGTGCTCATGGGTGTCCTTGGCGAGGATGCCGCGCGCCTGCAGCGCCAGGCAATAGCGACGGGCGCCGCCGGCTTCGGGATGCAGCTCGATCGCCAACATCAGCCCGCGCCCGCGCACCTCGCGGATCACGTTGGCGCGGATGTCCTGCAATCCGGCGAGAAAGCGGGCGCCCTGTTGCGCGGCGTTCTCGATCATTCCCTCGTCGATCAGCACGCGCAGCGCCGCCCGCGCCACCGCGCAGGCCAGCGGATTGCCGCCGAAGGTCGAGCCGTGCTGGCCGGGCCGCAGCGTGCCGAGCACGGCGTTGTTGGAAAGCACCGCCGACACCGGATAGAAGCCGCCCGACAGCGCCTTGCCGAGCAGCGTCACGTCGGCCTCGATCCCTTCGTGCTGCTCGGCGAGCAGCTTGCCGGTACGGCCGAGCCCGGTCTGAATCTCGTCGAGCACAAGCATCACATTATGCGTGGTGCACAGCTCGCGCACGCGGGCGAAATAGCCTGGCGGAGGAATCACGACGCCGGCTTCGCCCTGGATCGGCTCGACCAGGAAGGCCGCGGTGTTCGGCGTGATCGCCTGCTCGAGCGCGGCGGCATCGCCGAACGGGATGATCTTGAAGCCCGGCGCGAACGGGCCGAAATGATCGCGCGAGCCGGGGTCGGTCGAGAAGCCGACGATGCCGAGCGTGCGTCCGTGGAAATTATTGGCGCAGACGATGATCTCGGCCTGCCCGTCCGGCACGCCCTTGACCTCATAGGCCCATTTGCGCACCGACTTGATCGCGCTCTCCACCGCCTCGGCGCCGCTGTTCATCGGCAGCACCTTGTGCGAGCCGGTCAGCTCCGCGAGCTCGCGGTAGAAGGGAGCAAGCTGGTCGTTGTGGAAGGCGCGCGAGGTCAGCGTCAGCCGATGCGCCTGCTCGATCATGGCTGCGAGGATCTTCGGATGACAGTGGCCCTGGCTCACCGCCGAATAGGCGGAGAGGCAGTCGAGATAGCGGTTGCCATCGGTATCCCAGACCCAGACGCCTTCGCCGCGCGACAGCACGACCCCGATCGGCTCATAGTTGTAGGTGCCGAACTGCGCTTCGGTTGCGAGGAAATCAGTGACCGATGCATTCATCATGCGTCACTCCCGCTGCAGCGTACGAGAGACTACATCAAATCGTGCCTGCAGTTGATTTGGGCATCAGTTCCTCCACAGGCAAGTGTGTCGCCAGCCAAATTCGCAGGCGACAATGTGTCGTCTTATGCGCTGATGCTGCAGGGCACGCTGAGGAAGCCGCGGAAGCGCACCCGCCCGCCGCGCACCGGCGCGCCGTCGAGCGCGTAGTTCGGCAAGCGTTTGAGGAACCGCGAGATCGCGATGGCGCCTTCGAGGCGCGCCAGCGCCATGCCGGCGCATTGATGCGCGCCGGTGCCGAAGGCGAGGTGGCGGTTCGGCGTGCGCGCGACGTCGAAAGCTTCGGGGTTGGGGAATTGCGCGGGGTCGCGGTTGGCCGCGCCGATGCAGAGCGTGACCAGCGTGCCCGCCGGCAGCTTGATGCCGCCGAGCTCGGTCTCTTCCACGATCATGCGGTTGCCGAGCTGGTTCGAGCTTTCGTAGCGCAGCATCTCCTCGACCGCGGTCTTGATCAGCTCGGGTTGCGCGATCAGCCGTTGCTTCTGATCCGGATTTTGGCTGAGCGTCACCAGCCCGTTGCCGATCAGATTGGTCGTGGTTTCGTGGCCGGCGTTGAGCAGGAAGATGCAGTTGTGCAGCAATTCCTTCGCGGTCAGCCGCTCGCCATTGTCCTCACCCTGGATCAGCCTTGTCAGCACGTCGCGTTCGGGGTTGCCCGGCTTCTTGCGGCGGCGTTCAACCAGCGTTTCGAGATAGGCGAGGAAATCCTTCACCGCATTGTTGCCGCGATCGAACGCCTCCTTGCCGATCACCGGCTCCAGCGCGCCCAGGATCGCCAGCGACCAGTCACGCAGCGGCTCGCGTTCGTCGTGCGGCACGTCGAGCAGATTGCCGATCACCTCGACCGGAATGGCCGAGGCGAAGTCGCCGATCAGCTCGAAGCGGTCGCGGGTCTCGATCCGGTCGAGCAGGCTGTCGACCAGCGCGATCAGGTCAGGCTCCATGCCGGCGATCGCCCGCGGCGACAATGCGCCCATGATCAGCCGCCGCACGCGGGTATGCGCCGGCGGATCGTTGAAGACGAGGCTGGTCGTGTGATGCTCGTAGAGCAGCGAGTTGCCGTATTTCGGCAAGAACTCCTTCTTCTTGTCGGAGGAGAATGCCTTGGTGTTCTTGTAGGCGGCGATGAGGTCGTCGTAGCGGGTGAGAAAATAGCAGCCGTTCGGCAGCCGCTTGACCGGCGCGCTCTCGCGCAACGCGCGATAGGTCGGGTAGGGGTCGGCATAGAACTCCGGCGTCAGCTTCTCGAGGTCGAAGCCGTCAGCCAGCTCGCGCGCGTGTCCGTTCATGGCGCATCCAACCCAATTAGTTTCATTTGCAACTATCGTAAGCCGCGGGCGGCGGCCGCGCAACACAATTTGCTGGGGCCGGGAACAGCGCGCCGGGGCGTCGCGTGGTGCGAGCAAATCGCAGAGCCATATGCGGTTTTGCGCTTTGATGAAGCGCGCGCGCCCCTCTACAGTCGCGACCAAACAACAAGACCGGAAACGCCAATGCATGCCCGTGCCGACACTGCGGCCTCCTGGCCCGAGGAGATCTTCTCGATATTGCAGCGCTTCGAGGTGCGTCAGGTGCCCTACGTGCCCGACGCCGGCCATTCAGAGCTGATCGAGCGGGTGCTGGGGTCGTCCTCGATGCGCGGCATCGCGCTGACCACCGAGGAAGAGGGCGTGGCGCTGCTCGCGGGCGCCTGGGCCGGCGGCCAGCGCGGCGTGCTGCTGATGCAGTCGAGCGGGGTCGGCAATTGCATCAACATGCTGTCGCTGGTGCTGATCTTCCGCCTGCCGTTCCTGACGCTGGTGACGATGCGCGGCGAATGGGGCGAGTTCAATCCCTGGCAGGTGCCGATGGGCTCGAACACGCAAGGGATACTCGAACTGTCCGGGATCAAGGTGCTGCGCGCCTCGCACCCTGAAGAAGTCCGCGAAGTCGTCGAGGCCGGCGCAGCGCAGGCCTTTAACGCCTGCACGCCCACCGCCGTCCTGCTGTCGCAGCGCCTGATCGGGGCAAAGGTCTTCACCAAATGAGCAAAGCCAATCTCCTCGACCGCCGTGCCGTCGTTTCCGAACTGCTGAAAGATCGCAAGGGCGCGTTCGCCGTCGGCGGCCTCGGCGCCTCGACCTATGACATCGCCGCTGCCGGCGACCACGACCGCAACTTTTATCTCTGGGGTGGCATGGGCGGCGCCGTGATGATCGGGCTCGGCCTCGCGCTGGCCCAGCCGACGCTGCCGGTCGTCGTGATCACCGGCGACGGCGAGATGCTGATGGGGATGGGAAGCCTCGCCACCGTCGGCCTGCAGCAGCCGAAAAATCTCTCGATCATCGTGCTGGACAATGAGGCGTACGGCGAGACCGGCGGCCAGGCCAGCCATACCGGCGGAACCGCCGACCTCGTGGGTGTTGCCAAAGCCTGCGGAATCGGGGATAGCCGGGCGATCAGCACGATGGCTGAGGTCGAGGCTTTTGCCTCGTCTTTGCAATACGTTACGGCGGGGCCGCGGTTCGCCAGCGCGAAGATCGACGGGGCCAATCTGGAGCGCGTGCTGTCCAGCCGCGACGGCACCTACCTCGTGAACCGCATCAGAGGGTCGATCGGCCACACTCCTATTTAAAGTGGCTTTCGCGGTGCAATAGAACCTTGACTTTTGGTAAAGTGAGTGATTACTCACGACCCAAATGTCTACCTTACGCATGACGAGTGACTTGCGGCGTCAGTTGATCCTGAGCGCCGCCAAGCGGTGTTTCGCCCGCAGCGGCTTTGCCGGCACCACGACAAAGAGCGTGGCGGCCGCGGCTGCCATTTCGGAAGGGCTGCTGTTCAAGCACTTCCCGTCCAAGGCGGCGCTCTATGCCGAGATCCTTGCCGAGGAGTGCGAGGCGGATCCCGATCTCGCGCATCTGCTCGGCCAGGAGCCCTCGACCGCGACCCTGGTCGAGCTGGTGCAAGGCATGGTCGATCACTTCATGCAGTTGCGTGATGCGCCGGACCAGGAAGAGACGCAGCGGATGCGGCTGATGGTGACGAGCCATCTCGACGACGGCGAGTTTGCGCGCCTGCTCTACGACAAGGTCGGCAAGCTGATCGGCCCGACCTTCGCCGCCTCGCTCGAGCGGGCGATCGCCGCCGGCGAGGCCACGAAGATCGGCGACGAGCCGCTCAACCTATTCTGGTTTGCGCACCATACCGTGCTGATGGGTGCGCTGACCCAGCTGCCTGCGACACCATGTCTCCCCTACGGCGATGCCGCTGCGGCCGAGCGGCAGCTTTGCCAATTCATCCTTCGCGGCATCGGACTTACCGAAGCCGCAATTTCAACTCATTTGGGCCGCCAGCCGTCGCCGATCGCAGGACCGTCGGTAACTGCAGAAAGTGCATGACATGAATATTCAGACCGAAAGCCACATCTCGGGGCAACCGATCAAGGAGAAGCAAGCCAAGCGTCCCGTCCGCATGGTGCGCTGGTTCATCATCGTAGGCCTGTTGCTGGCCCTGCTCGTCGGTGCGCTGGTCGGCTTCAACGCCTTCCGCAGCCACATGATCGCGCAGTTCTTTGCCAACAATAAGCCGCCGCCGGCGAACGTGTCGGCCGTCGAGGCGAAGACTGAGGTGATTCCGAACCTGCTGACCGCTGTCGGCGATCTCGTCGCCGTGCACCAGGTCAACGTCACGACCGACGTGCCGGGCCGCATCACCGAGATCCAGTTCACCGCCGGCAGCCACGTAAAGGCCGGTACGCCGCTGGTGCAGTTGTTCGACGCACCGGAGCAGGGCGACCTCGCCAACTACAAGGCGCAGGCGACCGTGGGCGAGCTGCAGCTAGACCGCGCCAAGCAACTCGCGTCGCGCCAGTTCGGTCCGCAGTCGACCGTCGATACGGCGCAGGCGGCTTACGACCAGGCCAAGGCGGGCATTGCCAAGACCGAAGCGCTGATCTCGCAGAAGCTGGTGCGCGCACCGTTCGAAGGCGATCTCGGCGTGCGCCAGGTCGAAGTCGGCCAGTATCTGACGGCCGGCACGCAGATCGTGTCGCTGACCGATCTGTCGGTGCTGTACGCCAACCTGACCGTCACCGAGAAGCAGAGCTCTCAGATCAAGGTCGGCCAGGCCGTACGGGTCTCGGTCGACGCCTATCCGGGCCGCACCTTCGAGGGCAAGATCACGACCATCGAGCCGCAGATCGCGACCGACACCCGCAACATCCGGGTGCAGGCCACGATCCAGAATCCGGACAGCATCCTCAAGCCCGGCATGTTCGCGACCACCACGATCGTGCTGCCCGGGAAGCCGCCGGTCGTGACCATTCCCGAAACCGCGGTCGACTACACGCTGTACGGCGACTCGGTGTTCCTGATCACCGAGAAGAAGGGCGACGACGGCAAGACCACCCTGACCGCGGACCGCACCTTCGTGAAGACCGGCAACCGCGTCGAGGGCCGTGTCGAGATCCTCAAGGGTCTGAAGGCGGGGGACAAGGTCGTCGCAGTCGGCCAGATCAAGCTGCAGTCGGGCATGCCGGTTGCGATCTCGACCGATCCGCCGCCGCCGGTTCCGGCCGAACCGCCGCGCTACTGATCTTCATTCATCGAACTCGGAGGGCCATCGGCCCTCCGCCACATCTTGCCGCAAGCCGGCAGAACACGAATCGAGTTGGCGATGGCCTTCACTGATATTTTCATCAAGCGCCCGGTGCTGTCGGTCGTCGTCAGTCTGCTGATCCTGCTGATCGGCCTGCGCGCGGCGATGGTTTTGCCGATCCGGCAATATCCGAATCTTTCGAACACCGTCGTGACGATCACCACGTCATATCCCGGTGCGTCGCCCGAGCTGATCAACGGCTTCATCACCACGCCGATCGAGCAGGCCGTCGCGTCGGCCGAAGGCGTCGACTACATGACGTCGAACTCGGTGCTCGGCACCTCGACGATTCAGGTCTACGTCAAGCTCAATCACGATCCGAACCAGGCGCTCACCGAGGTGCTCGCCAAGGTCAACTCGGTCAAATACCTGATCCCGAAGGAAGCCTTCGATCCCGTCGTGACCAAGGCGACCGGTGACACCATCGCCGTGATGTATCTCGGCTTCTCCAGCGAGGAGCTGACCGGATCGTCGATCTCCGACTATCTGACCCGCGTCGTGCAGCCGGTGCTCTCGACGGTCGATGGCGTCGCCTCGGCCGACATCCTCGGCGGCCAGACCTTCGCGATGCGCGTCTGGCTCGATCCGACCCGCATGGCCGGACGCGGCGTATCGCCCAACGACGTCGCCGCCGCGATCGCCGCCAACAACTTCCAGGCGGCCGCCGGCCAGACCAAGGGCTTCTTCATCGTCTCCAACGTCTCGGCCAATACCGACCTTCAGAACATCGATCAGTTCAAGCGGATGATCGTGAAGGCGAAGGACGGCGGCTTCGTGCGCATCGAGGACATCGCGACGGTGGAGCTCGCCGCGCAAAGCACGGACGCCAGCGTCGCCTTCAACGGCGAGCATGCGATCTTCATCGGCATCAAGGCGACGCCGCAGGGCAACCCGCTGACCCTGGTGAAGGGCGTGCGCGCGCTGTTCCCCGACCTCGAGCGCAACCTGCCGCCGTCGATGAAGATGAAGGTGGCCTACGATTCCACGAAGTTCATTCAATCGTCGATCGATGAGGTCGAGAAGACGCTCACTGAAGCGGTCCTGATCGTCGTCGTCGTCATCTTCCTGTTCCTGGCCTCGCTGCGGTCGGTGATCATTCCCGTCGTCACCATCCCGCTGTCGCTGATCGGCGTCTGCATCCTGATGCTGGCCGCCGGCTTCAGCTTCAACCTGCTGACGCTGCTGGCGATGGTGCTGGCGATCGGCCTCGTGGTCGACGACGCGATCGTGGTCGTGGAGAACATCCATCGACATCTCGAGGAGGGCCTGCCACCGGTGCAGGCATCGCTAAAGGGTGCCCGGGAGATCGTCGGTCCCGTCGTCTCCATGACGATCACGCTGGCGGCGGTGTACGCGCCGATCGGCTTCCTCGGCGGCGTGACCGGCACGCTGTTCCGCGAATTCGCCTTCACGCTGGCGGGCTCGGTGATCGTGTCGGGCGTGATCGCGCTGACGCTGTCGCCGATGATGTGCTCGGTGTTCCTCAAGAGCGCGGAGGAGGGGCGTTTCGCCAAGGTGGTCAATCGCGTGTTCGGCGCGTTGACGCGGGCCTATGGCCGTCAGCTCGACCGTTCGCTCGACTACCGCCCGATTACGGCGCTGTTCGCTGTGACCATCCTCGGTCTGGTCGGCTTCCTCTATATGCACATCCAGAAGGAGCTGGCGCCGCAGGAGGACCAGGGCATCGTGTTCGCGGTGACCAAGGCGCCGAAATACGCCAACATCGACTACATCGATTTCTACGGCGACAAGATGGACAAGGAGTTCCAGAAGTTTCCCGAGACCGACCTGCGGTTCATCCTGAACGGCATCACCGGTCCGCAGGGCGGCTTCGCGGGCATGCTGCTCAAGCCGTGGGATGAGCGCAAGCGCAGCGCGCAGGCGCTGCAGCCGCTGGTTCAGGCCGAGCTGTCCAAGATCGAGGGCATCAGCGCGTTCGCGTTCAGCCTGCCGCCGCTGCCCGGCGGCCCCGGCGGTCTGCCGGTACAGATGGTGATCTCTTCGACGGCCGGATTCCAGCAGGTGTTCGACCAGATGAGCAAGCTGAAGGATGCGGCGCGTAAGAGCGGCCTGTTCATCGTCACCGACAGCGACCTTGACTTCAACCAGCCGGTGGTCCGGGTGAAGGTCGACCGCTCGAAGGCGAGCGACCTCGGCATCACCATGCAGTCGATCGGCGGCGCCCTGGCGACGCTGCTGGGCGGCAACTATGTCAACCGCTTCAATCTGGAAGGACGCTCCTACCAGGTGATTCCGCAGGTGCCGCGCGCCAGCCGGCTCGCGCCTGAGGCGTTCAACGATTACTACGTCCCGACCGCGACCGGGCAGCTGGTGCGGCTGTCCACCGTGGTTTCGGTCGAGACCGGCGTCGATCCGAACGCGCTGACCCACTACAACCAGCTCAACTCGTCGACCTTCCAGGCGGTGCCGATGCCCGGCGTCTCGATGGGCCAGGCGGTCGAGTTCCTGCAGGGTGAAGCCAAGAAGCTGCCGTCCGGCTTCAGCTACGACTTCCTGGCCGACTCCCGGCAATACGTCCACGAAGGCAACCAGCTGCTGGTCACCTTCGCGTTCGCCATCATCATCATCTTCCTGGTGCTGGCGGCGCAGTTCGAGAGCCTGCGCGATCCGTTCGTGATCATGATCTCCGTGCCGATGGCGATCGTCGGCGCCTTGATCCCGCTGTTCTTCGGCGTCGCCACCATGAACATCTACACCCAGGTGGGCCTGCTGACGCTGGTCGGACTGATCACCAAGCACGGCATCCTGATGGTGGAGTTCGCCAACGAGTTGCAGCTCAACGAGGGACTGGACCGCCGCGCGGCGATCGAGATGGCCGCCCGGATCCGCCTGCGTCCGATCCTGATGACGACGGCGGCCATGGTCACCGGCCTGCTGCCGCTGCTCACGGCCTCGGGCGCCGGCGCTGCCAGCCGCTTCTCGATCGGGCTCGTGGTCGTCGCCGGTATGACGATCGGCACGCTGTTCACGCTGTTCGTGCTGCCGATGGTCTACACGGTGATTGCGACCGACCACCAGGCCGCGGCCCATTCCGATCGCGCCAAGCAGATCGCCGACTACGAGCTCGACCGTCGCGGCGGCGCGCTGAAACCGACCTGAGCCCTCCAAGCCCATGCTCGCAGGGAAGGCGGCACTGGCAAAAGCCACTGCCGCCTTTTCTTTGTCTCGTGATAGCCTTTGCCGACGGCGGGCAGAAAATACTCGCCTCAAGGAAATCCGGAGGAAACAGGCATGGCGAGCGAGTTTGCGGCGGGCAATTACCGGTTCATTCCGGCCGTGTTCCAATATTCAAGCGGCGTGCAGGCGAACGCGGGCTATGAGATCGAACGGGTGCGCTTCGATCGCCTGCTGCCGCTCGCGGAAGGTTTTGCGCGGATCGCGGCCTACATCCGCGACGCCGGCCGGCCGCTGACCGCGATCTGCGCCTGCGAATTGCGTTCGCCGGCCGCCTTCACCGAGGACGGCTTCCGCGCCTTCAACCAGCACTACGTCAAGACGCTCGCCGAATGGGGCCTGTTCGACGGCACCATAAATCCGGTGGCGCGCAGCAACGTCTGTCCCGAGATCGATCCGCCGGCCGAGCCGTCGTTCCATGCGTTCTCGTTCACGCGGCCGAGCACGACGACGTCGCCATCCTTCGTGATCGCCGGCGGTGCGGAGGCGCGCGGCGGCACCGCGAGCTATCCCGACCGCATCGTCTGCTATCGCGATCTCAGTCCCGGCGCGTGGCGGGAGAAGGTCCGCTTCACCGCCGGCGAGATGGAACGCCGTCTCGCCGAGTTCAGCTTCGGCTGGCAGGAGACGACGGCGGTGCAGGCCTACACCGTGCACGACATCCATCCGGTGCTCGTCGACGAGCTGGTCCGCCGCGGCGCCACCCGCTCCGGCCTGACCTGGCACTTCTGCCGCCCGCCGGTGGTCGATCTCGAATACGAGATGGATTGCCGCAGGGTGCTCAGGGAAGTGGTGATTTAGCTTCCGCCGTCATTGCGAGGAGCGAAGCGACGAAGCAATCCATAGCTCCGCATGCGCGGTGATGGTGGATTGCTTCGCTTCGCTCGCAATGACGAGAACTTGGTGTCCCGTCATCCTGAGGAGCGCGTGGCGCGTCTCGAAGGATGAACGGCCCGGTCGGTGGCCGTCGACCCTTCGCGACGCGCGCAAGATGCGCGCTCCTCCAGCGACAATGGCGAAGCCGTTGCGCGGGGGTGACGGAAAGAGCATAGGCGCTCGCTGTGGCACGAATCCACTACCGCGCCTTCGGATCGAGCGCGTCGCGCAGGCCGTCGCCGACCAGATTGAACGACAACACGACCAGGAAGATCGCAAGACCAGGCCAGACTGCCATCCATGGCGCGCTGGTCAGGAAGCGTTGCGCGGCGTTGAGCATGCTGCCCCAGGACGGCGCCGGCGGCTGCTGGCCGAGGCCGAGGAACGACAGCGCGGCCTCGGCGATGATCGCGGCCGCGATCGACAGCGTCGCCTGCACCAGCAGCGCCGGCAGGATGTTGGGCAGGATGTGGACCAGCGCGATGCGCCAGCGCGGATTGCCCATCGCGCGCGCCGCCTCGACATAATCCTCGACCTTGACGCTCATCACCTGGCCGCGGGTCAGGCGGATGAAGATCGGGGTCGCCGAGACGCCGATCGCGATCATGGCATTGCTAAGACTCGGGCCGAGGAACGCTGCGAGCGCGATCGCCAGGATCAGGAACGGGCAGGCCAGCATGGCATCGGTGATGCGGCTGATCAGCGCGTCGATGAAGCCGCCGCGATAGCCGGCGAAGAGGCCGAGCGGCACGCCGACCGCAAGCGCGATGCCGACCGAGATGACGCCGGCAAGCAGCGAGGCGCGGGCGCCGAACACGACGCGGGCGAACACGTCGCGGCCGAGCTCGTCGGTGCCGAACCAGTGCTGCGCCGACGGCGCCTTGCGTACCAGCGACCAGCTCGTCGCGACCGGATCATAGGGCACGATCAACGGCGCGAACACGGCGAGCAGGATGAAGAGCGCGATCACGGTGAGCCCGAGCACGGCACCCTTGCGCCGGATCAGCCGCCGCCAGGCGCGCCGCGCCGGGCTCTCGAGCGTTTCGGCGGCGGCAAGCGGAGCGAGGGGGCTGAGTGCAGCGTCGGTCATCCGATCAGCCCCTCAGCCGCGGGTTGACGAGAATGTAGGCGATGTCGGCGATCAGATTGAGCGTGATGTAGATCGTCGCCGTTGTCAGCACCACGCCCTGCACGACCGCATAGTCGCGGTTGAACACGGCATCGACGATCAGCTTGCCGAAGCCCGGGATCGAGAAGATCTGCTCGGTGAGCACCGCGCCCGACAGCAGCGTGCCGAGCTCGAGCGCGCCGAGCGTGATGATCGGCGTCAGCGCGTTGCGCATCGCATGCTTGAGGATCACGGTGCGCTCGGACAGGCCCTTGGCGCGCGCGGTGCGGACATAGTCGCTCTCCAGCACCTGCAGCATCGCGCTTCGCGTATGCCGCATCAGGATCGCCGCGATCGCATTGCCGAGCACGAAGGCCGGCATGACCGATGCGGCGAGGCTCGCGCGCCAGTTTTCGCTGAGCGGCACGTAGCCGGAGGCCGGCAGCCAGCCAAGTTCGACGGAGAACAGGAAGATCAGCATGATGCCGAGCCAGAAATTCGGCGTCGAGATACCCCACAGCGCGAACAAATTGGCGCCATAGTCCCACGCCGTGCCGATTTTCACCGCCGAGATGATGCCGGCGGGAATGCCGATCAGGAAGGCGACCACGATCGCCATGCCGGCGATTTGCATCGTAACCGGCAGCTTCTGCGCGATCAGGCTCGACACCGGCATCTTGTTGCGCAGTGACTCGCCGAGGTCGCCCGTGAGCACGCCCTTGACCCAATAGGCGTATTGCACCGGGATCGGTTGATCCAAATGGTATTGCTGGCGGATCTGTTCGATGACGGCCGGATCGCGCTCCTCGCCGGCCATGACGAGTGCCGGATCGCCGGGCAGCAAATGTTGCAGCGAGAAGATCAGGAGCGAGACGAAGAACAGCGTCGGGACCAGCTGAACCAGCCGCTTGGCGAGGAAGTTCAGCATTGTCGGCCCCGCGTGTCCTGCGCTGTGGCGATCATTTCAATTTCAGCCCGACCACGCGCACCAATCCGTCCGGCATCTGCCGGTAACCCGCGACTTTTGTGGAATGCGCGATCAGGAGTGTGCGGTGATAGAGATAGATGATCGGCTCGTCATTGAGCACGATCCTGGTCATCTTCTCGTAGATTGCCTTGCGCTGGGCGGGATCGTTGATCAGCCGTGCATCTTCCATCAGCTTGTCGGCTTCCGCGTTAGAATAGCCGCCATCGTTCTGCGGCGCCTTGGTGTGCAGGAAGACATAGGAATTGCCGTCGGGATCGATCCGGCCGCTCCAGTTGATCTGAAACACCTGAAATTCGCCGGCCTGGGCCTGCTTGAAAGTCGTCGCAAATTCGACCACGCGGATCTTGATGTCAAAGCCTGCTTCGGCCGCCATCGACTGCACGACCTGGGCTACGGCTTCGTTCTCGGCGCCTTTGGGGACCATGTAGTCGATGGCGACGGGCAGCGTGACACCGGCCTCCTTCAGCAGCGCCTTGGCCCTGGCAATGTCGCGGCCCCGAACCGGAAACGCTTTCTGATAGTAAGGGTGCGTCGGGCTGACCCACTGATTGCCCGGCGTGAACTCGCCGTTGAAGACGACCTGGTTGAGCGCCTCGCGGTCAATCGACAGATCGAGCGCCTGGCGCACCTTTTCCGACTGGCTGAGCGGCCCCTTGCTCTTGTCATTGCCGATGTTGATGGTGAGGCCGAGATAGCCGAGTTCAGGTGCGGTCGACAGCACGAGCCGCTTGTCACTTCGGACGTCCTTGATATCGGTGGCGAGCACGCGCTCGATCAGATCGAGCCCGCCGGATTTCAGATTGGCGAGCCGCACCGTGGCATCGACGATAGGAAGGAACACGATGCGATCGATGAAGACGTTGTCCTTGTTCCAGTAATCCCCGAATTTCTCGAACACCATGCGGTCCTGCTGCACGCGTTCGACGAACTTGTAGGGTCCGGCGCAGACTGGATGCAGCCCGAATTTGTCGCCCGCTTCCTTCACCGCCTTCGGCGAAACCATCATGCCGGCGCGGTCGGTCAACTGGGCGATCAGCGGCGAGTAGGGCGTCTTGAGCACCAGCTTGATGGTCAGGGGATCAACGACGTCGACGTGGTCGAGCGCAGCCAATTCCGGTTTGCGAAACGAGGTCGGCAGCGTCAGATGGCGCTCCAGCGAGAATTTGGCGGCTTCGGCGTCGAACGGCTCACCGTCGTGGAACTTGACGCCCGGCCGGAGCTTGATCGTCATCTCCTTGCCGTCGGCCGAGTTCTCGTAGGACAGCGCGAGCTGCGGAACGATGTTCAGCTTCTCGTCAATGTCAAACAGCTTGTCGCAGAAGGCTGAAAAGACGATGCGGCCGACATAGGTGCGTCCGATTGAAGGATCGAGGATGTCGGGGTCCTCGGCGAGCCCGATGCGAAGTGTCGTCTCGGCACGCGCGCTCGTTCCGCACCATGTCACGAGGGCCGCCATCAGGACCGCCAAGCGCCAAAATCTCATCGCCAACCCCTTATTCCCTACGCCTCTGTTCCCTGTGAAATAACCCCGGGCTGCGCCGAGGCTTCCGCCGCATTGAACGCCGCCACCAGCTTTTCCAGTGTCGGCGAGAACCCGCCATCGGAGGGCACGATCGCCTCCGCGTCGGGCAGCTCGCCCGTCCGGTGACAGGCCGATGCATAACCGGTGCCATCTTCGCGCAATTGCGGAACCTCGCTGCGGCAGCGCGCGATCACATAGGGACAGCGGGTATGGAAGCGGCAGCCGGAGGGCGGATTGAGCGCGCTCGGCAGTTCGCCCTCCAGCACGATGCGGCTGCGCTTCGCACGCGGCTTCGGCACCGGGATCGCCGACAGCAGCGCGCGGCTATAGGGATGGCGCGGCGCGGCGAACAGCGCTTGGGCATCCGCCGTCTCGACGATGGTGCCGAGATTCATCACCGCGACGCGGTCGGCGATGTGCTTCACCACGGCGAGATCGTGCGAGACGAAGATGTAGGCAAGCTTCAGGCGGTCCTGCAGGTCGCGGAGCAAGTTCAGGATCTGGGAGCGGATCGAGACGTCGAGCGCCGACACCGGCTCGTCGCAGATGATCAGCTTCGGCTCGACCGCGAGCGCGCGGGCAATCGCGATGCGCTGGCGCTGGCCGCCGGAGAATTCGTGCGGATAGCGCCGCGCAAAGCGCGGCTCGAGCCCGACCAGACGCAGCAGGTCCTCGACCCGCGCGCGGCGGTCCGCGGCCGGGACGAGATTGTGCAGCGCCAGTGGCTCGGTCAGGATCTGGCTCACCGTCATGCGCGGGTTGAGCGAGGCGTAGGGGTCCTGGAAGATCAGCTGCGCGTCGCGGCGGAAGGCGCGGAGCTGCTCGGCATTGAGCGTGCCGAGGTCGCGGCCCTCGAAGCGGATCCGTCCGGCATCCGGCTCGATCAGCCGCAGCACCAGCCGGCTGACGGTGGATTTGCCGCAGCCGGATTCGCCGACCAGCGCCAGCGTTTTGCCGGCCTCGACCGTGAAGCTGACGCCGTCGACCGCCTTCACATGGGCGGTCGGCCGGCCGAACAGCGAGCGTTCGGCGACGAAATGCTTCACCAGCCCTTCGACCTCGAGCAGCGCCGTCATGACACCAGCCGCTCCAGCGGCGCGCGGAGGCAGCGCGAGGCGTGGGTTGGGCTCAGCATCGCGAGCGGCGGCGGCGATTGGGTGCAGGCAAGTTCCACGAACGGGCAGCGCGCGGCGAAGCGGCAGCCGGCGGGCGGGTTCGCCATGTTCGGCACCATGCCCACGATGGTGGCGAGATGGCTGGTGCGGCGATCGAGCCGCGGGATCGAGCCGAGCAGGCCGACCGTATAGGGATGCTGCGGATTGGCGAACAGCTCGTCGACCGGCGCGCGCTCGACGATTTCGCCCGCATACATCACCGCGACCTCGTCGCAGACTTCGGCGACGACGCCGAGATCGTGGGTGATCAGGATGATCGCGGCGCCGCTCGCAGCCTTCAGCTCCCGCATCAGATCGAGGATCTGCGCCTGCAAGGTGACGTCGAGCGCGGTGGTCGGCTCGTCGGCGATCAGAAGCTGCGGATCGCAGGCCAGCGCCATCGCGATCATCACGCGCTGGCGCATGCCGCCGGACAGCTTGTGCGGAAACTCGTCGATGCGTTTCTCGGGCGAGGGAATATGCACGCGGCGCAGCAGCTCGATGGTGCGTTCGCGCGCCGCGCGGCGGGAGCCGCCGCGATGGCGCAGAATCGTCTCCGTAATCTGGTCGCCGATGGTAAAGCTCGGATTGAGCGAGGTCATCGGCTCCTGGAAGATCATCGCGAGGCGATCGCCGCGCAGGTCGCGCAACGTCTCGTCCGGCACCTCGAGCAGGTCGAAGCCGTCGAAGCGGATCGCGCCGGACACCGCGGCGGATTGCTTCGGCAACAGCCCCATGATCGCGAGCGAGGTCACGCTCTTGCCGCAGCCGGACTCGCCGACCAGGCCGAGCGTGGCGCCCCTGGCGACGGAGAGATCGACGCTGTCGACGGCATGCGTGGTGCGGCCGTCATCGCCCTGGAAGGTGACGCGCAGGCCTTCGATCTCGATCAGCGGGCCTGCTGTCATTTACGGCTCGTGGTTGCCGCCGCGATGCCGGCGTCGATGGTGGCGCGATCGCTGGTTCCGGCCGGGTTGTCGCGGGTCGGCATGAAGCTCCGGAATGGCACCCAGTGCTCTCGGCTGACGGCCTCCAGCCGCTCAAGCTCGCGCAGGGGATCGGCGTGGTCGTCGACGCGCAGGTCGAGCAATGGCCATTCCTCCGCGCCGTGGATCAGAAGAGCCGCCGATTGCTTGCCGCGCTTGTCCCCGCCGGCCGCTTCGCCGGCGAACATCGCCTTGATCAGCCGCTCCGCGAACGGCAGCTTCTCGTTCTCGACATAAACGCGCGCGGTCTCGTCGAGCACCGCGGGGCCGGCCAGCATGTTGCCGGCGATCGAAAACCCGTCGCCGGCGATATGGCCGAACCAGTCGATGCAGTCCTTGCCGGAATGCGCCGCGATGCGGCCCCTGACGTCCATGACATGGAGCTGCCGGCTTTCGCGGCCGCTGTCGGGCGCAATCAGCGCCGCGATCACCTCATGCGGGCTGTCGCCGCTGCGTAACAGCGCGAGGCCGTCGATGCCGTAATAAGGATTGACCAGCGCCTGCGTCGCCACCGCGCCGATTGCGGGTGCGATGTGCGGCACCAGCGCGCCGACCGCGAAGAACCGCGTCGCGACGGCGATGCCGAGCTGGCCAGTGGCGCTGTCACGGGCGATGATCGACCAGGTCATCTCAAACCTTCGTGTCTAGCGGCCTGCGGCGTAACCCTGCATACCGCGCGGATTGGCGGCGGCGCGGCGGCGGGCACCGACCTTCGAGGCCGCGGTGAGGCGGCCTTCCGACCAATCGGGACCAATCTCGACCACATGGCCGCGGCGTTTCAATTCGTCGATGGTCGATTTCGGCACGCGGTTTTCCAGCACCAGGACGCCGGGCCGCGAGGTGCGCGGCCAGAACGAGATCGGGAAATGCTCGGAGTGCCAGGCCGGCGCGTCGATCGCCTCCTGCAGATTGAGCCTGGCGTGGACATGGCGCAGGAAGAACTGCGTGATCCACTGGTCCTGCTGATCGCCGCCCGGCGAGCCCCAGGAGAGATACGGTTCGCCGTCGCGCAGCGCCATGGTCGGCGAGAGTGTGGTGCGCGGCCGCTTGCCCGGCGCGAGCGAAGCAGGGTGGTTCTCCTCGAGCCAGAACATCTGGGCGCGGCTGCCGAGGCAGAAGCCGATCTCGGGAATCACCGGCGAGGACTGCAGCCAGCCGCCGGACGGCGTCGCCGAGATCATGTTGCCGGCCGTGTCGATGATGTCGAAATGCACGGTATCGCCGCGCACTTCGCCGAACCGGCCGACGGTCGGCTCGCCCGCGCCCATGGCGCCGACCGCTTCGCGATGCCCTTCTGCGTGTCGCAACTTCACGACGCCGCCGAAGCCCTCGACCGAGCCGGGGCGGAAGTCGAGCGACGCCTTGTCTTTTGAGATCAGCTTGCGCCGTTCGTTGTTATAGGCATCGGACAGCAGCGTCTCGATCGGGATCTCGGTGAATTTCGGATCGCCGTAGAACGTCTCGCGATCGGCATAGGCGAGCTTGGCGGCTTCGATCTGCAGATGGATGAAGTCGGGGCCTGCGGGATCGAGCCCGTCGAGCTCGAAACCCTTCAGCAGCGCGAGCTGCTGCAGCATCACCGGACCCTGGCTCCAGACCCCGGCCTTCTGCACGGTGTAGCGGCCGTAGTCGTAGGTGAGGGGCGCCTCGATGGTTGGCTGCCAGCGCGCCATGTCGTCGGCCGACAGCACGCCGCGATGCGGCGAGCCGGAGACGTCCATCACCTCCTGGGTGCGGCAGAACTTGTCGATCGCCTCGGCGACGAAGCCCTTCGACCAGGCCTGCCGCGCGCGCTCGATCTGCGCCACGCGGTCGTGGCCTGCGCTCTCCGCCTCGGTCAGGATGCGTGTGTAAGTTTCCGCGAGCTTCCTGTTGGTGAAGATGGTGCCGGGCTTCGGCACCTCGCCACCAGGCAAATAGACGTCGGCCGATGTGGTCCAGTATTTCCGGAACAGTTGTTCGACGGTCTTGATGGTGGCCGATGCACGCTCGACCAGCGGGTAGCCGTCGCGCGCGTAGGCGATAGCGGGCTCCAGCACGTCGCGCAGCTTCATGGTGCCGTAGTCGCGCAGCAGCAGCATCCAGGATTCGAATGTGCCGGGCACGCAGGCCGCAAGCAGGCCGGTGCCGGGCACCATCTCGAGACCCTCGCTGCGATAATGCGCGATGGTTGCCTTCGCCGGCGCCGGGCCCTGGCCGCAGATCACCTCGCTCTTGCCGCGCTTGACGTCGTGCACGATGATCGGCACGTCGCCGCCGGGTCCGTTCAGGTGCGGCTCGACCACCTGTAGCGTGAAGGCGGTGGCTACTCCGGCGTCAAAGGCGTTGCCGCCTTTCTCCAGCGTTGCCATGCCGACCGCGGTGGCGATCCAGTGCGTCGAGGTGACGACGCCGAAGGTGCCTTCGATCTCGGGCCGGGTTGTGAACGGATCGGGGTTGATGTTGCTCATGGCGATTGACCGTTCGTCGTTTGTTGTTGGGCCTCTTTGGCGGCCGCACTTGATCACAGGCCGGCTGGTATGCCAACCGCTTGGTGCACATGGCCGCTCCCATCCTCGTGATCATGCCGGAACGACGGCGGGACTGTTGACGGCATGGCAGGCGACGCCGTCGATCAGTTCCGGCGTCTTCTGGCGGCAGAGATCGAAGGCGAGGGGACAGCGTGGGTTGAACGAGCAGCCCGGCGGCGGATCGATCGGGTTGGGAATTTCGCCCTTCACCGGAATACGCTGCCGGCCGGACATCGCAAGATCCGGAACCGCGCCGAGCAGCATCTTCGTGTAGGGCATCCGCGGGTTCTCGAACAATTCTCGCCCTTCGGCGATCTCGACGATGCGGCCGAGATACATCACGCCGATCCGGCTCGCCATGTGGCGGACGACCGCGAGATTGTGGCTGATGAAGAGATAGGTGAGGCCGAACTTGTCCTGCAGGTCGCGCATCAAGTTGAGGATCTGCGCCTGCACGGAGACGTCGAGCGCCGAGGTCGGCTCATCGCAGACGATGAACTCGGCCTCGGATGCCAGCGCGCGGGCGATCGCGATGCGCTGGCGCTGGCCGCCGGAAAATTCGTGCGGGAATTTTTGGCCGTCGTCGGGGTGCAGGCCGACCAGCGAGAGCAATTCGTCGACCCGGGCCTTGATGTCGCGCTCGCCCTGGATCAGGTCGAAGGCGCGGATCGGCTCGGCGACGATGGCGGCGACCCGGTAGCGCGGATTGAGGCTCGCATAGGGATCCTGGAAAACCATCTGGATGCGCCGGCGCAGCCGGCGGCGCGCCTGGCCCTGCCGCGGATCGGTCATCGAGACCCCGTCGATGACGACCTCGCCCGAACTCGGCGGCAGCAGGCCGACCACCATGCGCGCGACCGTGGTCTTGCCGGAACCGGATTCGCCGACCAGCGCGAAGGTCTCGCCGCGCTTGATGTCGAAAGAGACGCCATCGACGGCTTTCAGGAATTCGAGATGGCCGCCCTCGATCACGCGGTTGAGCCACGGCTTGGAGACGTCGAAGACGCGGCGCAGGTTCCTGACCTCGATCAATGTCCCGCTCATGCCGCCGTCTCCTTCGCCGGCTCGAACAGATGACAGGCAACGAACTGCGTGCCCTGCCGGATCGGCTCGGGGCGTTCGACGTGGCAGCGATCGAAGGCAAACGCGCAGCGCGGATTGAACGGGCAGCCCGGCGGAATCGCCGACAGCCGCGGCATCGAGCCGGGGATTTGCACCAGGCGCTTGTCCTCGCCGGCAAGCGTCGGGATCGCGCCCATCAGGCCCCTGGCGTAGGGATGCAGCGGATTGCGCACCACCTCCTGCACCGGGCCGATCTCGGCGATGCGGCCGGAATACATCACCGCAACGCGGTCGCAGGTCTCGGCGATCACGCCCATGTCGTGGGTCACCAGCATCACCGCGGTGCCGTGGTCGCGGCCGAGGCGCTTGATCAGCGCGATGATCTGCGCCTGCACGGAGACGTCGAGCGCGGTGGTCGGCTCGTCGGCGATGATCAGTTCGGGCTCGGCGCAGATCGCAAGCGCGATGACGACGCGCTGGCGCATGCCGCCGGAGAATTCGTGCGGGTAGCCGTCGATGCGCTTCTCCGGCGCTGGAATGCCCACTTCGGCCAACAGATCGATGGCGCGCCTGCGCGCGGCGCTCTCGCTCAGATTGCTGTGGGTGCGAATGGTCTCGATGATCTGGTCGCCGATCCGGTAGAGCGGATTGAGGCTGGTCAGCGGATCCTGGAAGATCATGCCGATCCGCCTGCCCCTGATGCGGCGGATCTCCTCCGGCGGCAGATGGTCGATCCGCGTGCCCGAGAGCTCGATCTCGCCGCCAGAAATCCGCCCGGGCGGATCGATCAGCCCGATCACGGCAAGGCCGGTGACCGATTTGCCGGCGCCGGACTCGCCGACCACGCCGAGCACCTCGCCCTTGGCGATGTCGAATGACACGCCGTTGATGGCGCGCAAGGTCGCACGGCGGGTGACGAATTCCACCTCGAGATTGCGCACGGAAAGAACAGGCTTGGTCATCGGAGCTTCGGATTGAGGGCGTCGCGCAGCCAGTCGCCGAGCAGGTTGATGGAGAGGATCAGGCCGGCCAGCGCAATGCCGGGGAAGGCGACGATCCACCATTCGCCGGCGAACAGATAGTTGTTGCCGATCCGGATCAGGGTGCCGAGCGAGGGCATGGTGTCGGGCATGCCGGCGCCAAGGAACGACAGCGTCGCCTCGGTGATGATCGCGAGCGCGAGGTTGATGGTGGCGATGACGAGGATCGGGCCCATCGTGTTGGGCAGCACGTGCCGCAGCATGATCTTCGGCGCCGGCAGGCCGATCAGCTGCGCCGCGGCCACGTAATCCTTGTTCTTCTCGACCATCACCGAACCGCGCACGGTGCGGGCATATTGCACCCAGAAACTGAGGCCGATCGCGATGATCAGGACGCCGAGCGTGCTCATCTCGTCGAGCCGGTTGCCGAGCACCGATTTGGCGACGCCATTGACCAGCAGCGCGATCAGGATCGCGGGGAAGGTGAGCTGCACGTCGGCGATCCGCATGATCACGGTGTCCACCACGCCGCCGAAATAACCTGCGATCAGCCCGAGGGCGATGCCGAGCGCGCCGGCAAAGACCACGCCGGCCAGGCCGACCGCAAGCGAGATGCGCAGGCCGTAGAGGATCGCCGAGAGCACGTCACGGCCCTGCTCGTCGGTGCCGAGCAGGAACGGGCTTTGGCCATCGGCGGTCCACAGCGGCGCGATCCGCGAGTTGATCAGCTGCAGCTGTGCCGGGTCGAACGGGTTCTGCACCGCGAGCCACGACGCGAGGATTGCGAGCAGAAAGAACAGCAGCGTGATCACGGCGGCGACCATCGTCAGCCTGGAGCGGCGGAACGAATAGAAGATGTCGCTGTCGAGCCCGCGCCTGAACCAGCCGGCAGGGGCCTGGTGGTCTTGGGAGCGATGGGGCACGACGGCATCGGACATCGGTCAGCCCCTCACGCCGCGCGGCCGACGGTCGAGCGCAAGCGCGGATCGACCACGGTGTAGAGGATGTCGACCACGAGATTGATGGTGACGAAGATCAGCGAGACCATCAACAGATACGCGGCCATGATCGGGATATCGACATTTTGCACGGCCTGCACGAACAGAAGTCCCATGCCCGGCCATTGGAACACGGTTTCGGTGATGATCGAGAAAGCAATAACCGAGCCAAACTGCAGGCCGGCCACCGTGATCACGGGAACCAGGGTGTTCTTCAGCGCATGGCCGAAATGGATTGCGCGCGTGGTCAGCCCGCGGGCGCGGGCGAAACGGATATAGTCGGTCCGCAGCACTTCCAGCATTTCGGCACGCACCAGCCGCATGATCAGGGTCATCTGGAACAGCCCGAGCGTGATCGCCGGCATGATCAGCGCCTTCAGGCCCGAGACGGTCAGCAGTCCGGTGGTCCACCACCCGAGCTTCACCACCTCGCCGCGGCCGAAGGAGGGCAGCCAGCCCAGCGTCACCGCGAACAGATAGATCAGGAGGATGCCGATCAGGAAGGTCGGCAGCGAAATGCCGATCAGCGATACCGCCTGGAATAATTTGGCAAGCACGGTGTCGCGGCGCAGCGCCGAATAGACCCCCATCAGGATGCCGGCCACCATCGCGAACAGCGTGGCGCAGATCGAAAGCTCCAGCGTCGCCGGCAGCCGCTCCGCCAGCAGCGAGGAGACCGGCAGGCGGAACTGGTAGGACACGCCGAACTTGAACTGCAGCGCATTGATGAAGTAGCGGCCGAACTGCACCAGCACGGGATCGTCAAGGCCGAGCGAGTGCCGGATCTCAGCGCGCTGCGCGGCCGAGGTGTCGATCGAGACGATCTGGTTCACCGGGTCGCCGGCGAAACGGAACATCGCGAACGCGATCACGCCCACGGCGAGCATCACGCCGATCGCCTGCAGGAAGCGGCGAAGAGTGAAAGCCAGCATCTCTACCTTTCACTGCCTTTGACATTCGGCGCGCGGCTTTGCGCGGCCGGAAAACGCGAGGTCCCGGAAGCCTGCGCTTTCGGGACCCAATTCGCCAAAGCCACTATTCACCCTGCTTGGTCGCCCAGTAGAGCAGCACCTGGTTGTCCGCGCGCTGGGTCAATTTGACCTTTTTCGACACGCCCCACACCAGCGGTTGCTGATGCAGCGGAATGTAGCCGTAATCCTTGATGACGATGTCGTAGGCCTGCTGGATCAACTGGTCGCGCTTGGCAGTGTCGCCCTCGACCAGGACCTTGTCGCTGAGCGCGTCGACTTCCTTGTTGCAATAGCCGCCGAGATTGGCCTCGCCCCTTGTGGCATCCTTCGGATCGTCGCGGCAGCCGAGGATGTCGTGCAGCACGTTGTGCGAGTCGGAGGTCGCGGGCGTCCAGCCCAGCATGAAGAACGAGGTCTGGTAGCCGCCGGGCTTCAGCACCTTGGCGAAATACTGCGCTTTCGGCTGCGCCAGCAGGTTCACCTTGACGCCGATGCGGGCCAGCATGCCGACCACCGCCTGGCAGATCGCGGCGTCGTTGACATAGCGGTCGTTCGGGCAGTCCATCGTGACTTCGAAGCCGTTCGGATAGCCGGCGTCGGCCAGCAGCTTCTTGGCACCATCAGGATCGAGCTTCGGCCGGGTGAATTCCTTCGACAGCGGATAGAGCTCGGGGGCGATCATCAACGTCGAAGGGGTCGACATGCCGCGCATGACGCGGGTCTTGATCAGATCGACGTCGATCGTCTTGTAGAAGGCTTCGCGGACGCGGATGTCCTTGAACGGATTCTTGCCCTTGACGTTGGAATACAGCAGCTCGTCGCGCGCCGTATCCATGCCGATGAAGATGGTGCGAATCTCCGGCGCGGTCATGACGGTGGCGACGCCGCTGGAATTGACGCGCTGGATGTCCTGCAGCGGAACCGGTTCGATCACGTCGACTTCGCCCGAGAGCAGCGCGGCAACGCGGGTGGCGTCGGAGCCGATCGGGGTGAAGATGATCTCCTTGAGATTATGCTCGGGCTTGCGCCAATAGCCGGCAAACGCCTTGAACACGGTCTTCACGCCGGGCTGGTGGCTCTCGATCGTGAAGGGGCCGGTGCCGTTCTCGTGCAGCGCCGCGTAGCTCGGCGTGGTCGCGGAGGCCGGCGTCGGTGCAACCGAGTTGTTCTCCTCGCTCCACTTCTTGTCCATGATGTACCAGCTATCCCACTGCGAGATCAGGATGGGATTGGGCGAGTCGAGCGTTACGTCGACGGTGTAGTCGTCGACCTTACTGAACTTGGCGTCGGCCGGGACGTTGCTGAGGAAGTTGGAGCCCTTGGCGCGGACGCGCTCGGCCGAGAACAGCACGTCGTCGGCGGTGAAGGGATCGCCATTGTGGAATTTCACGCCCTTGCGCAGATGGAAGCGCCATTTGGTCGGGCTCAGCGTCTCCCAGCTTTCCGCCAGGGCCGGAATGATCTTGAGGTCCTTGTCGCGCGCGGTGAGGCCTTCGTAGACGTGGGCGTGGTGCGCGATCGTCGTGGTTTCCTTCAGCGTGTAGGGATCCAGCGACTTCAACTCGCCCTGGTTCGCATACTTCAACGTTTGGGCCGATGCCGGCAAAGCAAAGGCGACGAGTGCGGCGACAGTGGCCGCAAACAAACTCCAACGTCCCGACATGTAATCCCGCGTCCCCGTTTTTGTCCGCCGGCTGCTTTGTCCGGCTGGTATTATTGATCCATGTTGCCAGAGTTTACCGGCCGCGCAAGCGCGATCTGCCAAAGGGTTAACCCATCCGCGCGGGTGCAGCGCAATGAACCGGCTTGGAGAGTAGGCTGTTGGCGCGAACGCGTGACATTCGACTTTCGGAGTGCCGCTTGTCGGTCACGGGAATGATCACCGGCGCGCCTCGAGCAACCGCTCCAAACGGTTTGGTTGACCATAACGGATGATTGAGGCCGACTGCCCCCCGGGGCAGGTACGGCTCGCTTGCGCAACTCGCCCCGTCCCGGCGATACTGTGGCGGGCCAAGGCGCATTTGAGGAGGCGGATATGAAAGTCAACGTCGAGATAGATTGTACGCCCCTCGAAGCGCGGCAATTCTTCGGCCTGCCCGATGTGGGGCCGATGCAGGCGGCGGTGATGGACAAGCTGCAGCAGCAGATGACGTCGAACATCGACAAGATCTCACCGGAATCGCTCATGCAGAGCTGGTTCACCTTCGATCCCAAGCTCGCCGAACGCTTCCAGGACATGTTCGTGGCGATGGCCGGCTTCGGCGGCACGAGCAAGAAGAAATAGTGACCGACATGGACAGGAGCGTTGATGGGACCGAACGCCGGTTGCGCCCGCCGAGCCTGTTCCTGATGCTGGCGGAGGCGCGCGGCGTGCTCGAACTCAATTCGAGCCTGCTGCTGTCGCCCCTCCTGATGCAGGCGCCGAAGGGCGATGGTCATCCGGTGCTGGCGCTGCCGGGCTTCCTTGCCAGCGACCTTTCGATGGCGCCGATGCGGCGCTATCTCAAGGAGCTCGGCTACGATGCCTATGCCTGGAACATGGGCCGCAATTTCGGCGGGATTTCCAGCAGGCGGGCTGCGCTGCGCGACCTGCTGAAGCGGGTCCATGAGGCGACCGGGCGCAAGGTCTCGATCATCGGCTGGAGCCTCGGCGGCGTCTATGCGCGCGACCTGGCGTCGCAGATGCCGGAGCTGGTGCGCTCCATCATGACGCTGGGCAGCCCGTTCGCCGACGACATCCGCGCCACCAATGCGACGCGGCTCTATGAGCTCTTGTCCGGCGAAGCTGTGGACGACATCCCTGAGATCCGCGCCGCGATCGCCGGCGACATGCCGGTGCCGACGACCTCGATCTATTCCCGCACCGATGGCATCGTGAACTGGCGGACCTCGCGCGTGCGGCCGTCGGCCACCGCCGAGAACATCGAGGTGCATTTCGCCAGCCATATCGGCCTCGGCGTCAATCCTGCGGCGCTGTGGGCGATTGCGGACCGGCTGGCCCAGCCGGAAGGGGAGTTCCGGCATTTTGACCGCTCGGGCCCCTTTGCCATTGCCTACGGGCCGGCAGAACAGGCACTATCCTGACCAAACGACGAGAAGCGCCGCCCAAGGCGCCCGCGTAAGTAGGCTCTCGGGAGGAGACCATGAGCGACGCCAAGAAGCTGTCCTCGCTGGACGCATCGTTTCTCTATCTGGAAACGCCGGAAATGCCGATGCATGTCGGCAGCATGGCGATCTTCCGCCTGCCCGACGGCTACAAGGGCGACTTCTTCGAGGAGTTCAAGGCGATGATCGCCTCGCGGCTGCACATCGCGCCGATCCTCAAGGCACGCCTGCAGAAGGCGCCGCTCGACATCGATCACCCGTCCTGGGTCGAGGACGATCAGTTCGACATCGACCGGCACATCTTCCGCGCCAGCCTGCCGGCGCCGCGCGATCGCGCGACACTGGAGCGCATCGTCGGCTGGATGCACGCCAAGCTGTTGAACCGCGCCCGCCCGCTCTGGGAGTTCTACGTCTTCGAGGGCATGAAGGACAACGAGATCGGGCTCTATTCCAAGATGCACCATGCCTGCATCGACGGCGGCGCCGGCGCGGCGCTGACCAGCATGATCTACGACCTGACGCCGGTGCCGCGCGAGATCGAGCCGCCGAGCGCGAAGAAAGTCGCGCAGGAGCCGCGCGACATCGCGGCCAATCTGATCGACGCCTATCAGCAACTCTGGACCCAGCCGTTCGAGGCGGCCGCCGCCGCGCAGAAGAGCCTGGAGCTGCCGCGTTCCGGCAAGAGCGATCTCGGCTCGATCCTGTTCGACAACGCCATGTTCCAGATCGAGAGCGCGGTGAAGTTCGCCGGCTCCATGCCGACGGTCATGAAGAGCCTGTCCGACGTCGTCGCCAAGGTCGCCGATCCGAGGTCGCGCGAAAGCCTGCAGGCGATGTCCTCGCCGCCGACCATCCTCAACAAGGCGATCTCGTCCGAGCGCAGCTTTGCCGGCACCTCGATCTCGCTGTCGCGTGCCAAGGCACTGGCGAAGGCGTCCGGCGGCAAGCTCAACGACGTCGTGCTGGCGCTCGCCTCCGGCGTGGTGCGGCGCTATCTGATCAGCCAGGGCGCGCTGCCGAACAAGTCGCTGACGGCAGGCGTTCCGATCTCGCTGCGCGAGGAGGGCAACGCCGAATCCAACAACCAGGTGTTCGGCATGATCTGCTCGATCGCGACCGACATCGAAAACCCAAGGAAGCGGCTCGAAACCATCATCGCGCAGTCGACCAAGTCCAAGGAGATGTCGCATCCGCTGCGCGCCCTGGTGCCGCAGGTCACCAACATCTCGTTGCTGGGCGCGCCGATCCTGGTGCAGATCATGGCGCTGCTCTACAGCCGCTCCGACCTCTCCAACGTGCTGCCGCCGGCCACCAACATCACGGTCTCGAATGTGCCGGGGCCGCGGCAGACGCTGTATGCGGCCGGTGCCGAGCTGCTGCACATCTTCCCGGTTTCGATCTCGACCCACGGCGTGGCGCTCAACATCACCGTGCAGAGCTACCGCGATCAGCTCGATTTCGGCTTCATCGTGGGCGCCAACATCATTCCCCACGTGCAGGTGATGTGCGACATGCTGCCGCTCGAGTTCGATGTCCTCGAGGCGGCGTTCGCTCCCCCGCCCGCGGACATCAAGGGCGCAGCCGAATAAGGATCCCTGTCGATGATTGAGATGCCACCGCTGCAGTTCGCCGAGACGAACGGCATCCGCATGGGGTTTTATGAAGCAGGCCCCAAGACCGACACGCCGCCGGTGGTGCTGTGCCACGGCTGGCCTGAACTGGCGTTCTCCTGGCGCCACCAGGTCAAGGCGCTGGGCGAGGCCGGCATCCGGGTGATTGCGCCGGATCAGCGAGGCTATGGCGCGACCGACCGGCCGGAGCCGGTCGAGGCCTACGACATGGAGCACCTGACCGGCGACCTCGTCGGCCTGCTCGACCATCTCAAGATCGACAAGGCGATCTTCGTCGGTCACGACTGGGGCGGCTTTGTCGTCTGGCAGATGCCGCTCAGGCATCCTGCGCGGGTCGCCGGCGTCGTCGGCGTCAACACGCCGCATTGGGACCGCGCGCCGATGGACCCGATCGCGCTGTTCCGCCAGCGCTTCGGCGATCACATGTACATCGTCCAGTTCCAGGATCCGGCGCGCGAGCCCGACCGCATCTTCGGCAGCCGCGTCGAGCAGACCTTCGACGCCTTCATGCGCAAGCCGGTGCCGCGTCCGGCGGACGCGCCGCCCGAACAGCCGATCGCCGGCGTCGGCGCCTCGGCGCGGCTCAACCTGGCGTTTCCGCAGATGATCGCGAACTACGACGCCAAGCATGACCCGCGCACGCCGGTCCTGTCCGCGGACGAAAAAAAGGTGTTCGTCGACACCTTCATCAAGACCGGCTTCACCGGCGGCATCAACTGGTATCGCAATTTCACCCGCAACTGGGAGCGCTCGGCCGGCCTGGACCATCACGTCCGGGTGCCGTCGCTGATGATCATGGCCGAGAACGACGCGGTGCTGCCGCCCTCGGCCGCCGACGGCATGGAGCGGCTGGTGCCGGACCTCGAGAAGTACCTGGTCAAGGACAGCGGCCATTGGACGCAGCAGGAAAAGCCTGACGAAGTCAGCGCGAAGCTGATCGAATGGCGCAGAAAGCGGTTTGGCTGACGACGGCGTCGTCATTCCGGGGCGATGCGCAGCATCGAACCCGGAATCTCGAGATTCCGGGTCTGGTCCTTCGGACCATCCCGGAATGACTGAGGTTAGAGGGGGCACTTCGAAAATGGCGTCCGGCAACAGACTGAGTCCGATTCCGCATCCGCCGACGAAGCCGGTGGTCGGCAATATGCTGTCGCTGGACTCGACCGCGCCGGTGCAGCATCTCGTCAAGCTCTCCAAGGAGTTCGGACCGATCTTCTGGCTCGACATGATGGGCGCGCCGCTCGTGATCGTGTCCGGCCACGATCTCGTCGACGAGCTCTCCGACGAGAAGCGCTTCGACAAGGCGGTGCGCGGCTCGCTGCGCCGGGTGCGTGCGGTCGGCGGCGACGGCCTGTTCACCGCCGACACTAAGGAGCCGAACTGGAGCAAGGCGCACAACATCCTGATGCAGCCGTTCGGCAACCGCGCCATGCAGTCGTACCACCCGAGCATGGTCGACATCGCCGAGCAGCTGGTCAAGAAATGGGAGCGCCTCAACGCCGACGAGGAGATCGAGGTCGTCCACGACATGACGGCGCTCACCCTCGACACCATCGGCCTCTGCGGCTTCGACTACCGCTTCAATTCATTCTACCGCCGCGACTACCACCCGTTCGTGGAATCGCTGGTGCGCTCGCTCGAAACCATCATGATGACCCGCGGCCTGCCGCTCGAGGGTCTGTGGATGCAGAAGCGGCGCAGGACGCTCGCCGACGACGTCGCCTTCATGAACAAGATGGTCGACGAGATCATCGCCGAGCGGCGCGGCAGCACCGCCGCGACCGACGACAAGAAGGACATGCTGGCGGCGATGATGACCGGCGTCGACCGCGCCACCGGCGAGCAGCTCGACGACGTCAACATCCGCTACCAGATCAACACCTTCCTGATCGCCGGCCACGAGACCACCAGCGGCCTGTTGTCGTGCACGATCTACGCGCTGCTGAAGCACCCGGAGGTGCTGAAGAAGGCCTATGAGGAGGTCGATCGCGTCCTCGGTCCCGACGTCAATGCGCGGCCGACCTATCAGCAGGTGACCCAACTCACCTACATCACGCAATGCCTGAAGGAGGCGCTGCGGCTGTGGCCGCCGGCGCCGGCCTACGGCATCGCGCCGCTCAACGATGAGATGATCGGCGGCAAGTACAAGCTGAAGAAGAACACCTTCATCACCATCCTGGTGATGGCGCTGCATCGCGATCCCAGCGTCTGGGGCCTGAACCCCGACGTGTTCGATCCCGAGAATTTCAGCCGTGAGGCGGAGGCCAAGCGCCCGATCAATGCCTGGAAGCCGTTCGGCAACGGCCAGCGCGCCTGCATCGGCCGCGGCTTTGCCATGCACGAGGCGGCGCTGGCGATGGGGATGATCCTGCAACGCTTCAAGCTGATCGACGTGCATCGCTACCAGATGCATCTGAAGGAGACGCTGACCGTCAAGCCGGATGGCTTCAGGATCAAGGTGCGGCCGCGCGACGACAAGGACCGCGGCGCGTTCGCCGGCAGCACGGGCGCGGTTGCGGCCGCGCCGAAGGCTCCGCGCGCGCCGACCACGCGTCCCGGCCACAACACGCCGATGCTGGTGCTCTACGGCTCCAATCTCGGCTCCGCCGAGGAACTGGCGACCCGCATGGCCGATCTGTCGGAGATCAACGGCTTCGCGACGCGGCTGGGTCCGCTGGACGATTATGTGGGCAAGCTGCCGGAGGAGGGCGGCGTGCTGATCATCTGCGCCTCCTATAATGGCGCGGCGCCCGACAACGCGACGCAGTTCGTCAAATGGCTCGACAGCGACCTGCCGAAGGATGCCTTCGCCAAGGTCCGCTACGCGGTGTTCGGCTGCGGCAACAGCGATTGGGCGGCGACCTACCAGTCGGTGCCGCGCTTCATCGACGAGCAGCTCACCAAACATGGCGCGCGCGCGGTCTATCCGCGCGGCGAGGGCGATGCGCGCAGCGATCTCGACGGCCAGTTCCAGAAATGGTTCCCGGAGGCGGCGAAGGTCGCGACCAAGGAATTCGGCATCGACTGGAATTTCACCCGCACCGCCGAGGACGAGCCGCTCTATGCGATCGAGCCGGTGGCGCAGGGTGCGGTCAACACCATCGTGACGCAAGGCGGCGCGGTGCCGATGAAGGTGCTCGCCAACAGCGAGCTGCAGACCAAGGCAGGCGCTCATCCGTCGGAGCGTTCGACCCGGCATATCGAGGTCGAGCTGCCGTCCAGTCTGAAATACCGCGTCGGCGATCATCTCAGCGTGGTGCCGCGCAACGATCCTACATTGGTCGATTCCGTTGCGCGCCGCTTCGGCTTCCTGCCGGCCGACCAGATCCGTCTGCAGGTCTCGGAAGGCCGCCGCGCGCAACTGCCGATCGGCAACGCCGTGTCGGTCGGACGGCTGCTCACCGAGTTCGTCGAGCTGCAGCAGGTCGCGACCCGCAAGCAGATCCAGATCATGGCCGAGCACACTCGCTGCCCGGTGACCAAGCCGAAGCTGATGGCCTATGTCGGGGACGACGATGCCTCGGCCGCGCGCTATCGCGCCGACGTCTTGGCGAAGCGCAAATCGGTATTTGACCTGCTCGAGGAATATCCGGCCTGCGAGCTGCCGTTCCACCTCTATCTCGAAATGCTGTCGCTGCTGGCGCCGCGCTATTATTCGATCTCGTCGTCTCCGGCCGGCGAGGCGCAGCGCTGCAGCGTCACCGTGGGCGTGGTGGAGGCGCCGGCAAGTTCCGGCCGCGGCATCTACAAGGGCGTCTGCTCGAACTACCTGGCGCGCCGCCGCGCCGGCGACACCGTCCACGCCACCATCAAGGAGACCAAGGCCGGCTTCCGCCTGCCGGACGACAACGCCGTGCCGATCATCATGATCGGGCCGGGCACCGGGCTCGCACCGTTCCGTGGCTTCCTGCAGGAGCGCGCCGCGCGCAAGGCGCAGGGCGCGACGCTGGGCCCGGCGATGCTGTTCTTCGGCTGCCGGCACCCCGAGCAGGACTTCATCTATGCGGATGAGCTGAAGGCGTTCGCAGCCGACGGCGTCAGTGAACTCCACACCGCCTTCTCGCGTGCCGATGGCCCGAAGACCTATGTGCAGCACCTCGTTGCCGCGCAGAAGGACCGGGTTTGGGAGCTGATCCAGAAGGGCGCGATCGTCTATGTCTGCGGCGACGGCGGCAGGATGGAGCCCGACGTCAAGGCGACCCTGATGTCGATCTATCGCGAGCGCACCGGTGTCGACACTGACGCCGCCGCGCGCTGGATCGAGGAAATGGGCACCAGGAACCGCTACGTGCTCGACGTCTGGGCAGGTGGGTAGGCTCACGCCTTCGTAGATGGGGTAACGGGCCGGCCGCCCGCTCGCTACGGCGCAATTTGGAAGCGCGCTCGCGAGCGGCCTGTTGGTTGGAAGGCGGTCGTCCCTCAAACTGATGGTGTTCA